>CAIYZC010000358.1 GCA_903930565.1 uncultured Pedosphaera sp.
CATCGTTTTAGAACGTATTCATGCTTGCTGTCGGGCCGCAACTCGCCAGTTCTTAGATCTACGACACCATTTGCAACACCCAGCAGCCATGGGGCGCGGTCAAGTTCCCGGGCTTCAATCAAAAACCGGGCGTCACGCATCGCAAGATTCAACATGGCATCAAGCCGATGCTTATCCCGACACTTGGTAGACCACTGCAGTGAAGCATCTGCCGCCTTTCGCAGGTTGTTCGCTTGCCCAGAATCACCTGCGGATTCGGCTTCTTTAAGACGCCTGTCCGCCAGCCCTCTATGATGGGCGGACACCTCGAGCATCTTCCGATGCGCTGCCGCGTTGCCGCGATCCACTTGCCACCGGTTCTTCTCCCAAATGATCCACTGCTTGCGCTCATAGACATAGCGCAAATCTCCATTGGTGAGGTTATAGAGGACAGCAACATTTCCGGCGTCGGTATGGTCAACCTGTTCGAGGATTGACTGTTCGCTTGCCGCCGCACGATCATCCGGGGGTGAGTTGCTAGGCTCGGCATATCGCCGCGCACGGTCAAGGACAACAGAATCAGCAAGGGGATCAGACATGATTTGCCTCCGTCAATTTGCGGATATGCCAATCGGCAAGGGTGATTGGAAGTCTCCCTATCACCGCTCTTGCTGGCGCATCTTTCAGTTGGTCTCCGAAAGGTTTACGGGCATTCGCAGCCCGAGTAAAATTGGGGCTGTCTAGGGCGCTCCGGTTCGTGGTTTGGATCGGGGCGTTTTTCATTTCTGGCCCTCCCCGTTTTCGACGAAAGCCTCGAGGTCTGACATGCGCCAGAGTTCACAGCGTTCACTGATTTTTATCGGCTTTGGGATACGTCCGTTTTCGACAAGTAGCCGAAACTGTCTTCGACTGACAGGGATTATTGGAGGTGTTGGCGGGATTGCACGCGGATTGCCAAAAAGAATTTCGCGTTCGCGTACTAATCGATCTTTATTTGAGATCATGAGAAAGGCTCCTGCTGTTGCAGCGCTTGCCTTCCGAAAGAAAAGGCCTGTACTTCAAGCGCGTGCTTGGTACAAGCCTCTTTCCCTATCATGCGGGGGACTTCAGCATGATTTTTATACCATCCGGAACTCGCTCCGTAAGGCACCCCCAAATTAGCATCCGGACGCTATCCGGGCTGTTTCCTAAACGCCACTGGGCTATTAACAGTGACGTACAACGTCGCTAGCCGCTGTACACATTGAGAAAGTATCCGAATAATATCATACCTATCATTAAGCGTTAATAAATAGGCATAAACTATGAATAAACAACAAATAGTGTGCAATTTGCGCTTCTCGAACGTCTAAACGCAGATCTATACCGTGGTGTGCGGTGTTTAAACGCAGGACAGGATCATCCAAGCTTCTGGGCGAGGAGCATCGCGTTCGGGTGGTGGTTCCGCTTGAGCATCGATAGCCTCTTGTGTCCCGAGACCGCAGACAACTCAATCAGAGTGAGTGCCACCCCGACCATTCAATCGTTTTTGGATTACCAATTAAGCGGGAAAGGCACGCTAACAAGTCAAAATAATCACAAGAACATCAAAGCTGTTGTGTAGATGCAAATCCACCTACACAATGGCATCTGCATCGAGCGTCGCCATGAACAAGGAAACTCATCATGGCTCGCAAAAGCATCACCGGACTCTACGAACAGAACGGCATCTGGCGCATCAACAAGATAGTCAACGGTCACAGAATTCACGAAAGCACGGGAATAGGGTCGCGGCAGGAAGCCGAAAAATACCTGATCCACCGCCTAGAAAATCTGCGGCAGCAAACGATCTATGGTGTGCGTCTGACAAGGACGTTCCGCGAGGCCGTAACTCGGTACTTGCATGAGGTGAGCGACCAGCCGTCGATCTCCCTGACTGCGACGTACCTTGAACAGCTAGTTCCCTTCGTCGGAGACTTGCCCCTCACGCACGTCGATGACGAAACGCTCCAGCCGTTCATTGCTTGGATGAAGAAAGGCGGTAAGTATCACAATGGCAAGCCGAAGAAGCCCGTATCCAACCGGACGATCAACATCGCTCTGCAGCGCGTCATGCGCGTCATGAACGTCTGCCACCGCAAGTGGCGCGATGAGCAGAAACGCCCATGGCTCGACGCCGTGCCGTCGATCACTATGATGGATGAGGCGAAGACCAAACGCGCCCCCTACCCCCTCTCATGGGACGAGCAGAGGCTTTTATTCTCGGAACTTCCAGACCACCTCAAGGCCATGGCCTTGTTCAAGGTGAACACAGGATGCCGCGAACAAGAAGTCTGCAAACTCTCGTGGGATTGGGAGGTCGTTGTACCGGAACTCGACACCAGCGTCTTCATCATCCCGCCCGACTTCGGTGGGAGGCAGAAGAACTCCGGAGTCAAGAACGGCGACGAGCGGGTGGTCATCCTGAACGACGTAGCCAAGTCGATCATCGACAATCAGCGCAAACTGCGGGACGAGGCCAAGGGTAAAGCGAGGTCAATTGTTTTCCCTTATGAAGGCAGGACGCTCCACAGGATGAACGACACGGCTTGGCGATCTGCCAGACTCCGTGCAGCCGAGAGGTTTGGCGCAGAGTTTCGCTCTGAGCCGCATCCGGGATTCAAAAGCGTCCGAATTCATGATCTTAAACATTCGTTTGGTAGACGACTCAAGGCGGCGAGCGTCACCTTTGAAGATCGACAGGCACTTCTGGGCCACAAGTCCGGAAGCGTCACGACCCACTACTCCGGGTCGGAACTCGCGCAGTTGATCGCTGCCGCCAACAAGATCGCGTCAACGGGTGGACAGACCCCTACGCTGACAATTCTGAGGCGTCAGGCAGCATGAAATCGCCCGAAAGTCGCCTTAGAAAAGCAAACGGCCCTCAAGCTTATGGCCTGAGAGCCGCGTCTTTATTGGTCGGGACGGCGGGATTCGAACTCGCGACCCCTTGCACCCCATGCAAGTGCGCTAAGTAAAATCATATATTTCTCAATAACTTAGGTGACGTCTCGGTGCACGATTCCAGTCAACTAACATTAGCAGCAATCAACGAAGTCGCCCGAAAGTCGCCAGACCGAGAGGGTCAAAACAGAGGGGGACTCCAAGATCGAGAGATTTGCACAACCACCGACTATGCGCCCCGTCTGACCCCACCCACCCCGTACCCCCCTAAAGTGACGGCTTCCCTTCGGCTGCACCATGCACTCAAATTTGCTCGCCCGAGGGCATCGAAATCCGGGAACTGGTGCGGTTGTCTCAGGGAAACACCCCCCCGTCTGATTTCTATTCAAACGGGTGGGGGGGGTATATATTTTTCGGGAAACAAGCCGATCAATATGGCGCTGTGAGCGCCACCGTGGGCGTATAAGCTCATGTGTGACGCTAGGAGCCGAGATAATCGCCCGGATGACCCAGAGTCCGAGTTCACGGGATCGACGCTCTCAGTGCAGATCTACTTGCCGAGTACGATGACCTCTCTTCTGCAAGCTTGTACCGCCTCTTTATCGGCTTGATTGCAGACGCTGGATGCCCGCTGATACCGCAACTTGATGTCCTGCACCGAAATACCAACAATGTACGCTTGGTAGCAGTAGGTGCCCTCCCCGCTCTTGTTTGAATCGCACTTTGCATGGGCATTTCGATCCCGCTTTCTATACTCAGCACTGGTCAGGTTCCACATTCGTGCCGTCTTGGCGACATCGGATTCGTTGAAATTTGCATCATCAACAGACAAGCGATAGCGCTCAAGCTCGGGCTTCGTGAGGATTCGAATTTTTTCAGGTGACACCGACAGCATGTCGTCCAGCAGGGCTGGATTTATATCAACCTCCTCGAGATACTCCCGAATCTCCTTGTTGAACTTGTCGCGCGATGCCTTGATATCGGCGGTGGATGGACTTCCCTGCACTTCAGTGAAATACGGGCGGTGTATTCCAACTATCGCACCGGAGTCCGGCACGCTTCTGCTCAACCCTCCTGCCAATACAAACACACAAGAACTGAGGCACTCGCCGTCTTTACTGGAGTCAATATCCAATTCGCCGCCCTTCGTAACAAGGTGGATTGGATAAACCCCCGTACTCATTCCGTTTGCACGAATGAATCGACCAAGTTTGATCGCCTCTTGAACGTCGCCGCCAGTACTGTCAAGATGAACGACGGGCCTTCCAGTTACACATTTTGCATTCTCTGGAGTTCTTGGATAGGAGTTGATCGCTTTCCTAAATTTCTCTGTGTCGCCAGCCCTTATATCTCCGAGAATCGCAACCCCGTGTGCACACGTCAGTTCACCTTTCGTGTTAATGCTGTGTACATCGATCGCATAGCCGTCATGCATCCAAAGAGAAGTAGTCAAGAGCAATCCGACGTTCAGGAGTCCGCCGATATATCGATGAAAAGTCATGGAGCAAGTCCTTGGGTATGTTCGATTACCAGTTATGCAAGAGCGGAGACGCTACAAATCGAATGCATGGCTGCGCATGGCGATGTCGGGACGATCCAACATGAATGCACTATCGGCACAGGTATTTTGCGAACGCCGCCTCGACCGTGTTTGAGCCAAGTGAATATGGCGTCGCGGCGTAGTTAACGTCCCCAACAATTTGGTTCGATTTTGAGAACAAAACTGCACTCACCCGTTTGATCGTTCTGGCTCGACAGTTGATTTCCGCTGTAATAAACGAACCGAAATAGACTACGTTGTTGTGATAGCGCGGAAAATTGCCTGACGCATCATAAACAAATGAAACATTACCCTTGATCATTTTGATCGTTGCCGTGTCGATCGAGTAGTACGTTCCGTCTGTTCCCTTCGCAATTTCTTGCCACGTACTTGGACGAGAACTCCGACCACGTTGAGATTTATTTAATTGACGCTGCGTTTCTTGGAGTTGGCGAAGTTCATTCATGTACTCCATATCATCAAGTTGGTCTTCAATGTCATCTAGCCTGCTCGCATACGAACTACACGCAGCGACGGCTAGCAAACTCGCCGTAAGCACGCAATACATCCGACTTTTCATGATGTCGCTCGACCTACATTGATCTGCACGCTAGCGGGTTGTGCGTTAGCAATCGTCGGGAAGGAAAGAACCGCCAACAGAATCCATCTCATTTAACGCCCCTATTTCCTGACCTGTGAGGATGCAACACAACCTGAATCAAAACTTTCTGATGCCACATGCGTTTACATGCAAATCGTTTTACGTTTAAGACTAAAACTTCCATGTTCAGTCAGCGCTGAACGCTGCCTCGATTGCGTTACCTGCTTCGTTCATCCGCGAAGCGGTAGCACTTCTGGAACCACTGGTAGTTGTTCCTCGCTATCTCCGCATCGAGTTGCTGGAGAGAGGCGTTGCTGTCTTTCACGAATTGATCAAGCTCTGGAAACTGGAGTGGTCTGAGTCCTATTGAGGCCATATTCGCAGCATCACGCTGAGTTTCTATCGCGGAAATTCTTGCGTCCGCCGCGTCGCTGAGTCGCCGGAGACGAGCGGCTTCAACTGTTTCCTTGTATGTGCGTTCAACGGCGTAGCGTTGCCCCAACCAAAAGCGCTTCGTCTCATCATCATTCAGCGTCTTGAGATAAAGCTTGGTGCCAAAACTATTCGGTTGACAATCGTGATCAATTTTCAATGGCGTCGCCATCAAAGTTTGCTCGGAGTTCTGAGTGGATTCGGTACTTGAGGATTTTTTACTTGGCCCTCGTGCATCCACTTCAAGTGGCGTAAGCAGTGCTATTACAACAACGGCGAATATGCCAATTTTTGAAAGCCACGCCGAGAGTTCTCGACGACCAATGCGATTGCGATTCATGTCGACACCTCGGCAATCTCGTCTCGCAAGATATGCGTCACTACATGGCAACGGTGCGGGAAACTCGGCGTGTATCGAGGAACATGCTTCGCGTCGCCAAGAAGCCTCTGTTTCGAGGGATGGGCTGGTAGCCTGAGCGGTTGCTGATTTCATTGAATCATCCAATTAAGCAACTCTTTGGGGTATTGTATCCCGTGGTGTTTGATCCGCCAATCTAGGACATTGGCGGCATGGCAAAGCCGTCTCCACTTCACTCGGGAAATCCAGCGCTCGTCGCCATTGGCGAGACGATCAGGACGGCTCGTGGAAGCGCTGGAGTGTCGCAAGAGGGTTTGGCTCACGCCGCAGACATTGACCGATCCTACCTGGGCGGTATCGAACGTGGTGAGCACAATCCCACCATCGTCAACCTGATCAAGGTCGCCGCTGCACTCGGCATGAAACCTTCCGAGTTGCTCAAGAAGAGCGGGCTGTAATTTCAATCCGGCTCCATACTTGCTCGCCGCGAGGGCAACTACCCTTTCGGCGGATCCGTGCTGCTTCCGGCGGTTCGACTTTGCGTATGCCCGTTCAATCACTCCCCCGTATAAACCGTTGGTGTCCATGACACGGAATGTACGAACACACGGAGTGCTCTTGAAGATCCCGATCAGGTTGCCCTGAGTATTGGCTACTCCGCTGTCGCTTGGTCGCTCGTCTCCGCGCTGGATTGAGAGTCCCGCTTGCCAGCGGCTTTCATCATCAGGCTTAGGTTGTGTGCCAGCTTGTCCAGTTGCAGTTCTGTCAGCCCCGCCATCCACTGGTTGTACTCGTCCTGATCCGCGTTGGGCGGCTGCGCTAACTCCTTCGGCGGTTCCGTGCTGCGCCCCCCGGTTGGAAGTTTCGCCTGACTTTCTGTGCTGGAAGGTGACTCCCGGCTGGCTATGTCCGCTGGGTCAAAAGGCAAGTTTTGGAGATCAAGCGGAGTTGTATCTGTGATCGGCGTTCCTCGCCGCACCGCTTGAGTCTGCCACCTGTCCAGATTGCTTGGCGTCCCCTTCTCGATATCGCTTAGCTGCCGCCGCAGCATGGCTACGAATGGATTGTTCGAATCAAGGGACTCCAGATGCGCGATTTCCCGCTTGAGATCCTGCTCCAACGTACTCATGGTGATCCTCCTGTCCGACAACGAGGGTGTCGTGGTTGACCGATGCGGCATGTGCTAGCTGCACCGCCTACAGCGTGATTGCAAATTACGTCGCACAGGGATGCGAAACATCCGCTGCCATCCTGGCGGCGGATTCCTTTCAAGCTTGATGTGCAGACTTCGGGACTGAGACCTTCCATTTCAACGTGACTCGCTGGGCAGAGAAGACCACCGCGACGCGAATTCCGGTGACACTCTGGAGAACCATCTAACGGCGTCATGCTGGGATACCGCATGATTTTCATGATCCCTCGTAGCGCTGCTGCCAACGGCCCCAATGCACGCAACTCTCGCCTCCTCGTCATCGGTCTTCTCGTGAACGCTCAACATGATCGTGAAGCTCTTTCCGTCAAAAGAGGCTCTACCCCACCACAGGAAATGACCCGGGTATTGGGCCTGATGTCGAAACCGGAAGCCGACCTGTTTCCATAGCTCCACATCGAAACTACCAATCTTTCCGCTGGGTTGCGGCCTTTCCCTCTTGCTGGGAGGAGTGCCGCCTGAGGGCGTTGAGAGCGCTGTGGCACGGGAAACGGGGCTGGTGGTGCATCCAGCCTTCTGGTGGCCTTCGGTCGCCTTGCTCAACTTTGTGGGCGTGGTCATTTCGACTCCTTGGGGGCTTGCGTTTCAAGTTCTTCAAGCCGCTCACAGTCCTCTGTCGTGGCGAACGCGATGTCAATACGGTGGTTGGCAAGCGTGTTCAGAATGTCCAGCAAAGGGTCAGATTTCCGCTTATCGAGACCCGGCAACTCATCCGGTGGAGTTATCCGCCTCAAGAACTGGTCAGGACACGGCCCTGACTTCCGGCGGTCAAGCTTCTTCTTGACCTCGTAGACCAGCGACTTCTCACCGGTCATGCCCTCGACGATCCACACGTGCATCGGCTCCCCGAATTCCGACCACTTGATCACACCCTTCGACCCGATGACCCGCACGATCTTGCCAAGATTTTCTGGCACTTCACATCGGACGGTGATCGCTAAGTCTCCAACGCTGCAGTTCAGCTTACCCATAGCACGCTCCTGTTTAGCCACTTCGACGGATGTCTGGGTAGGCAATTGGAATAAATCCACCCATGAAAAAAGCCCTCACGAGGAGGGCTGGCTTCCGCTTGGTTGCTTCGTGATGAAGCCACATCGCTTTCGCGAACCACCTTGCCCGGATAGGCAGGTTGGCGGGGTCGCCAGACCCTACTCTTGATGCAAGGCATATTTTAGCAACAATCAGGTGCATCGGCAGACAAAAATGCGAACAAAATGCGAACAGGCATGTACGTCGTATGGTGTGTTTGCGTGCATCTGACAGGGTTATTTCAGTGCATTTATGCAAGTAATAGCGGTTTTGGCGGTCAAATCCAGAGGTCACTGCCCCACAGGGTGTGCGTGACCGACAGGCTGTGAGCATCCCACGATCCAGTTCCAGCAGTTGAGTATCGCCAGCAGGTGGGATGCGAACAGACTTGTGGGGAAACACAACTTTGGAGCAGGGAATGGGGCTGCGAGGCGCAGCGGCACACCCCAGAAAGGGTCAGCGCCAGCTACTCAAGTCAACAGATCCTTACACTAAACGGAAGCGCGTCGGTGACGAGGTGACGATGGTGACGATAGTTCAGTATTCTTTTTATAAACACAAAAAACAGTCTCTAGAAGAAAAATATGGAAGTACCGTCACCTGCGTCACTCCGTCACCATTGCAGGTGTATCAGCACCTGTTATCACTTCGCCGAACCCGACCTGCAGTCTCTCGGTTCACTCCGTTGACCCCCCGTTTGCTCCAGTTAGGCGCAGCCCGAAGACCTTTCCCTTGTTTGTCTTCTTTGAGTCGTAGCCGAGCGCCGTTAGCTGTTTGCTCAGCGCTGTAGCAAGGTCAATTTGCGACTCCTCGTCCTCCTGAGTGCAATAGGATTTGTATCCCGCCAGAAGTTCCGCAGCGGTATGTCCCTTATCAATCGGACACACCACGCACACCTCCTTGAGCCACCGCCCCAGCATGTCTTGAGACTCAATGTAAGTCTGCGTGAACCCAACAACCTCATCAGGCGGGATTAAACCTTCCGCGTGGTATTTGACCGCGCCAGCGACCAACCATGCCAAGATTCCTTCCTTCTCGGCTAGTAGACGATCCATCAATCCCTTATCAGCATCTGGCAACGATGGGTCTGGTCGCACTTCGCCGGGGCGATTCCATTTCATGTCGAAGGGAATAAGATGCAGACGGCCCTTGGTGGCCTCGTCCATGTGATCTACACGAGGTGTGTGATTGGTCATTAGCCAAAGCTTGTGCGTTATATCGAAGGTCATGGGGTTCTCATGCAGCCCCCGCGCTGTCAACGATCCTCCCCCTGTATGCCGTTTTACAACGGCAATATCCAGACGCTGCCCGTCTTTGCTTTCGCTGCTGATCGCACACCGCGCTCCCGCCAACTTGCGGGTGCTAGGGCTGGCTTGCTCGGCGTTGCTTTCGGATTTTGTTGACATCAGGACTTCCGGTGCAATGGTCTCACAGTACTCGCCGCTAACCGCCCTGAATGTGTCAAGCAAAACGTTCTTGCCGTTTGCGCCTCGACCAATCGCTATAAACATGACATGCTCATTTACCCTTCCGGTCAGGCTGTAACCGAGGGCCTTTTGCAAGTACCCAGACAGATGCGGACGCCTATCAAAAGTTACCCTTCCATCATTGGGAGCGCTGGGCGACGAGGTGATTTCCTCAATAAACTGAAACCACCTTGGTGCCGCTGCAGTGGAGTTGTAAACAACATCGCATCGTTTTAGAACGTATTCATGCTTGCTGTCGGGCCGCAACTCGCCAGTTCTTAGATCCACGACACCATTTGCAACACCCAGTAGCCGTGGGTCGCGGTCAAGCTCACTAGCATCAATCAAAAACCGAGCGTCACGCATCGCTAGATTCAACATGGCATCAAGCCGATGTTTCTCCC
>CAIYZC010000359.1 GCA_903930565.1 uncultured Pedosphaera sp.
GTGCGCCCGGCGCGGTCGAATGCCAGGTTGTAACGGGTAAATTGGCCGCCATTGGTGACCACGTCGCGATTAACGTAATTTCGCGCTTCCTCGTAGGTGCTGGCGCGCGGAAGTTCGCCGGCGGGGACGGCGGTGGGAACCCCACCCATTGGGCCTGCGTTCTCGAATACTCTTCCCAAGACCGGCCGGTCGCCCAGCACCACGATCGAGTCTTTCTTGATCCCCCCTGGTGCGCGAAGCTTCGCCGCCGACAACTCATCGACGGCGCGGTTGTCGAAATACAAGTCGGTGGCGGGCTGGTTGCGGGTCACGTTCCCTTGGAAGCCGAGACTTTCCTTGTCGGCGATACGGTCGCCCGACGGACCCTGGGGAGCTTTGGCTTCCGACGGTTTTGCATTGCCAACCAAGCCGAAATCAAAATTGCCGTTCACCACGGCCGGGGCCGGTATGGCGGGCGCACCCATGTTCAGGTCGGTCGGGGGCGCGGTCCCAAGCTCCACCCCGGCCGCCGGGACGTTGCCCGGACGGCCGGAAAGGGCGGCGTAATCGGCTCGGTTGCCCCCGCCCCCGCCCCCGAATCCACCTCCACCTCCACCTCCACCTCCACCTCCACCGCCACCGCCACCTGCGCGTCGGCCGCCAAAAGCCAACGAAGTGGCCGTCTGGGGCGTGGTGGGTGATGGCAGCGCCAGCGCGATGCCATCATCCGCGGTGGTGGGGGGCGGGGAGCTTGTGGGCAAGGCGATATCGAACTTGTTGCCCGCGCTGCGCACGGCAAAGAAATCAGTGCCGGCAGAGGCCGCGGCTTCCCGTCGAGCGGCACCATTAAGGGCGGGCGCCTGGTTCGGTGCCGCGGAAGGATCGCTGGGGCCGGGAGCGGGAGGCAGCCCTGCCGGGACGGCCAAACTGCCAACCCCGCCGATTCCACCCGCGAAAAAACCGCCCGCGGTGGTGATTCCTCCATGGGCGGGCGGGGCGGATTCCTGCCCTTTCAATTTCCGGAACGGGACGTTCCCAGTGTCCTCCGTGTTCGCGAACAGATTCGGAGACGCCGACTCGGTGTTGTCTTTCAGTTTGGCCAATTTTTCCTCCAATTGGCGGGTGCCGCTGACCGGTTTGCCGATGGCGACCGGCGCGGGCGACGGGGCGACCGAGGGAGCGGGTTGGGCGGCCGGGCGGGCACCCGGAGCCGGGGCGGAACCGGAATCGATTCGCCCATAACGCCGTTGCCAAACCTCGTTTTTTTCCGTCGCCGATTGCGCCGACTCCTTGAGAGAGGCGGTGTGGTTTTGTAACCCCTCCGGCTCCGGCAGCGCGGTGCCGGTAATCATGGGGGCGCGGGGGGCGGCCGCCGCGGGCTTGCTGGAGGAGACCATCCCGGAAATGGCGGCTTCCTCAGGGGTGACTTCCAAACGGAAGCTCGCTTGGGGCCGTGACTGGAAGGATCCTCCCAAACTAAGCGCCAGTTCGGTCGGGGTCGTCATGCCTGTCCGATCGCCCAGCATTTGCCAACCCGCCACCCCCACCACGGCGGCGGCGATGCCCAAGGGCAAATACCACGGCATTTCGCGGCGACGTGGCGGGAGGAATTCGGGGGGCGACACGGTTTTGAACCGGGCGAGCAGGGCTTGGCGGCGGCCTTCGCTCAATTGGCGGGGCGCGGTGGAGCCGGCACCGGCGGTCGCGACGGTTTCGGCTGCTGCTGCTTGAACCAGCGCCACGGTCGCGGCGAGCCGGGCGTGCAAGGCGGCCAGGGCGGGATCGGCGGCGATTTGCGCCCGCAGTTCGGCGGCTTCCGCTGCGGGCAGTTCGCCTAAAATTAGCGCGGTGATCCGCGCTTCCAAGGTGTCTTGGGGCGGGGGGGCGTCGGGAGTCCAGTTCGAGTTCATGGCACCAATCCGTTTCGGGCGAGTCCGTCGCCGATGGTTTTGAGCGCGTGGTGGAGCAGGTAGCCCACGTGGCCGACTTTCAAGCCGGTCCGCTCGCTGATTTCCGCATACGACAATTCCTCATGGAATCGCAGCCGGACCAGTTCCCGGCCGCGTTCATCCAGTCCCGCCACGCCGGTGCGCACCAAATCGATGCCCTCCCAGCGGGCCAGCACTTCATCCGGCCATGGGCTGGCATCCCGCGTTTCGCCGGTGGCGGTTTCTTCGCCGTCCCCGGCGGGACCCGCCAGCGGCACCACTTTGCCCGCCTGCCGCAGATGATTGAGCGACTGGTTGTGGACGGTGCGGTAGAGCCACCGGCGCGGCTGGGTTACCAGCGCAAATTGGGCGTGCAGTTTCATGAAGGCATCTTGGACCATGTCCTCCGCCACCCCGGCATCCCGCACCAAGCGGAAAGCATACGCGAGCAGGGGCGATTCCAGGGCTGCGAACAGCTCCTCGATCGTTTCCCATTCCGTCGTCGCGTCAGCTTCTTTTGGTTGCATTACGGCCATGCCCGGTGATTGGAACATCGTGTCACACCCTACCTGACACGCCACCGCGCGGTTTATTAGACGAAATCCCGGTTGGCTTTGCCCGCGTCAAATGGGGCCTTGTTTTTCGGTGGCCGCCACCAAGCGGAACACCTCGCGCAATTCCTCGGCTTGCGGGCGGTGATCCGGATGCGCGGGCATCAATTCGCTCATGTGCGCCCACCAGCGGCGGCACACCGGGGTATCCGCGATGGCCGCCCACCGCGCCTCGTCCTCGATTTCAGCCATGGCGAACAACTGCCGGGTGCCGGGGTGGAGGAAAATGCTGTAATTCCGGACACCATGCTCCCGGAGCACGGCCTCCAGTTCGGGCCAGATCGGATTGTGGCGGCGTTCGTATTCGGCTTCGGCGCCCGGGTGGACGCTCATCACGAAGGCTTTGCGAATCATAGGGGGAGGAAACGGAGGGGTGGTTTGGTTGAATCGAATTGGTGCGGACCACGATACGGGTTTCCCCGGCCTCGGCAAGATTCGTTCGTTCGCGGGGCCGGGCCGGCAATTCGAAGAAGGGGTTATATTTTTGTCATTAATTTTGTTGACTAGACGGTCGGTTTGCGTTAACTTTAAACTCAGTTGGACAAGAATGTTGTCCGACGCATAGGCCGGACTGGTTAGCCAGCGGCTTGGCGGGCGCCCGCGTCTGGGAGGGTGCGGGCGCCCGCTGCTTACGCCGGCCTGCTATTTGTTTGACTTCACGCGGTTTTCTCCCGTCTCATGTTCCCCCCGTCCGGCCGTGTGTTTTCGCCCGGTGGCTACCGGTTGATAACGCATTTTGCCCGGCGGGGTGCGACTACAGCAAGCACCGCAGTTGGCGACTTTAGAATTCTAGGCAGCATGAAGCAATCATTGCAGGCGTGGGGCCGGGCCGGATGGCTGGCGTTATTTTTCATTATCCAGGGCCTGGCGCCCTCCCTCCAGGCGGCGGAGCCGCCGCTGCGGGTGCTGTTTTTGGGGGACAACCGCGCCCACCATCCCGGGGACCGTTTTAAACAACTCCAACCGGTGTTGGCGGCCCGGCACATTGATCTGGAGTACACCGAA
>CAIYZC010000360.1 GCA_903930565.1 uncultured Pedosphaera sp.
AGTCCGAGGGTCCATAGCCGCCGCCGCCCGAGGGCTTCTTGGCGGACATGGTGCCATCGAGCGGGGCGGAGGGTCCGCCGGCCACGGTGAGGGGATCGAGGCCCGCGGCGTAGCGGCCGGCCTGGACCCAGTCGGCGACGGTCAATTGACCGTCCCCGTAGGTGGCCCGTGGCGCGCAATCCGCCCGTTGGAATTCCCCGGTGTTGGTGATCGTATCCAACCCGGCGACAAAGCGCCCCACCTGCACCCAGTCGATCAAAGTCACGGCTCCGTCTCCATTCGGCAGCGGAGCAACATCCCCTTCATAACCCAAATACGGGATCGTCACCGACCCCGCCGCGAAGAGCGAGGGCAGCGAAGTGGCCAGAGGATCTGAGACTTGGCGGAGCGTGGGGGTGTCGCCGAACGAAACGGTGGCCGTCACTGGATTTGTGCCCGAGTTCACGAAAAAGCTGACATCAACCACCTCTTGCGTACCAACATTAAAGGTGGCCGTGCCCGGTTGCGCGAGCAGGACACCGATGCGCCCAAGCCCGGCCGCATTGGTATTGAAAATGGCGCTGAGACCCGCCGCGCCAGGGCCGGTGGTGATGCCGGCGAGGGACAGGTAGTTGCCGGGAAAAACCAAACTGAAACTCAGGGCGTTTTCGGTGCCGAGGGCGCGCAGGTTGATCGGCACAACCACCACGGCGGATGTGGCGACCACGCTGCCGGCCTGCACCAAGGAAGGCGGTGGCAAGACAGTCAGGGTCGCATTGCTGCTCGTCACCGTACCATAAGCGTTGGTCACCACCACGGAGTAGACACCCGAGTCCACCGTTGTGACATTGGTAAGCACCAAGGCCGAATTGGTCGCGCCGGGCAGGCTCGCACCATTGAGCAACCATTGGTAGGCAAGCGGGGCGGTACCGCCGGCGAGAGCACTCAAGGTCGCGTTGGTCCAGCTGGGCTGAATCTGGGAAACCGGTTGCTGGGCGAGGCTCGGGGGGATCTGCGGCACGCATTTGCCGATGCTGCCGGCGTAGTAAATCTCGCTCACTTCCGCGGCGGAGAGGGCTCGATTGAAGAGGCCAATTTCATCCTGGGAACCCCGCAAACCAGCAGAATAATTGGTCCAGCCGCCAAAATAGAGCGGAGTGGTGCCGAACAGCGAGGTGGCGTAAGTGGCGGTGCCGATCAATTGGCCATCACCGTAGAAACAGATCGCGGAGTTGGTTTGGGTGATCGCGACATGGTGCCATTGATTCGGCGCCACGCTCCAATAGCCGAAGCCAATGTTCGCGCTCCCCGGACGGGCCAGTTGCAAATAATTACCGGCGTAGTAAAGCACCCAGTTTTGGTTGGTGGCCGCCACCACCAAAGCCGAAGACCCGGTCTTGCTTTGGCACCAAAACTCCAAGGAGGCTGAATGGTTGGTGAAGGAGACCGCGGAATTCATCGCGGCGACGAAATATTGGTTGGTCCCGCTGAAGGCAAATCCTTGGCCCGATTCCCCCACTGAGTAGCCGGCGCCGCCGAAGAGAGAACCAGGAACCAATCCCAAGCTATCAGCAGTGTTGCCCTCACCCTGCCACCAGTCCACGAGCCCCGCCGTCACCGGCGCACAGTTGGTGAAAGGCAACGAAACAGTCGCCACCGAACTGGTGGCGGCGCCGAATGCGTTGCTGGCGATCAAGGCGTAGGCGCCCGCATTGGCGGATTGGACGGAAGCGAGATTGAGCACCTCATCCGTCGCCCCGGGCAATGCCGTGCCGTTTAAAGTCCATTGAAAACCAAGCGGGGAGGAACCCCCGGCAAAGGCTTGCAACGAAAGCGGATTGCCGACGGGCAAAGTTGTGCCGACGGGTTGTTGGCTGAAAAACGGCGGAATTTGCGGCGGGCATTTGCCAAGACTCCCGGCCAAATAGATGGATTGCACTTCGCCCGACGTAAGGGCGCGATTGTAAAGCGAGATTTCGTCCTCCGCGCCGGCCAGAAAGAAATTGTTCTCCGAGGAGCCGATGGTCAGCGGTGTGCCGGCGACCGGCAAGGCGTACGTGAAAGCGGCGGTTTGGCTCAACTGGCCATCCAAGTAAATCGAAAACGTCGAGCCGCTACGGATCAGGGCGACGTGGTGCCAGCTATTGGTCGCCGGGTTCCACGTGGTGGAAACCGGGAACATCTCCCCGGTGCTGGGGCTGTACATTTCCAGCTGCAGAGTGCCGGTGCGGTACCAGAAGATCCATTTGTTGACCGTGCCGGAACCGGCGTCATCCGCGATCAAAGCTTGCGTGCCATTGAGGGAGGCGAAATTCACCCATAATTCGATGGAAAAATCGTTGGCTCCGAGAGCAAAACCAGGATTGTAGGGCACCTTCACGTATTGGTTGGTTCCATTGAAGAGGAACGCCTGGCCCGCTTCGCCCGCCGTGTAGCCGGACCCGTTGACAAAGGCGCCGTTATTCCCGCCGACCGAATCCAAGGTATTCCCCTCGGCCGCCCACCAAGCCACCAAGCCGTTCGTAATGGGAGCACAAGCGGGCGCCACGATGGTGAGCACCGCCGGCGCACTGGTCACGCTGCCGGAAGTGTCCCCGGCCACGAACCAATAGGCCCCGGAATCTGTCAATTGAAGGTTGGTCAAACTGAGGCTGGATCCGGTGGCTCCGGACAACTGTGCTCCGTTGAAATACCATTGGTACGAAACCGGATCGGTGGCTCCGGCGGACCCGTTCAAGGTGGCATTGACGCCGACGGTGAGGGTTTGGCTCTGTGGATTCAACGTGATGACCGGCACGGTTGTGGGCGGGCACTTGCCCGCCGCGCCCGCCAAATAAATGGCGGAAATTTCCCCGGCGCTTAGCAGCCGGTTGTAGATGCAGACTTCGTCCTCCGCCCCGGCCAGGAAGAACGTGCCTTCCGAGGACCCCAGAGTCAGGGGCGAGTTGGCCGCCGGAATCGAGACGGTCGAGTTCCCCGTCCCCGCCAGCGCCCCGTCGACGTACAGGGCAAAAGAATTATAGCCGCGCGTCAACGCCACGTGATGCCACTGGTTGAGGGTCGGGCTCCAATTTGCGGAAACCGGGAATTGTTCCCCGGTGGCATCGCTGTACAGTTCCAATTGCAAGACTCCATTTCGGAGCCAAAAAATCCACTTGTTCAGCGTGCCCGACCCGGCGTCGTTGGCAATCAGCGCTTGGGTGCCCGTTTTGGAGGAGAACTTTACCCAGAGATCGATTGAGAAGCTGTTGGTTCCGAATCCCCAGAAGCTGTTGTAAGGGGCACTGAAATACTGGTTAATTCCGTTGAAAGCGAAGCCGTTGCCCACTTCGCCCGCCGCATATCCCGCGCCGTTCAACAGCATCCCATTATTGCCGCCTACGGAATCCACGGTATTGTTTTCCGCGGACCACCAGTTGACCAAGCCATTGATGTTGGCCGCACACGCTGAACTGATGATTGTCAAAGTCGCCACCGAACTCGTCACCGTGCCCAAGCTGTTGGACGCAATGAGCGAATATGATCCAACATTCGTTGCTTGGACTCCCGCAAGCGTGTAGTTGGCGTTGGTGGCGTTGGCTATGGGTGTGCCATCGAAGAGCCATTGATAGGCCAAGGGGGCTGTGCCGGTGACGAGCGCCGAAAAGCCGGCGGTGCCGTTGATCGCCGCCAAAACATTTATCGGTTGCACGGCAATTCCGGGCGCCATTGCGGGAGGGCATTTTCCTAACGACCCCGCGAAATAAATCGATTGCACCTGGGCCGCGGTCAAAGCGACGTTGTAAATGGCCACTTCATCCACCGCTCCGCCAAGATGAAATAAGCCTTCCGCCAAGCCAAAGGTCAGAGGGGCATTGGCATTGGGGATATTTGCCGTGCTGGTCTGAGCGGCGGCCAAAATGCCATCAATATAAAGGGTGAATATGGCGCCCTTCCGGGTCAGGGCCACATGGTGCCAAATGTTGAGGGTGGGCACCCAAGGTACAGAAACCGGAAACAATTCACCTTGCGCGTTGCTGAACATTTCCAACTGCAAGTTGCCGTTGTTCAGCCAGAAGATCCATTTGTTTTGGTAGCCAGAGCCAGCATCGTTCGCGAGCAGGGCTTGCATGCCGGAGTTGGAATAAAAATCCACCCAGAGTTCGATGCTGAAATCATTGGTCCCAAACGCCCAAGCGGGATTGAAGGGTGCCGTGGCGTATTGACCCGGACTGGCAAAGGCAAAAGCTTGGCCCACCTCCCCGTTGGCAAACCCTCCACCGCCAACCAAGGTCGCATTGTTGCCGCCAATGGTGTCCGCGCCATTGCCTTCCGCGCGCCACCAATTGATGATGCCATTGGGCGCCGGATAGCAGGATTGGGCCTCAAGGTTGACGCCCAAGAGCAGGGTCCCGGCCAACAAAAGGCATTGCCTCAACCATGAGGACGGAATCCCTCCCCACATTTTTACGCTTTTAGCATGCTTCATAACGTTCCGCTTTTTTTGCTCGTTGCCGGCAGCAGAGGTCACCCTCCAAGGTCGCCATAATGCC
>CAIYZC010000361.1 GCA_903930565.1 uncultured Pedosphaera sp.
CGGCCCGCCCGGCGCGCGGCCCCGACGCCGGCCCGCGCCCGCCGCGCCGGTGAGGCCCGCCTTTCCCGCTGGCCGCGGGGCGCGCTTCGGGGCAGGATGCCGGTCATGAATGATCCGTTTCGTGAGGCGCGCCGGACCCGGGGCGTGCTCGAATGCGAGTTCCAGGGTGAACAGCTGCCCATGCTCTTGCGCCACGCCGACGTGCGGGAAGCGGCCAAGGATTGGCGCACCTACAGTTCGGACGCCCCCTTCCGTGTGCCGATTCCCTCCGAGGAGGACGTACGTTCCGTTCGTCAACTGCCCATCGAGACCAACCCCCCGGAGCATACCGCCTTCCGCGAGTTGGTGGAGCCCTTCTTTAAGCGCGCGAAGGATCCCGCACTCATCGCCCGGGTGGAGGCCCTGATGGCGGACCGCTTCGCCGACGCCATGGGGCGCGATCAAATTGAGCTGGTGCGTGAATTCGCCCTGCCCGTGCAATCCCATGCGCTGACCTACCTGCTGGATATGCCCGAGTCGGAGGCGGCGGTCTGGATCGGCTGGGGCACCCATGTGTTCCGCGATGTCGGCGCGGGGGAGCGCAAGGGCGCGGCGTTGGAAGCCTACATCCACGGGCAGATCGACCGGGCGCGGGCGAACCCCGGCGCGGACTTTTTCAGCGCCCTGGTCCGGGCCCGTTACCAAGGCCGGGAATTGACCCGCGACGAAATCACCGGCTTCGCCAATCTCGCCTTCGCGGGCGGGCGCGACACCATCATCCACACGCTTACGGGCGCCCTGGGTTACTTGGGCCGGCATCCCGAAGTGCTGGGTTGGCTGCGGGAAGATCCGGCGCGGTTGGTTCACGCGGGCGAGGAGTTTTTTCGCGTCCTTTCACCGCTCACCCACATCGGTCGCGTTTGCCCGGTGCCTACCGAAGTTCATGGGGTGGCGGTGCCGGCGGGCGGGCGGGTCTCGCTTTGCTGGTCCTCGGCGAACCACGATGAAACCGTCTTTCCCGCCCCGGAGGAAACGCGCCTGGACCGGAAGCCGAACCCCCACCTGGCTTTCGGCTTTGGCCCCCATCTGTGCCTGGGGGCGGCCCACGCCCGCTTGTTGCTGCGCACTTTGTTGCAACAGTGCGTCGAGCGCTTGGATGGAATCGAGATCCTGTCCGCGCGGGAGCGCGTGGAGCACGAGGCGCGCTACGAACGCGTGGCGGGGTTTGAGGCGCTCACCGTCCGCTTCCGCCCGCGTTCGACGGGGGGCGCAAGCTGACGTCGGCGGGGTTGCGGATGACGGGGAAAAGCCAAACGGCCGGAGGGGATCGCCCTCCGGCCGTTGGTCGTTGAACAGGTTGGATCCCGCGCCTTACGGCGTGGTGATCAAGTAGAACCGCGTGGGATGGTTCGTGGCCGTGAGGTCATCGAACGTGGTGACCCCGGCGCCGAAGGAACCCGTGCCGACCACCGGCCAGGCGGTGAGCGGGTGCAGGGCGAGGTTGGTGCTGGCATGGACCGTGAAGCCCGCACCCGCGGGCCCGGTGAGGTGGAGGCGGAAGTTGCCGTCCGCGCGGAGTTGCGCGCCGGTGAAGGCGGGCGGTTGGGCCACGTAGGTGTACGTCAGGCTGAGGGTCATGCCATCGCTGGTCACGCCGAAGTACCCGGAGAGCGGGTTGGCGAACGCGGTGGTGTCGACCACGAATTCCGCCGCACTGAAGTTGGCGATGCCGGAGGCGGTGAAGACCAGCGGCCAGGATTGGCTCACGCCGGGATTGAAGCCGGCGATGGGGCCGGGCACGCCGGCGGGGGTCTGGGAAACCAGCTTGATGGTGATCGGCGTGGCGGCGGCGGCTTGGAGATTCAGGCCGTCCGTGATCATCAGCGCGGACCAGCCGGCGCTGTTGGTGGCGTTGTTCAGGGTGAACACCAGGCTGCTCCCGACGTTCCATTGTTCCGCCCCGGTGGTCAGGGTGCCGACACTGTTGGAACCGGGCGCCACGCTGCCATTGACGGTGACCGGCCCGAGCACCGTGCCGGTGCCGGACAAGGTGGCGTTCGTGAGCACCGTGACGGTGGCCGTGGATTGGATGGAGCCATTCACCTGCAGCGTCCCGGCGTCGATCTCGGTGGTGCTGGTGTAATCATTTTGGCCGTTGAGGATCAGGGTGCCCGCGCCTTGCTTGGCGAAGGGACCGGGGCCGGTGAGGTCGCCCAGAATCGTGCCGGTGAAGCCTTGCACGTTGATCGGTTCCACGCCGCCGCTGTCCAAGGTGATCGTGCGGTTGACGCCCAGCGTGATGTTGTCCGCATCGAAGCGCAGGGAGCCGTTGTAATTCCAGAGGTCGATTTCAATGGTGTTGCCCGGGTCGCCCAGGGCGCCGTCGCTGGTGAAACCGATGGTGCCGCGCCAGAGCTGGATGTTGCCGGCGAAGCTGTTGGAGGGGTTGTCGAAGACTTCGACGTTGTAATGATTCCCGCTGACCCCGGTGTCGGCCAGGCGGAAGGTTTGACCCGCGACGCCGCCGCTGATCAGGCCGGTCAGGCGCACGGTCGTCCACGTGGTGGGATTGCCTTCGATGAGAAACTCCTGGGTGCCCACCCCGGGCAGCACGATGCTGTTGGTCACCACGTTGGTGCTGCCGTTGGGGAAGAGGAAGTAGAGGGAACCATTGTCAATCACCACGGGACCGGTGCCGAGCGCGTTGGTGCCGGCCGCCACGAGCCTGCCGCCCTCGATCCAGGTGCCGCCCTGGTAGGAGTTGTCGCCCGTGAGCGTGATATTGCCGTCAAAGTTGGTCACGACGCCCGTGCCAGTGATGCGGTTGCCGACGATCACCGAATCATTCCGGTCGAAGGCCAGGACGGAGTTGTTGGTCACGGGGCCGGTCCCGAGGGAGCCGTAATTGCCGTCGTTGCCGACTTGCAGCGCGCCGGCGCTGATGACCGTGGGCCCGGTGTAATTGTTGGCGCCGAGCACGAGCAAGGTGCCCGTTCCCAGTTGCTGCACCAGACCGGAACCGGAGATGGTGTTGGACAAATTGAAGACGTCGCCGCGGTCAAAGGCCAGCACGGCGTTGTTGCTCACCGCCCCGCTCCCGAGCGAGCCGGTCGTGCCGTTCGTGTCGATCTGCAGGGTGCCGGCATTGACCAGGGTCAGGCCGCTGTAGGTGTTCGCGGTCGCGAGGACCAGTTTGCCGTTGCCGGCCTTGGTCAGGGTCGCGGGGCCGTCCAGGCTGCCCGGGCCGCCAAAGGTGTAGCTGGTCGCGTTGTTGGTCACGAGCACCGTGAAAGGCTGCACCGAGCCGTTCAGGATCACGGAGCCGTTGGTGGAGCCATCCGTGAAGTTGACGAAGTCGCCGTTGTAGAAGGAGTCGGCGAAAGTGCCGTGCAGCCAGTTCAGCGCCCCGTTGTCCCAGGAGCTGGTGTTGGTGCCGAGCCAGACCAGGCTGGCGGGTTGCGCGCCGCTGACCTTCAAGAGCACGCTGCCCGGGATGGAAGTGCCGTCGAGGGTGTAAGTCTGGCGCCCGCCCACGGGCAGAACCAAGGACAGGTTGTTCGGGTCCCCGTTGATGGCGGAAGCCGCGATCAGGGTGTAAGTTCCGGTGCCGAGTTTGCCGGCGAGGAAATTGGGCGTGATGGTGGTCGGGCCGCTGATATTCAGCGTGCCGGTCACCACGATGAGGTCGTTCACCCCCGCCCCCGCGGTGGGGGTGGCGGCCAGATCCATCAGGAGGTTGCCCCCCTGCAGGTTGAAGTCACCATTGACGGTCAGGGTGCCCGCCTGGCCGATCCCGGCGACGTTGATCGTGCCCACGCTGGTCAGCGGGCCGGTGATGTCCGGGCCGAAGTTGGCGGCGCGCCCGGCCGTGAGCACCTGGTTGGTCGAACCGCCGAGGACGAAGGCGGAGGCGCTCAGATCCAGCACCGCGCCGGGGGCGACCGCGATGGTGGTGGTGCCGTCCAGGGTGCCGTTGGGACCGAGGGCCAGGGTGCCCGCTTTCACCGTGGCGGGGCCGGTGAAGGTGTTGATGCCGTTGAGCGTCAAGGTGGCCGCACCGCTCTTCGTGAGGCTCAGCGTCGGGGTCAGGCTGCCGCCGCCGCCGTACTCGGCTTGCACGTCGAACAAAGAACCGAGGAACGTCTGGGAGTGGTTCTGCACCACCGTGAGCGTGGCGGGACCAATTTTTTCCGGGATGACGTTGCCATTGGCGATGATCACCGTGCCGGCGTTCGTCGCGGACAAGTCGGTGACGGTGGTGTCGTTGCCGTAGAGGAAGAAGCGGGCGTTGTTGCCGGCGGCGGCGTTCAAGGTGAGCACGTTGCCCGCCGGGAAAGCGCTTGGGTTGCCGAGGTAAATGGAACCACGTTGCAGTTCCACCGGTCCGGTGAAGGAGTTGGAGGCATTGAAGCAGAACGGCACTTCCATCAGCGGAGAGCCGGTGTAGGTGTTCTGGGCGATCAAGGTTAGGCCGCCCGCGCCGGTGATCGGGCCGCCGAATTGGCAGTCCCCGCCGGTGAGGCCGTATTGCCCGACGCCGTTGTGCCCGGTCTTGCCGAAAACGAAACGTTGCGCGCCGCCGAGGTCCAGGGTCGTCGCGAGCCGCGCGCCCCAGTCGGCATTGCCGCTGTGGTTCGGGCCGAAGTAAAGGTCGGGCGCGGTGGCGCTGTCGTTCGTGCCGGTGAGGCGGAGGACCCCGCCGCCGGTCACGTCAACGATCGTGCTGGAAGCGTCAACGATCAATTGCAGGAGGCCGGCCGATTCCACCACGGCGTTCGAAGCGATCGTGAGCGTCGCCCCGCGCGCAAAGTTGCGGTTTTGCGCCAGGCTCAGCGTGCCGCTGTTGGCGTAGGTGCCGCCGGTGTAATTGGCCGCCCCGCTCAGCACCAGTTGGCCGGCGCCGGTCTTGGTGAGGCTGCCCGTGCCACCATTGTTGCCGATCGCGCCGGGGATGACCATGACCGCGCCGTTCGTGACATCCACCGCGCCGCCGACGGGGCCGAGAGCCAGGCCGCGGTTGGTCGCGAGGGTGAGCGAGTTGAGCGCCGCCAGGGTGGCGCTGTTGACGATCACCGCGGACGGGCTGGGGGCCGCCGGCACCGCCCCGAGGCTCGCGTCAGTGTTGATGGCCAGGGTGCCGCCGCCGAGGTTCACCCCGCCGGTGAACGTATTGGAATTGAGGAGGGTGACCAGCCCGTTGCCCGTGGTGACGAGGCCGGCCGCCCCGGCAATGGCCTTGGTGCCGGTCACGGTGTAATTCAGGGCCGAGTTGTTAAAGGTGACCGCGGAAGGCGCCACATCGGCCACGCTGAGGTTCACGGTCGTGGTGCCGGTGGCCGTGTCGTTGAACAGCACCGAGTTGCCGGGGTTGAAATCCGTGGGGGTGAGGCCGTCGGTGATGAAGACCCAATTCTTGGGGGCGGCGAGCCGGTTGGTGCTCCATTCGGAGCTGAGTTTGCCGCTCCACTCGGGGGAGGCCACCGCAGTGATCAACAGGTCGAGGGAGTTGTTGGCCGGGTTGTTGACCAAGGAGGCGGTGACGTAACCGGGCAGGCTGCCGAGGCGGAAGGCGGCGAAACCGCTGCCGGAAATGGTGCCGCCGGGATATTTGACCAAAGGAAACTGGCCGGTGAAAACGGCGCCGCTGAAGTTGACATTAATCGTCACGGCATTCGGGCCGCCGTTGGCGGTGAAGTTCGTGGCGTTGATCATCGCCACCGTGGCGGAAGGCGCACCCGCGAAGTTGAACTCCAGCGTGCTTGCCGCGTTCGCGCCCAAAGTGAGGGCCGCCATGGCCACCGTGGTGCCGCCCGCTCCGCTGACGCCCAGGACCGCGCCGTCCGCGATCGTGAACGCGCTGCCGCCCTTCTGGGTCGTCGGTATCACCAATTTGCCGCCATTCACCAGCGTGCTCCCGCTGTAGAAGTTCGTGCCGGTGAGGGTGAGGGTGCCGGTGCCGTTGAGCACCAGGGAGAGCGGGCCGGCTTTCAAGGAGCCGGCGTCATATTCATACTGGCTGTCCACCAGCGCGCCGTTGAAGACGGTGTTGGAGGTTTGCAGCACGGTGAGCGTCGAGGCGGGGATGGCGGCCACGTTGTTGTTGACGTTGCCGTTGGCGATCAACGCGTTGCCGGCGCTGGTGCCTTCCAAGTTCTGAACCGTCGCCCCGTTGCCATAGAGGAACAGGCGGGCATTGTTGCCCGCCGCGGGATCCAGCAGCAGCTTGTTGGTCTGCACGAGGGCCTGGGGGTTGAACAGATAGATCGAGCCGCGCTGGATTTCCACCATGCCGGTAAAGGTGTTCGCGCCGTTCCACACCAACGGAACTTCCATGGGGGTGCTGCCGCCGAAATTGTTCTGGGCGATATAAGTGATACCGCCCGCGCCGATGATGCTGCCATCAATGCGCGCATCCTCGTTGTTCCGGTAACGGGCCACGCTGTTGTGACCCGATTTGGCGAAGACGTAGCGTTGCGCCGCCCCCAGATCAATGGTGCCCACTTCGGACTTGGCGCCATAATAAGACGTGCCGCTGTGGTCCACGCCGAAATAAAGATCGGGATGCGTCGGCCCGTTGGTGGTGCCAATGAAGCGCAGCGTGCCGGCGCCCACCACGTCCATGCTGGACGCGCTGCTGCTCTGCTTCACATCCAGGAACAACGTGGCGGCGGAGGCGGCGACGCCCGCGTTGATCGTCAGCGGGCTGTTTGCTAGCGTGACCAAGTTGCCGAGCAGGTTCAGCGTTCCGCCGTTGACCGTGGTGCCGCCGGTGTAACCCGCGGCGGGGCCTAAGACCAAGGTGCCGTTGCCGCCCAAAGTGAGACCTTGGGTGCCCGCCATGGGCACAGCGACGGTGGCGGTGGTGTTGCTCACGGTGATCATGGGGGCGCCGGCGCTGGTGCTCAGCGTCAAGGGGCCGCCTGTCCCGGTGTTCAACAACCAGTTATGCGTCGCCGACAGGTCGGCGAAGAGCAAATTGCCGATCGTTTGCGCCCCGTCGAGCGTCACGGTGGCGTCCGCCGTCAGGCTGAGGGTGCTGAAATCGGCATTGGCATCCGTGCCCTGCGCGGGCGTGCCGCCCTGCCAGTTGCCGGAGTCAATCCAACTGCCGCCCGCCGGGTTGGTCCAGACGGCGCTCTGCGCCCCGGCCTGTTGGGCTGGGAACCAGGCCGCCGCCATCAACGCCGCCCAGCCGAGGCTGGAGCGGACCGTCATGGTCTGCTTCAAGTTAATATTCATGCTTTGGAGTTTGTGTTCAGCTGTTCGCGGCCCTCCCGGGAAATGGGGAGCCCATCCAATTCCATCCTCCGCCCGTGACACCTGTGCGGATTTTCGGCAACATTTGGGAAATTTCGCCATTATACCGCCGCCCGGAGGATTGGTTCCCATTGCTCCCGGCAAACCGTGGCGGCGCGGGGGCAACGGCATCTCGGAAGTTGCTCGCGTTCGGGGTTGCCAACAGCCAAACTCAAACCTTGTTCCGATTGACTTGGCTCATCCTATGAAATCATGGCCTGCCGCACCGGCCTGCGGACTTCACCACGGCGAACTTCCAGTGCCCCGAAGCGCGCGCTTTGGCCGGCGGTTTTGGCGCAACCTGCCGGCGGCCCTTATTCTGGCGGCGGCCGGTATGCTGGGCGTGGCGGCCGCCGATCCACCCGTTGCGGGGTGGCCGCAATTTCGCGGCCCCGATGGTTCCGGTGTCGCGGTGGCGGCCCTTCCCCCCGTTAAACCCGATGGCGGCAAACCAACGTGGCGCACGGAATTGTCTCCCGGGAAATCCTCGCCGGTGTTGTGGGGGGATCAACTCTTCGTGACCGGGGTGGAGGCGGGCCGGTTGGTGACGCTGGCGCTGGATGCGGAAACGGGCGCGGTCCGGTGGAAAAAAGCCGCGCCGGAAGTATCGTTGGAATCGGTCCACGCCGCCAACAGCGCGGCGGCGTCCACGCCCTGCGTCGATGCGCTGGGCGTCTGCGTCTATTTCGGTTCCTATGGCTTGCTGGCGTACGATCACGCGGGACGGGAATTATGGCGGCGGGCGATTCCGTCGCCGAAAAGCATGTACGGCGTGGCCACTTCGCCCATTTTGGACGGCAACCGGTTGCTGCTGTTGCTCGACGACGATGAGAATCTCCCGGGCAGCAAATTGAGCCGGTCGAAGTTGGCCGCTTTCGATCGCACCACCGGCGCGCCGGTGTGGGAAACCGCGCGCCCCTACAACCGCGGCGCCTGGTCCAGTCCGGTGCTGTGGCGCCAGGAGCAAGGTGCCGAGTTGGTGGTGTTGGGGGACGGGCGGGTGGCGGGTTACGACCCCGCCACGGGGACGGAGAAATGGTATGTGGGCGGCTTTGCCCGCGAACCCATCGCCTTGCCGGTCGTGGGCGATGGTCTGCTCTACGTGTCGGTGTCCCTGCAGGGCGGGCGCGGGGATGCGGAGTTGGACGTGGAACCGTTCTGGCAAGCCATGCTCCAATTCGACCGCAACGGCGACGGCCGGATCGGTCGGGACGAAATCACGCCCCAGTTCACCCAACCCATCCGGCCGGAATTAGCGCCGGGGCACCCCGGTTTCGGGCTGCCGTTGGATGCGGACCCCGTCAAGCGCGCCAAGCGGCAACAGGAGATTTTTGACCGGCTCGACAAGAACCACGACGGCTTCATCAGCAAGGAGGAGTACACCTCCCAACTCTCGCCGGGCCGGGGCAGCCCCCGCTTGGTGGCGATCCGCCCCGGCGGCAGCGGGGATGCCGCCAAATCCCAGATTGCGTGGGAAATCCACCAGGGCATTCCCGAAATCACCTCCCCGGTCTTCCATGCCGGCCGCCTCTATCTGGTGCGCGACGGCGGTACGCTGACTTGCGTCGATGCCGCCACCGGCGCGATCCGCTACCGCGAGCGCCTGAATGCACCCGGTCAGTACAGCGCCTCCCCGGTGATCGCCCGCGACCAACTCTATTTGTTGTCGGCGAAGGGCGTCCTCACGGTGGTGCCCGCCGGCGACCACTTCGCCATCGCCCATCAAACCGATCTCGGCGCCCCGGTCGTGGCCACGCCGGCTTTCGATGCCCGCACGCTTTACGTGCGCACGGAGACCACGGTCCTGGCCTTCCGGTAGGCGCCGGCTTCCAAGCGGCCGCCCGCAAAAGCAAATTCCGCTGTGAACGGCACTCCGACGCCGAACGTTGGGGCGGCCGGAGCGGGCTGGCGTTTCAGCGAGGGGCGGGCTAACCTGGGGCCATGCGCGCGAAGATTCTCCGCTTGGGACTGCTCCTGGGGTGCCTGACTTGGCCGGGGATGGCACCACCCGACGCCCGGGCTGCGGAAGGGACGCTCGCGGCACGGTTGGAAGCGGTCACGGGCCGGCCGGAGTTTCGCACGGCGCACTGGGGGCTGCTGGTAACGGACCAAGCCACGGGCGCGGTGTTGTACGAGCGCAATGCCGACGAACTGTTCGCCCCCGCCTCGACCACCAAACTGTTCAGCGTGGCCGCGGCGTTGGACGCCTTGGGCGCGGAGCACCGGTTTGAGACCACGGTCTACCGCCAAGGGGAAATCACCGCGGACGGGGAATTGCGGGGCGATCTCATTTTGTTGGCCGGCGGGGATCCAACCTTGGGAGGGCGCACCGACGCGGCGGGGAAAATCGCCTTCCACGACGTGGATCACATCTACGCCAACGGCGGTGCTTGTCACGAGCTCACCGCGCCGGATCCGCTGGCGGGTTTGAACGAGCTCGCCCGCCAGGTGGCGGCGTCGGGCATCCGACGAGTGACCGGGGAAGTGGCGGTGGATGATCGGCTGTTCGAAAAGTCCCCCAGCTCCGGCAGCGGGCCGGCCCTGGTCACGCCGGTGATGGTGAACGACAATTTGGTGGATTTCCTGGTGCGGCCGGGTTCGGGGCCTTTGGCCACGGTTGACTGGCGTCCGCAGAGCGCGGCGGTGCGGGTGGATGCGCACGTGACCCTGGGCGCGGCGGGGGGCAAGGCGCGGATTGAGATCACGAGTCCCGGCCCGGGTCGCTTTGTGGTGCGCGGCGAGTTTCCAGCCGACGGGGAGCCGCTCGTGCGGGTGGCGGAAATGGAGGATTCGGCCGCCTTTGCCCGTGCACTCTTCATTGAGGCTTTGGCGCGTGCGGGGGTGGGAGTGACGGCGTCCGCCTTGGGGGAGAACCCGGCGGCGGTGCTCCGGCGGGCCGGGGAGAAGTATCCGGTGGATCGCCGGGTGGCGCGATTCACCTCACCCCCGTTCGCCGAGGAGGCCAAATTAATACTCAAGGTGAGCCACAATCTGCATGCCAGCGAGTTACCTTTGCTGTTGGCCGTGCGTCACGGGCAGCGCACCCTGGCCGAGGGGCTGCACTGGGAACACGAATTTCTGGCGCGGGCCGGGGTGGACGTGGCGGCAATTTCGTTTGGCGGCGGGGCCGGGGGCTCCGCCAGCGATTTCACCACGCCACGGGCCACGGTGCAGTTGCTGCGGTACATGGGCACGCGGCCGGATTTCGCCGTTTACGAGGCCGCCCTGCCGCGCTTGGGGGTGGATGGCACCCTGGCCAAAGTGGTGGCCACCAACAGCCCGGCGCGCGATCACGTCCGGGCCAAGACGGGCACTTTGGTGCGCGAGAACACGTTGAATGGAAACCTGTTGCTGACCAGCAAAGCCCTGGCGGGCTATTTGACCACCGCCCAAGGCCGCCGATTGATCGTGGCCTTGGTCGTGAACAACGTCCATCTCGCCAAGGACGAGGAGGTTGCCAAAGTGGGGGCGACGTTGGGGCGCCTCTGTGAAATCATCCACGAGGCGCCCTGAACCACCGGGCGCGGCCGGCTACTTCAGCAGTTCTTCGGCGATCTGCACCGCGTTGAGCGCGGCGCCCTTGAGCAATTGGTCGCCGGCCACCCAGAAGCAGAGGCCGTTTTCCAAGGCGCAATCCAGGCGCAGCCGGCCCACCTGGCAGTTGTAGTGGCCGGACACCTGGAGCGGCAGGGGATACTGCTTGTTCGCGGGATCGTCCACCACGTCCAAGCCGGGGGCGTGGCGCAAGACTTCCCGGGCGGCGGCGAGGGAAACCGGCTGGGCGAACTCGGCGCTCACCGCCACGGAGTGCGCCCGGTAAACCGGCACGCGCACGCAGGTGACGCTGGCGAGGAAGCCGGGCAGATGCATGATCTTGCGGCCCTCGTTTTGCATCTTCATTTCCTCCTTGGTGTAACCCGTTTCGAGGAAGGAGTCCACGTGGGGGATCACGTTGAAGGCGATCTGGTGCGGGTAAACTTCCTTGGTCACGGGTTTGCCGGCGGTGATTTCGCCCACTTGCCGTTCGAGTTCTTCAATGGCCTTCGCGCCCGTGCCCGAGACCGCTTGGTAGCTGGAGGCAAAAATGCGGCGCACCCCGAACGCTTGGTGGAGCGGATACAGCGCCATCAGGGTGATGGCCGTGGTGCAATTGGGATTGGCGATGATGCCGCGGTGCAGCTTCACGTCGGCCGCGTTGATTTCCGGCACCACGAGGGGGACGGTGTCATCCATGCGGAAGGCACTGGAATTATCCACCACCACGCATCCCGCGCGCACGGCGGCGGGGGCGAATTCCTTCGAAATGCTTCCGCCCGCGCTGAACAGGGCGATGTCCACGCCGCGGAAGGAGTCGGCGGTCAATTCCTGCACGGTGACTTGGGTGCCGCGGAAGGGCAAAGTTTTGCCCGCCGAGCGGGCCGAAGCCAGCAAAGTCAGTTTCCCCACCGGAAAGTTGCGCTTTTCCAGCGTTTCAATCATTTCGACACCGACGGCACCCGTCGCGCCGACCACCGCCACGTTTGGATTCGAGTTCATAACGAGCCGCCGATCATAACCCAGCCCGGCGAACTGTCAACCGGGGGAAAAAGGGGGTGGCGGCGGGCGCACGGAGACCGATGGCGGGAAACGCCTTCAATTGCTTCAAAACTCCGCTTCTTTCGGTGATCTGAAAACCAGCCGCCAGCCCACTCCGGCCAAGGGCCGACCGACGCCCTCCGCCTTCACCAACCCGCTGGCGGCCAAGGGGGCAAGGGTTGCCGCAATTGGGCGAGGAGATCGCCGATGGCTTTGACGAGTTTGCGGAATGAACGGTTGCGCTGGTGCGCCAAGGCCAAGTTGAAAACCGCGCTCATGCCCGGTTGGTCGCCGGTCTCAGAGTACGCGCGATCAGCAGGCATGAAGGCTTCCAAAGCCCCTTTGGCATCGCGCCTGCCTTCCGGATGGGCGGGTGCGTCAGCGTGAGCGGGGATTCCGAAATGCCCGCGAAGCGATTCGATCGCAGCGAGAAACCAAGTTTCGTATTCGCGGTAGGCGATTACCACATCCACCGGCTTCGCGATGGCGACTTCGTTTGCCCAGGAACGGACCTGGGCGGCGAGCGCTTTCGGACAGTCGTCTTCGCCGTCAAAGAGGATAACCACCGCAGCGCACTGGGGCTGTAGGAAAGCAAGTTGCACGGCGGCATGAATGCCCTGCCGGCTGCGCATTTGGGAATGCGTCCTGCGGATCGGGCGACCCACGCCAATGCTCTGGCATCCCGCTTCGGCCAGCAAACGGCGCAATAGGATCGGAGCGGCCGCAACCTCGCCGTGCCCTTCGACGATCGCATACAGCTTCATGCCAGGGACTCAAAAAGGTTGCCGCTGCGGAGTTCCTCCGGGTGGGTGAACAATTCGTCCGCATGGAGTGCATTGGAGCGGAGCAGTTCCCCGGCGCCCATCAGATGTTCGCGCAGAGCTTGCCCGGCGGCCTCGGAGGGGGGAAGGAGGTAGGAAGCTCCCTGGTGCCAGTGAACAATCCGTAAATTCGCGTCAGTGATCCATTTCGCATCGAGCAGTTCGGGACTGTGCGTCGTCACGATGACCTGCATGGTCCGGGCCGCCTTCCGGATCAAATCGAGAACCGCCCCGAGGGCGCCGGGGTGGATGGTGGACTCCGGTTCTTCAATTACCAGCAGGCTGGGGCTGGGTTTTTGGTAAACGGCCATGATGAGGCCGAGCGAACGCAAAGTGCCGTCAGACATGTCAAACGCATCAAAGCTCAGTTTCTTATTCTCACCCCAGGCTTGGGAAAAACTCATGGAGAGTTTGTTGCCCAGTTTCTTGGGAACCACCGCATTCGTGGCCGGAACAATGGATTCGAGGACACCGTTGATCTCGTTTTGGATATCTCGGGAATTTTCGCCGCGCAGCAATTCTTGCAAAACACTAGCCGCGTTGCTGCCGTCGGACTTTAGGGCGACACCACTGTCGGGATCCTGCATTTCGCGGAGTTTGGCCGGTTGGATGGCGTAGACCCGCATGGCGCCGAGGGTGCGGAAGATGGGAGCAAAGCGTTCGTCACCGGCCACCAACGGCAGGGCTAGAGCGGAGGGTTCCAAGGCGGGGGTCAATCCCTGCACATTGCTGTCCCAGCCTGCTTCGCGATCGTACCACCAACATAAATCGCCTTGTTGGCGCACCAAACATTGCTCCCGCACCACCCGGTAGCCATAGTTGGGCAACGCTTTGACTTCAAAGGCGAATCTTCCGCCGGCCAGGTCATTGGCCGGACCAAATTCGAAGGCTAAGCCAAGATTGGGAGGAAAACTTTGTTGGCCCGAGCTCCGATTGCGAACCGCCCCGATGCCTCCCCGGCGATCGAACACTGCTTGAAGAGGCGAGGCCATTGCTTCCGAAGCAAAGCTGAATACATCTGCGAGGTTGCTTTTACCGGAGCCGTTCCTGCCCACCACAAAGAGCGGGTTGTCAAAATTAAGAATCGCCGTTGGAAAGCTCCGGAAACGCTGGATGATGATTTTGGCGATCGGCAGTGAATTCATGTCGAATGGTGATTTGCTGCGCAGGCGTCTTGGCTCCGAGGGCGCACCTCATCCTCGTTCCGGGGCTTTGCCGAGGCGCGGCCGGCTGTAATCGGCGGATTGCCACGGATTTTCCGTCGCTGGACATTTAAAATATTAACGAACTCCCAGTACATCGTCTTAATTAATTCGTCGCCCTCCCATTGGGGTGGGCTTGCGATAAGCTCAGCTACGCTCCCGAAGCTAGCCGAAAAACCGGGGTTGGCGAGCCAAAAGCGCCCTTCCCCCGAACCGCTTCAGTCCCGCCCCGCGGGCAGGCGGGTGGCGAGGAGGGCGGCGGGGAGGAAGAGCAGGCCGGCGTAGAAGAGCGCCAGGCGATGGTCGCTCACGCTGGATAACAGGCCGAAAAAGACCGTGCCGAAGGCGGCGGCGATGCGGCCGATGTTGTAGCAGAAACCCGCGCCCGTGGTCCGCAGCAGGGTGGGGAAGAGGGGCGGCAAATACATCGTGAAGAGGCCGAACAACCCTTGGAAAAAGCCCACCGCCGGCAGCCAATGCAGCAGGGAGGTGTGGTCGCGGGCCGCGCCGTAGGCGCCCACCATGACCAGGAAGTAACCCAGACAGAGCCAGGCAATAGTCGCCCGGTAACCCAGTCGGCGCGCCAACCACGCGGCGAAAAAATTCCCCGCGATCGAGGCCACCATCAACACGTACAGCGCCTGGCTGGCGAGCCGGTTCTGGGCGCTGTCCGAGAGGCCCCGCACCTCGGGCAATTGGCGCAAATGTTGTTGATGCCAGAACATGAAGGCCCAATGGGCCGTCAGCGAAATCGCGCAAACCGCGATCACCAGGAGCGTGATCCGCCGAGTGGGGCCGCGGAAGAGTTCCCGCACTCCGGGCGCCGCCGCCCCGGCGTCCACTTGGGCGCGGGCGGCGTGCCATTCCTCCGGTTCGGGCACGGCGCGGCGAATCCAAAACACAAGCAAGGCGGGCAGGATGCCCACGAGGAAAAGGTAGCGGGGCGGTTGGCCGGCGAGAATGACGTTGGCGAGGCACGCCAGGAGCACGCCGACGTTCACCCCGGATTGCAGCGTGGCCGCCAACCAAGGACGCCACGCGCGCGGCCAGGTTTCGGCGATCAGGGAAGCCCCCACGGCCCACTCCCCGCCGATGCCCAGCGCGGCGATGAAGCGCACAGTCATCAATTGCCACCAGGTTTGCGCGAAGGCCGCAAAGCCCGTGAACAACGCGTACGTGAGCACGGTGAGGCAGAGGGCGCGACAACGGCCCAAGCGGTCGCCCAACCGTCCAAAGAATCCGCCGCCCACCGCCCAGCCCAGGAGAAACGCGGCTTGGATGATCGAGCCGTAATGGCCGATGCGCGGGTCCCGCGGGTCCTGGGCGTGCAGCAGCTCCCGCACGAAAGGCGCGGACACCAAGGTGTAAAGGTGCATGTCCAGCCCGTCGAAGGTCCAGCCGAGCCAGGCGGCCAAACCGGCCTTGCCCTGTTGCGGGGTGAGGTCGCGCCATGTGGCCGCCGCCGCCGCGCCGGGAGGCGCAGCCGCCGAAATGGGTGTCGGGGTGCGGGACATGCTGGAGTTTTAAGCTTCGCGAAAAACCGGACGCTGCCCAGCAAAATCTTGCCAACTTGGGGCGTCCGCCCGTCACCTCGGGATGCGGGGCGACAAGTTTTGACACGGGTTCCCCCGACGGATACGTTGGTTGCCAATGGAAGCTCTGACCGCCCCGTGGCGCATCCAATATATTCTGGCCCCGAAACCGCCGGCGACCGACGCCGGGGAATCGTTGTTCGCCCGGATTGCCCGTTCCACGGAGGACGAGGCCAATTTTGTGGTGGCCCGGGACCGCACCTGCTTCGCGCTGCTCAACCGCTACCCGTACAACGGCGGCCACGTGCTCGTGGTGCCCTACAAACAAACCCCCGATTGGGACGGCCTGACCCGCGATGAATTGGCGGACTTGATGGAGCTAGTCCGCCGCTGCCAGACCGCCCTGACCCGGGTAATGCGGCCGGATGGATTTAATGTGGGCGTGAACCTCGGCCGCGTGGCCGGCGCGGGCATCGAACAGCACCTCCATATCCATATCGTCCCCCGCTGGGCGGGCGACACCAATTTCATGCCTGTGTTGGCCAACACCACGGTGTTGCCCGAAGCCCTGGCCGACCTCGCCGCCAAGCTGCGCGCCGCCTTGGCGCTCTGATGGCTCCCGTCCGCGCCCCCAACCACGTCCACCCTCCCCCCAACCATGCCGCTCGAAACTCTGCATTTTGAAAACGCCCGGCTCGCCCAGCAGCTGTACAACAATGAACAGCGGAACCTGACCGCCCTCGAGGAACAGTTGGGCGTGAAGGCCACTTCGCGCGAGGGCTGGATCCGGCTGGAAGGCCCGGCGGAGGCCATCGAGCGCGCCAAGCAACTGTTCCTGCTGCTCCAGGATTCCCTCAAAACCGGCGGCACGATCCGCAACCGGGAGTTCACCCACGCCCTGGGGATCGTCGCGCAGGAAGGGGCGGGCGCCTTGAAAGAAATGCTCGGCGAGCGCATTCAGACCTCCAGCAAAAAGGCCAGCGTCACCCCCAAAACCCTCGGGCAGAAGCGCTATGTGGAAGCCATCCGCCAGCACGATGTCACCTTCGGCATCGGCCCGGCGGGCACCGGCAAGACCTATCTCGCCATGGCCATGGCCGTCGCGGCGCTCAAGGAGGAAAAAGTCGCGCGCATCATTCTCACCCGGCCCGCGGTGGAGGCGGGCGAAGCGCTGGGATTCCTGCCCGGCGACCTCTACGAAAAGATCACCCCCTACCTCCGTCCGCTGCACGACGCGCTGCAGGACATGCTGCCCGCCGATGAAATTCAAAAGCACATGGAGCGGAACGTGGTGGAGATCGCCCCGCTCGCCTACATGCGCGGCCGCACGCTCAACCACGCCTTCATTATTTTGGACGAGGCCCAAAACGCCACCGCCGAACAGATGTTCATGTTCCTCACCCGCCTGGGGGCGAGCTCCAAGGCCGTGATCACGGGGGACGTCACGCAGGTGGACCTGCCCCCGCACAAACAATCCGGCCTGGTGGAAGCCCACCGGGCTCTGAGCCGGACGGAGGGGGTGGCCATTGTGGAGTTCAGCCGCCGGGATGTCGTCCGGCATCCGTTGGTCCAGCGCATCATTGCCGCGTACGAGGAGCATCGTGGCAAAGCCCGCTGAGCCGCCCGCGCAGGACCTGCATGTGGCCAACCGCCAGCGCACCCGCGGCGTGAACCTCCGCTTCCTGGCCCAGGTGTTGCGCCGCCTGCTGGGGCTGCGCCTGCCGCGCACGCCGGTGGATTTCACGATTCACTTGGTGGGGCCGGCGGAAATGGCCCGGCGCAACCAAGCGCACCTTGGCCACGAAGGCCCCACCGACGTGATCACGCTGGATTATGCCGGCGCGGCGCCCGCCCCCGCCGGCGGCGCGGTCACGGGCGAGGCGTTCATTTGTGTGGCGGTGGCGGTCACCCAAGCCGCGGAGTTTGGCGTGGCTTGGGAATGCGAACTCGTCCGCTACTGCGTTCACGCTTTGTTGCACCTTCAGGGGTTCGACGACCTGTCCCCCGCGCCCCGGCGCCGGATGAAGGCCGCCGAGAACCGGCTGGTCCGCCGGTTGGCCCGCGAGTTTGACTTGAGCCAAGTCGGGCGGGAACCTACCCTGCCGCGTGAATAAAGACACTTTTACGAGCTGGCGGGTCAATTTTTTTACCGGCCTGGCCATTGTTTTGCCCGCGGTGGTTTCCGTGGCGGTGATCTTCTGGTTGTTCTTCACCATTTCGAACATCACCGACACGCTGCTCGTTTTCATCCCCCGGGACATCACCCACAAAACCGGCGCGGAGGGCGCGGGCACGGGGCCGATGTATTGGTACTGGTCCGTCGCCGCGTTGATTGTCGCCGCCCTGCTCACCATGATCGTGGGGCTGCTGGCCCGCAATTTCCTCGGCCGCAAAATCATTCAATGGGTGGATGCTTCGCTCCTCAAGGTTCCCCTCCTGAACAAGGTCTACGGCGCCATCAAGCAGGTCAACGAAGCCTTCACCTCCGGCGGGGATGGCTCCTTCAAAACTGTGGTGATGATCGAGTACCCCCGGGCGGGCAGCTACACGCTCGGTTTTCTGACCAGTGAGGAACACGACGGATTGGTGGGCAAGGACGGCGAAAACCTCGTCTGCGTTTTCGTTCCCACGACCCCCAACCCCACCGGCGGTTTCCTCCTGCTCCTGCCCCCCGGACAAGTTCGCAAACTCGACATGTCCGTGGCGGACGGCATCAAATTTATCATCAGTCTGGGCTCCATCTCCCCCGACGCGCCGCCGTCGCCCCTGCCCGGGGCGCGCCCCTTGAGCTGATCCCGCATCCTGCCGCCGTTACGGCAGGCTGGCCATGGCGAGTTGGGCGGCCTGCCGGAGGTCGCTCTCAAAGAGGGCCATTTCGCGTTCCAACGGGGCCAGCACGGCGGCGGGGGCTTCGCTCGCGGCGCGGCGGCCGGCGCTCAGGGTGGCCGTGCCTGCTTGCGAGAGCAGCGGATCGGCGGCCGGCGAGCCGGACCACGCGGAGGCGTTCGCGACCACGACCGGTGAAACCGGAGGGCGGGAAGGCCAGATGACCAAGCCCAAAACCACCAAGCCGCAAGCGCCGGCCAAGGCCGGGAAGGCGAGACGCCAAGGGTTGAACGACGGGCCGACCTCCCGCGCAGGCTCCACCCGGCGGACGCGCCGGAGGATGGCGTCATGCAGTCCGGGCGGCGGGAGCGGGGTGGCGGGACGGGCGCGGCGCAGCCGGGCGTCCAGTTGTTCCAAGGGTTCGCGGCCGGCGGACGGCGCCGGGGCCTCATCCAATTGGCGGGAGCGACGATACTGGGTCCACCAAGTTTTCATGGGGTGAAATGGGTTCAAAGGGTCAGGGCCGGCGGGGCCATTCGACGGGCGGTGATGGGCGGCGCGGCCGGCACGGCGGGCCGCCCGGAATCAGCGGCGCGCTCCCAGCGGGCGAGCGCGGTCGCCAGCGTGGCGCGGGCGCGGAACAGAATAACTTTGACGTGGATGGTCGTCCTTCCGAGCACGGCCGCGATTTGCTCCACACTCAGGTCTTCGTTGTACTTCAGCCACAGCGCTTGGAAGGGCAACTCCGCGAGGCTGGCCCGGGCGCAATCCCAAACGCGGTCGCGCTCCTCGGCCTGTTCCGCGAGGCGGCCGGGATCGGCTTCATCCACCAAATCATCGGCGGTGATGCCCAGGGCGTGGTCGCGGCGGACGCCGTGATGGCGGAAGAAATCGATCTGTTTGCGGCGGGCGATCGTGAACACCCAAGTGGCGAAGGAACGCGCGGGGTCGTAGCCGGCGAGTTTTTGGTAGGCCGTCACCAAGGTGTCCTGGGTGAGTTCGGCGGCGTCGGTCTCGTTCCGCGTGCCCTGGACTAGGAAGCGGAAGAGGCGGACCTCGAACCGGGCCACCAATTCGTCAAAGGCGACGAGGGAACCGGCCCGCGCTTGGCGGGCCAGTTCATCGTCGGTCGGATTTGGGTCGGGGGCGGTCACCAGCGGGCGGGGCTTAGTTTTTGTCCGACTTTTCCTTGTCCTTGCGCTTTCCCTTGTCCTCGTCGCCCTGGCCGTCTTTGTGCCCTTTGTCCATCAGGCCGTTGACGATTTCCATCACGTCCGACTTGGCGGCCTTGAGGCGCACTTCCACATTCGCCCCGTCTTGTTTCACTTTGAGCGCCCGGGTGAAGGCCGCCGCATCGGGATTGTCTTTCGAGAGCGAGAGGAGCGCCAGCAAGCCTTGGGCGATCAGGGCCACTTGTTGGGCGGAATCCTCATTGTCGGTGGTGAGGGAAAGCTTCCCCACGAGTTCGGCGTCGGTGGCGGCGATGGCCATGGAAAGGTGTTTGGCCTGCTTGAAAATGACCGCGTGCGGTTCCGTGCCGGGCACGTCGAGCTTGTGCGCCACCGCGAAGAGGATGGGGGAGGCGCCGGCGGGTTCGGCTTTGGGGAAATAGCCGTTGTCCTTGAATCCGGGTTGGTCGCCGGCCAGAACATCCAGGGCGGTGATGACCAGTTTTTCCTTCTGGGCGAATACGGCGACCTTGCCGTCATAGATCGCGGCGAAGGTGCGGGGGGCGTCCCCCTTCTCATTGGCCCAATTGTGGATCGCGCGGCCTTTGTTGGTGACGACCTGGTGGTCGCTGGCGCTCTCCGCGAGGCTGATCAGGCGCGCGGCGTCAAAATCCGCGTACACCAAGGCCACGCCGTCGGCCGGCGAGGTCGTGGCGCTGTAGAGCGTCAGACCGTGCAGGGATTTGCGGGGATCGAAGGTGAGCATCGCGTTGATGAAGACAAAGCCCTTCGCGGATTCCGGTTGGTCCAGCTTCTCCAAGATGCGCTTGCCGACGAAAGATTGCCGCAGGGCGTCCGCATCCATGTGCAGGACCCAGGCGGGATCATCGATCACCGTTTTGGGTTGAAACCCGCCCGCCAGGGCGGAACCCGCCGCCGCCGCCGCGAGGAAGAATCCGAGGGCCGCCGCGCGGCCATTGCCAAATAATTTGCTCATAAAAATCTACCGTTTTACCGCTGAGTTCGTTGCTCTCACCGTCTCCGGCGGGCCACGCCGGTTTCACTCCGGGCTACGCGCGCGGGCCGGGCGCGGTTACAAGGATTTTGCCGGCACGAAGGCGGATGGGTCAGCTGTACACGTTTTTGGGGTGCTTTTTGCGTCCTTGGAGACGGTAAACCACCAAATCGCGGAATTCCACCACGAGTTGGCCGAGGAACCAGGCGAGCGGGCCGGTGACGGCGCGGGCGGCCGCCACGACCTTGCGGGAATACTCGAGGTTGCCCTGTTCGCGGAAGCGTTTGGCCTTGATGCCCGAACGGACGGCGAAGAGGCCCTTCAGCTTAAACCAACGCAGCGCGCCGCCGCCGCCGCCCGGCCGGAAGCCCTCGACCAGATTCATGACCACCCATTCGTCCATGACCAAGGCTTGGATGGCCGGGGCGGCGGAGTGGGTGGTGTTGGCGCCGTGCCAGCGGTATTTCACCAAGGGTTGGTTGACCTTAACGATCCGCCGGCAATGGCGGCCCCAGTCGGGCCAGTAGGCCATGTCCGCCAAAATGGGCATGTCGAGCCGGAACCGGGCGGGCGCGGGTTGGCCCGCGCTTTTCAAGAGGGTGCCGCTGAAGGCTTGGTTGCCGATTTCGGCCTTCTGCCGCAGGTAATCCGCCACCTTTTCCTCCACGATCGAGCCGTCGGGTTTGCCGGAAACGCTCAGATGTTGATTGTTTTCGTCAATGCGTTCATCCAGGCAATAGGCCATGCCGAATCCCGGGCACGAGTCGAGGGCGCCGATCAGCGTCTCATAATATTTGGGCTCGATCAGATCATCGGCGTGCAGGATGTGAAGGTAATCCCCCTCCGGCGCAAAATCGAGCGCGCGGTTGCAGTTGCCGAACAAACCGAGGTTCGTGGCGTTGCGGTGCCATTCGCAGGGGATTTTGGTGAACCCCTTCACGATGGCCTCGGTGCGGTCCGTGGAACAGTTGTCCACGACAATGAGGCGGTCCGGGCGGCGGGTTTGGGCCGCGACGGATTCCAAGGTTTGGAGGATAAACGCGTCGCCGTTGTAAACGGGGATCACGGTGATGAGTTTGGCCTTCATGGCGAGTTTCGACAGGGGCGCGCGGGCTACAAGCCCGTCGGATGGTCCAGAAAAGTCCACGGCACGGCGAACCGGGTCGCGAGGTCGGCGCCGAGCGCCCGGACGCCAAAGGTCTCGGTGGCGTAATGGCCGCCATAGAAGACGTTCACGCCCAGTTCCTCCGCCAGCGCGTAGGTCCAATGCGGTCCTTCGCCCGTGATAAAAGTATCCACGCCCTCGGCGGCGGCGATCCTCACTTCGGCGCCCGCACCGCCGGTGACGATGCCGACCCGCCGGCAGACCGTCGGTCCGCCCGGGAGCAAATGCGGCTCGACGCCGCCGAGTGCGTCCCGCAAGCGGGCCGCGAGTTCGGCGCGCTCCCACCGGCCGGCGGCCTGGCAACCGAGGTGTTGGCCTTTGGTGAAGAAAAACGGTTTCCGTCGGCGCAGGCCCAGGGCCTCGGCCAAAAGGGCGTTGTTGCCGAGGGTGGGGTGTAGGTCCAGCGGCAGGTGGGAGCTGTAAACCGCGAGTTCGCCCGCCACCAATTCCCCGATCAATTCCCGCCGTTTGCCGGTCCACGGATGCGTTTTGGACCAAAAGAGTCCGTGGTGCACGATCAACAGATCGGCTTGGGCGGCACGGGCCAGGCGCACCGTGGCCAGGCTGGCGTCCACCGCGGCGGCGATCCGCGTGACGGTCCCGCCGTTTTCCACCTGCAAGCCGTTGACCGCGCCGTCGTAATCTTGAATTTCGGCGGTGCGCAGGGTGGTGTCACAATATTTGATGATGTTCGCCAACGGGACGGCCATGCCCCCATCGAAGCAAAGCCCGCCGCGGAAGTAAAACACGAATCCCGCCCGGCGCGGCGTGCGGGCGCGCAAACTTTTTTCATCGCCCCTATTGAATTA
>CAIYZC010000362.1 GCA_903930565.1 uncultured Pedosphaera sp.
AAACCGGCTATTTTCAGGTCGATGGCGAAAGTCCCGGCGGCACGCCGGTTCGGTTCGTTTATCATTCCAACGACCTGAACCAGGCTTGGTTGGCAAACGGTGACACCGAGGCAATCGCCCTGTTGGCGTGGTCTGAATTCCGTCTCTATCTGCGCGGTTTTGACCTGTCCCGGCATTTGGCCACGCTTTCCGGGGCGGTCCAACCCTCGAACCGCGAAAAGGATGCGCGTTACTTTATGGAAAACCTTCCCGGCCCGCCCGCCAACCCTGGCGAGTGGCACTTGGACCGGTTCACCGGCCTGCTCCAATACCGTCCGCCGGCAGGGGAAAACCCCGCCAGCGCGGAATTCATCGCTCCGCATCTCTCCCACCTGATGGAACTTCGGGGCAGCCTCCTCAACCAGCGGCCGCTCACCAACGTCACCCTCCGCGGCCTCGCCTTTCAGCATACGGACTGGAGTCTGCCGAAGGAAGGCTATGCGGATACCCAGGCGGCCGTCGGCATCCTTGGCGACCTCCGGGCCGAGGCCGCCACGGGTTGCGTCATCGCGGACTGCTCCTTCTCGCGTTTGTCCGGTTACGCCATCGAACTTGGCCGTGGCTGCCAAAACGACCGCATCATCGGCTGCGAGTTTGCCGATCTGGGCGCCGGCGGCATCCGGGTGGGGGACCAAGGGGCGCGCACCGCACCGTTCGAGCAGAACCACAGCCATATCATTACCGACAACCACATCCACGACATTGGGCAAATCTACCCCGCGGGCATCGGCGTCCTCTTGTTTCAAACGGGCACCAATCTCGTGGCGCACAACGAAATCGACCATACGCATTACACCGCCATTTCCGTGGGTTGGACGTGGGGTTACCGCGAAACTCCCTGCCGGGAAAACCGGATTGAATTCAATCATTTGCACCATATCGGGCAGGGGACCCTGAGCGATCTCGGGGCCGTTTACACCCTCGGCCCCCAGGCCGGCACGGTGCTCCGCAACAACTTGATCCACGATGTGGAAAGCCACGGCTACGGTGGTTGGGGACTGTACACCGACGAGGGCAGCACGGGTATCCTGTTGGAAAACAACGTGGTGTACCATTGCAAGAGCGCAGGCTTCCACCAGCACTACGGGCGCGACAACGTCCTGCGCAACAACATCTTTGCCTTCAACCGCGAGCACCAACTCATGCGCACCCGCAATGAGGAGCACACCTCCTTCCATTTCACCAACAACATCGTCCTGTGGGACACCGGCGACCTGTTGGGCAGCAATTGGGAGGGCAACCACTTTGTGACCGACCACAACCTTTATTGGGACACCCGTCCCGGGGCCACACCTGAAACCCTGCGTTTCGCCGGCGCCACTCCGGCCGCGTGGCGCGCCCGCGGCGAGGATGTGCATTCCCAAATCGCCGACCCCCGTTTCCTTGCGCCCGCCCGCTTTGATTTCGGCCTTCAGCCCGATTCACCCGCCTTGGCCATGGGCTTCCACCCCATCGACCTGAGCACCGTCGGTCCCCGCCCGCGGCAACCCTGATGCGGACGGCATTGGGATCAGCGGTGGAGAATTCGTGATCCCTGCCCGTCCCCTCAAGTAAATTCGCCCCTCGCCAAGGGTGCATTTTTGGGGCACCTTGGCGCCGTGCAACTCACGGTGACCCAACTGACCGACCAACTGGTGGCCTCGTACGCCCGGGTGGGCGGCATCAACCATTTGGACGGCAAAAACCTGCCCTCCAAGCGCACGACCGGATTGATCACGGTCGATTTGCTGCGCTTGCTCTTCCCCGGTTTCTTTGACGAGCACCTGGTCCACTCTTCAGAAATCAAACTCGAAACGGCCGTCCTCATGGATTCCGTGATGGAGCACTTGGAGGAGGAGATCTACAAGAGTCTCGAATATCGTTCCCCCGAAAAACTCGCCAAACGCGAACTGCGCCCCCATGCACGCTGCCTGACGCTGGAGTTTCTCGCCTGCCTCCCGCACATTCGGGAACTGCTCCAGACCGACATCGAAGCCGCCTTCAACGGCGACCCCGCCGCCCTGAGCCGGGAGGAGATCATCGTCGCGTATCCCTTTGTCGAAACCATCGCCGTGCAGCGCATGGCCCACGAGCTCTACCGCAAGCAGATCGCCCTGATCCCGCGCATCATGACCGAATGGGCGCACGGCCGCACCGGCATCGACCTGCACCCCGGGGCGGTGATCGGCTCCCACTTTTTCATCGACCACGGCACGGGCACGGTGGTGGGCGAGACCTCCACGATCGGGAACCACGTCAAGATGTACCAGGGTGTGGGCCTCGTCGCCCGTTCCCTTTCCGGCGGCCAGGCGCTGGCCGGTCAAAAGCGGCATCCCAGCATCGAGGACCGCGTCACCATCTACGCCAACGCCACTATTGTAGGCGGCGAAACCGTCATCGGCGCCGGCAGCACCATCGGGGCCAACGTCTTCCTCCTCAAGAGCGTCCCCCCGAACTCCCTCGTCGTGCAGGACGACGTCAAAGTCAAGGTCGTCAAAAAGGGCGACCGCGAGGCCGAAGGCATCGATTTCCAGATTTGAGCGGGTTGGGAATCCGGGCGGGCGGCGAGTTGCCGGTCCCAAGCACCCGAAATGCGCCCGATCATTTCCGGCTGTCAACCATCTCAATCACTTGTTCAATGGCCTCGTCAAGCCATGCCAACGGCGGCCCGAGCTTGGAGGAAGTGGGCGCGCTTTCGCCCCGGACTCTTCGCAAGGTCGCCAAAGCCGCAGGAGAACCCAAGGCGACAATTTCATGCCGCCCTTGGATCCAGACGCAGAAAGGGATGGAGCCGGTCGTGGAGGTGCGACTCGATGATGTCCATGAGCACCGTGCGCAAGACCGGCGCGCGCTTGGTGGCGAAGGCGGTCAACAAGCGTGGCCCCAGCCGGGGGGGAAACCTGACGCAAATTGTGATACGCGGCTTCGTGTCCCCTGCTTGGAGCAGGGCGAAATGGTGCTCCAAGTATTGCGCCTCCGCCGGCGACCAATCCTCGCTCATGGGGTCGAGGAGGCTTTGATTGCCCCCGTCGGCCGCGGGGCGCGGGAGCCTTGGAAATTCCGCAGGGCGTCGGGATGGCCTTCGAAATAGGCGGCGAGATCGGCCAGGATTTCGACCGTGTCGGGGCTCAAGTGGTGCTCGATGCCTTCAATGTCCCGGCGTTGGGTGTCGGCGTCCAAACCGAAAAGCGAGAAGAACCGGGACAGCGTGGCGTGCCGGGTTTGGATGCGCCGGGCGACTTCGCGGCCTTGATCGGTGAGGATCAAGCCGCGGTATTTTTCGTAATTTACAAAACCCAGTTCCGCCAGCTTCTGCACCATGCTGGTCACCGAGGCCTGCCGCACTTGCAGCGACTCCGCGATGTCCACCACGCGGGCGTAACCCTTCTCCTCGATGAGCTCCTGAATGCGCTCGAGGTAATCTTCCGCGCTCTGGCTGGGAGTGGCGTTGGTTGGCATCGATTCCCCAGCATCCAACACCATGCGCCCCCCGCCGGCAAGCCCGGGTTCGCG
>CAIYZC010000363.1 GCA_903930565.1 uncultured Pedosphaera sp.
CCCGCCAAGGATTCCGGCGGCTGGTTCTGGAGCCGCCACGGGGTCTGGGATTCCCATATTCCCGAGTGTTTCCCGTACATTACTTTTTCGACCAACGACATGAAAACCTGGACGCCGACGAAATGAAAAACACCGCCATCCAGCAACTTTTCGGCTTTTCGGTCCCTGCAGAAAAATTAAACTGACGCCATGAATGCATTTGGCACCGGGGCCTTCCCCGCCTACCGTCCCCGCCGGCTTCGCCAGTCGGGTCCCCTCCGCGCCTTGGTGCGCGAAACCCGCCTGAGCGCCGAGCAATTGGTGCTCCCGCTCTTCGTCCGCTCCGGCACCCAACTCCGGCGCCCCATCGCCGCCATGCCCGGCGTCTTCCAGCTCTCGATCGATGAATTGCTTCACGAAGCCAACGCCGCCCACGCGGCGGGCGTGCCGGCGGTGTTGCTCTTCGGCATCCCCGACGCCAAGGACGCCCTCGCCTCCGGCGCCTACTCCCCACAGGGCATTGTCCAACAAGCCGTCCGCGCGTTGAAGCGCGAACTGCCGCGGTTGCTGGTCATCACGGATGTCTGCCTTTGCGAGTACATGGCCCACGGCCATTGCGGGATCGTGCACCACGATGCCGCCGGCGCGCGCATCCTCAACGATCCCTCCCTCCAACTGCTCGCCCGCGCCGCGCTCAGCCATGCCGAAGCCGGCGCGGATATCGTCGCCCCCAGCGATATGATGGACGGCCGGGTCCGGGCGATCCGCGCTGCTTTGGACGAAGGGGGCTTCGTCGACACGCCCATCCTTTCCTACGCCGCGAAGTTTGCCTCGGCCTTTTACGGTCCGTTCCGCGAAGCCGCCGAGTCCGCCCCGCAATTCGGGGATCGGCGCAGTTACCAAATGGATGCCGCCAATGCCGCCGAAGCGCTCCGCGAAGTGGCGTTGGACCTCCAGGAAGGCGCCGACATGGTCATGGTCAAGCCGGGCCTGGCCTATCTGGATATCCTCCACCGGGTCAAAACCGAGTTTGGTTACCCGACCGCCGCCTATGCCGTCAGCGGGGAGTATTCCATGGTCAAAGCCGCCGCCGCCAATGGCTGGATTGATGAACGGGCGGTGACCCTCGAAAGTCTGTTGGCGATGCGCCGCGCGGGGGCGGATTTTATCATCACCTATGCGGCGGCGGACGCCGCCCGGTGGTTGAAGGAAGGCTGACGCGCGGCCCCCGGGCCGTCGCCAAAATGAGGAACCCCGCGCGCCGCCGACCCGGCGGCCGGGGGGGTTAGTGATTCCCGCCACCCATGGTGGTCAAGGCGTAAATGAACACCGTCAGAATAATCAAAGCGAAGGCGATGAGCCCGCCAATCAGGTAAGCCTTGGATTTGTCGGTCTTCTTGGTGAAGCCCGTCTTGGCCGTGTTGGGAATCCCCGGCGCCTGCTCCAGCTGCTGCAGGCTGACGCCTTTGGGAATGACCATGGTCGAATCCACCGGCCGCTTGGCCGTCGGCGCGGCCGCGCCGGGCGCTTCCAGCCGCACTTCAATCTGCCCCAAACGTAAAATCTGGCCCGGCTTCAGCACGGACTCGGTCGTCACCTGTTGGTTGTTGATGAAGGTGCCGTTGGTCGAGTTCAAATCCTTCACCACGACGTCGTTGCCCCGGAGGAGGATTTCGCAGTGATGGCTCGAAACCGAAGCATGCGCGATGGGAAACGTGTTGTCGTCCACCCGTCCGACGGTGGTCTTTTCCACCTTCAGCTCGTACGACTGCCCCGTCATACCTTCACTGAGCACTACAAGTTTGGCCATAAGCTTGAATCTGTTGTTCGATTATCGCCCGCCGGCACGCCAAGTCAAATGGTTTTCTGGCGGCGGGGAAAAAGTTGCGTTAACTTTGCCCGATGAGCGTCCGAAATTCCCCGAACAGCGGGGTGGAATCGTGCGGCCCGGGGGATGCCTCGGGATGATACTGCACGCAAAAAACGGGTTTGTGCCGGTGCCGCATGCCTTCCACCGTCTGGTCGTTCAGATTAATGCGGTCCACCATCACCTCCGCGGGCAGGGATGCCGGATCCACGGCAAATCCGTGGTTCTGGGAAGTGATTTCCACCCGTCCCGAGGTCAAATCTTTCACCGGCTGGTTGCCGCCCCGATGCCCGAACTTCAACTTGAAGGTCTTGCCCCCGAAGGCCTGGCCCAGAATTTGATGTCCCAGGCAAATCCCGAAGATCGGAATGCCGGTCGCCACCAATTCCCTCACCGCCCCCACCGCATAGCCCAGCGCCGCGGGATCCCCCGGGCCGTTGGAGAGAAAAATCCCCGCCGGCTTATAGGCCAAAGCCTCCGCCGCCGTGGCGGTGGCGGGCACCACCTGCACCGCAAACCCCTGCTGCCGCAGGCACCGCAAAATATTGTACTTCATCCCGAAGTCGAAGGCCACGATCGGAATGTCCGCCGCGGGCAGCGGATCGCGCACCTGGCGGGGCTCGGTCGTCCGGGTGCCCCGGACAATATTGAAGCGGGCGCTCTGCTCGTCCCGGGCGTCCCAGCGGAACGGTTCCTTGTGCGTCACTTCGCGGACGTAATCGACCCCTTCCAATCCGGGCCATTCCCGGGCGCGGGTGACCGCCTCTTCCGCCGACATGTCCTCGGTGGTAATGAACCCGTTGAGCGCCCCGCGCACCCGAAGCTTCTTCGTCAGCGCCCGGGTGTCAATCCCTTGAATGCCGGGAATTCCGTTGGCCGCCAAATAATCCGCCAAAGAGGAATCCGCCCGCCAGTTGCTCACCACCGGGGACAATTCCCGAATGACAAAACCCGAGGCGTGCGGCCGCCAAGATTCCACATCCTGCGTGTTCACCCCGTAATTTCCAATGAGCGGATACGTCATCGCCACGATCTGGCCTTTGTAGGAAGGGTCCGTGAGGATTTCCTGGTACCCGGTCATGGAGGTGTTAAAGCAAACCTCGCCGCAGGCCGACGCGCGCGCGCCGAATCCCGTGCCGTGGTACACCGAACCGTCCGCCAATGCTAAAATTGCTTTCATCTTTTCTACCAACCGCCATCGTTCCGCCGAGGTTTATGCTAGGCTGCCCACCGTACGGGTCAAGGATTTGTTCCGTGGATTTGACCGCCCGGCCAACTCCCCGTTCAAGCCGCCGCGTCGATTAGCTTCCGCTTTGTCCGCAACGCCCGCGGCTTGAAGATCCCCGCCGGGGTGATAATGCCGGTGATCAATTCCGCTGGCGTGACGTCGAAGCCAGGGTTGCATGCGGAACTGCCCGGATTCGCCACCCGCACATATTCCCGTTGGCCGGCCGCGGTAACGCCCCACGCGCCCAAAACTTCGGCTTCATGCCGGTTCTCAATCGGGATGTCCGCCCCCGAATTCAGGTTCCAATCAATCGTGGACAACGGAATCGCCACATAAAATGGAATCCCGTGGCGTTTGGCCAGGACCGCCTTGGTATAGGTGCCGATTTTGTTCGCCACCTCGCCGGTTTGCCCCAGGGTGCGATCACTGCCCACGATCACCAAGTCGATTTCCCCGCGTTGCATCAAGTGTCCGGCGGCGTTGTCGGCGATAATTTGGTGTTCGACCCCTTGTTGCGCCAATTCCCAAGCCGTCAGCGTGGCCCCTTGGCTGCGCGGGCGGGTTTCGTCGCAATAAACTTTGAATTTCCGCCCCTGCGCCTGGGCGGCGTAGAGCGGCGCGGTTGCGCTCCCCACGTCCACGAATGCCAGCCAACCCGCATTGCAATGCGTCAGCACGCGCATCCCTTCCTGGATGAGCGGCGCCCCGTGCCGGCCGATCGCCTCGCAGTGGCGCACATCGGCGTGGGCGAATTCCTCCGCCGCCGCCAGCGCCAGCACCTGCTGTTCCGCCACCGATTCCCCGGCCCGCATCACCGCGCGCACTTCGTCCATGGCATTCACCGGATCCACCGCCGTCGGCCGGGCGGCTTTGAGGGTTTCATACACGCCTTCCACATGGACTTGGAAACGCTCCAAGTTCGCCCCACGGAACGTCCGCGCGCCCTGGGCCAACCCGTAGGCCGCCGTCGCCCCGATCGCCCCCGCCCCCCGCACCACCATGTCGCGGATCGCCCGTGCCGTTTCTTTGAAATTGGCCGGTTCGACAATTTGGAATTCATGCGGCAGCAAACGCTGTTCAATCAACCGCACCACGTTGCGGTCCGCGTCAAAGGCCACCGTGCGATAAGGGCGCGTGGTCCCGCCAATTTTCACGTTCATATCCCCCACCCTACCCGAAGTTTCCTCTCCGGGTCAAAGCCGTCCCCAGCTTTAAACGTGTCCCGCTTACTTTGCCGGGAGAACCGTTGCTCCGGGAGCTTGACCGATCCGCCCGAAAATTTATGGGATTTTGACCCTCCGCAAGCACGATCTAAAAACGTCGGTAGGAGTGCCAAGGGCGGCTTGCCATTCGGCGGCTGATCCCCCAGCATCACCCCTTCGGAAGGCCGCCCCCTTGAAC
>CAIYZC010000364.1 GCA_903930565.1 uncultured Pedosphaera sp.
GCCGCCCGCCCGAAAGCGGAACTTCCTTCCGCACTCCACAACGCTGACGCGCGGTCCCGGGCCCGGGAACCGTTGGTGCCGGGCGGTGGGCCATGCGGCCGGCCGCTTGGGTGGGCAACGCCCAACCGGCGGTGCCGCCAACGGGTGCCGGACGGAAACAGGGCGAAGGGCCGGCGCCGGTTTCGCGATGATGGCGGTTTTCGCGGGGGACAGGGAATTCGGAGTGGCGGCGGGGCGGGCGGTGTGGTAAGAGACGCGGCGATGTTTTTTGGTATCGGAAAGAAAAGTGCGACGCCCGCCGGGCCGCCCCAACCGGGGCCGTTCGGCCCCTATCACCTGCGGGAGCTGATCAACAGCGGCGGGATGGCCGACATTTGGCTGGCCACGGACCGCGACAACCGCTCGTTCGCGTTGCGGCGGCTGCATGACGATTTGCGGATGGATTTCACGGCGCGGAAGCGCTTCGTGCAGGGCTGCGAAATCCTGGCCAAGATTCACGACCACGATTGCGTGATCGGCTACCACGCGCACGGGAAGATCGACGGGGCGCTGTATTTGCTGATGGAATACGTGGAGGGATCCAACCTCAAGCTCATGTACGCCGACCACGACCCGGTGTTGTTGGAAAACGTGGGCAACATTCTCATCGACATGGCCACGGGGCTGGCGCACGTGCATGAGAGCGGTTTCATGCATTTGGATTTCAAACCGGAAAACGTGCTGGTGACGCGCAACGCCAGCGTGCGGGTGGCGGATTTTGATTTGTCGCAGCCCATCCCCAAGGCGCCGCGCAAGCAGTCGAAGTATCCAGGAACGCCCGCCTACATGGCGCCGGAGCAATTGCAGCGCGGAGCCATTGATCAGCGGGTGGATGTCTGGGCGTTTGGCGTGTCGGCCTATGAACTATTGACGAATCACAAACCGTTTCCCGGCGAGAGCCCCGCGGAAATCCTCGCCGCGCAACTGCGGCGCTCCACCTTCATCCCCCCGGTGGAGCACAACCCGGACTTGCCGGAAGCGTTGGAGGATTTGGTCGTGAGCTGCCTGGCGAAGGAGCCCGGGGATCGACCGGAGACCATGACCCCGGTGGTGGAAGCGTTGAAAGCCGCGCTGTATGTTTGAGACCAGATCGGACGGATCGGTCCGATTCGACTGATTTACCAGCGCAGGGGCCCAGCCTGGACCGCCGGGCAAACATCGGGCGGCCGGGTGACGGCCTCCCCAGCGCCGCGGATCAGGAGTCCTGAGCCTCGAGAAAGAAATTCAAGTCGCCGGCCCGGAGCGGGTTGGCGAGGGAAAAGTAATCCAGCTCGCCGATCAGGTCGCGGAGATCGGCCAATTCCAAGGATTTGAGGAGGCAGGCATTCGCGCCCAAGGCGTAGGCGCGGGTGAAATCGGCTTGGTTTTGTGTGCCGCTGAGCACCACCACCGGCAATTGGGCATGCGGGGAGGCGGTGCGAATCCATTCGAGCAAGCCCAGTCCGCTCAAACCCGGCAGGTAAAGGTCCAGCAGGAGCACGATGGGGAGCGGGTGCGCGGCGCGGTCGGCGTAGTTGCCAACCCCCGCCAGATAATCGCGCGCGGCCTGGCCGGTTTCCAAGACCCGGACGGGGTTGGTCACCCCCCAATGGCGAAAGCGACGGAGGAGGAGATCCACATCCGTCGCGCTGTCTTCCACCAACAAAACCAAATTCCCATTCATCAAAACTAATTCTGCGCCCCGCGGGTCCGCGGACCCGGCGTTTCCTCAATGACGCCTTGGCGCGAGGATTGGTTACCCAAATTAACTTAAATCGCCGCCGACGCAACCCCGGAAAAAAGACGGGGGCCGTGAGCTTGCGCCCACGGCCCCCGCTGGATTCAGCTAACCCGCCCCGTGGCGGATCGGCTTACGGATTGGAGATCCGGAAGAACTGCGCGGCGCCGGAGATGGGCACCGTGGCCGGATTGGCCGTGCCAACCACCGTCCACGGACCCGCCAAGCTCGAACTGGAGAGCAGGCGTCCGCCGGTCGGGGTCCAAGAAACGATCACGTTGTTCCCGGATTGGGTCACCGTGAGGTTCGCGGGCACCGCGGGAATCGGCAGGGTCGCCGTGTCCTGGAAGTTCTGGAACGTGGAGATGTTCAAGAACGCGGGATTGGCCGAGTTGTCATGCGCGGTGACGCACATACCCACGTAGCAGGGGCTCGGGAAGGGCGTCATCGAACCGCGATTGGTGGGGCTGTCCGCCATGGTGTTGGTCCAATTGACACCGTCCGAGGATTGATAACCGTAGAAGTTATCCCCCACACGGGCGAGGCGCAACCAGACGTTCGGATACACCGGCGGCAGGGCACCGGGGTTGTAGATGTTCGGCGCGATGGCGGTTTGCCAATTGGCGTCGGTCGCGGCGCCCGCAGTGTCGCGCACATCGCCTTCCACCGCGCCGTTGCCGAAGGCGGTGCTGGAATCCAAGGCCGGCACGGTATTGGGGCCGGTGGTGACGATATCCCATTGGCGGCTGAAGCTGGTGAGGTCCTCGCGGACCATCAAGCCGGCTTTGCTGTACTGGTCAACCACGGTGACGCCAGTCACCTGCACGGCGATGTCGAAGTCACCGGTCTTTTGCAGGTAGGTGAAGCGGAAGCCGTCGTTGGCATTCCAAATGTCGCTGCCGCCGGAGGCAATCGTGAAGCTGTTCGTGCTGGAGACGTAGAGCCAGCCCGGTTGGGCGGGATCGGCGAAGTTCGGATCGATGTCGATCGAGGTCAGCGCGCTGTAAACCGTGGAAGTGATCGTCCGGGTGACCAAGGTGTTGCCGGCGAGATCCTGCACGCCGGCAATGCGGACGGTGAAGGAGTTGGGGTTCGGGAAACCGCTGAGCACCAACTGAACCTTGTTTGTACCAACTTGGTTGACCTGGTTGACGGTCACGCCGCCGGTGAGGGTGTAATTCGCCGGGTTCGTGACGCTGCCACCCATCCACTTGCTGAACGTGATGTCGACCGTGTAGTTGTTGTACTGGTCGAGGTAGGCGTACGAGCTGCCGATGATGGTCGGCACGACGTTGTCCGGGTTGATGAGGACGACCGCCGGGACGCTGTTGCTGGCGCCCTGATAACCCAAGGCGCCCAATTGGCAGACATAGGTGTCGCCGTTGTTGCCAGGGAGGAGCACCGGCGTCGTGTAGGACTGGCCAATGGCGCCGAGGATCGGCACGCCGTTGGAGAGCCATTGATAAACCACCGTTTGGGTCGGAGGATTCTGGTTGGCGGGA
>CAIYZC010000365.1 GCA_903930565.1 uncultured Pedosphaera sp.
AAATGGCCCGGCTGGTCATGCGGGTATTGGTAACCGATCCCGTGCCCCAAACGTTCCGCCCCGGCGTAATGACCGTCCCGGAGCGCCACCGGCACCGGCAGCGTGCGCCCGGAGCGGACATCCGCCAAGGCCGCGTCGATGGCGGTCATGGCGCTGTTGCTTTTATGGGCGGCGGCGAGGTAAAGCGCCGCCTCCGCCAGGGGTATCCGGGCCTCCGGCCAGCCGACGAATTCCGCCGCTTGATGGGCGGCCGCCGCCAGCACCAAGGCCATGGGATCCGCCAGCCCGATGTCTTCCGCCGCGCAAATCAACATGCGGCGGCTGATGAACCGCGGGTCTTCCCCGGCGTGGATCATTTTGGCCAACCAATACATGGTCGCGTCGGGATCGCTCCCCCGCATCGATTTGATGAACGCCGAAATGGTGTCGTAATGGGCGTCGCCGTCACCGTCATACACGATGGCCTTGCGCTGGATGCTTTGCTCGGCCACCGCCAGGTCGATCCGCACCACCCCGTCCGGCCCCGGTTCGGTGGTGAGGGCGCCGATTTCCAAGGCGTTTAATGCTTTGCGCGCATCGCCGTCCGCGAGCTTGGCGAGGTGCCGCAGCGCCGCCGTCTCCGCCGCGATCCGCAGGTAACCCAGCCCGCGCTCCCCGTCCGCCAGGGCGCGCTGGAGGAGGTCCAGCAGTTCGGCTTCTTCCAACGGGCGGAGTTCGAAGATCTGCGACCGTGAAACCAGCGGCGAATTCACGAAGAAAAACGGATTGTGAGTCGTGGCGCCAATCAGGCGCACCACGCCGCTCTCGACATCCGGCAGCAGGACGTCCTGCTGCGCTTTGTTGAAGCGATGGATTTCGTCCACGAACAGGATGGTCGATTGGCCGGTGTTTTCCCGCCGGTTCCCGGCGGCCGCCAGGACCCGGCGCATGTCCGCCACATTGGATTCCACCCCGCTGAGCCGCTCAAATTTACTGCGCGTGTGGCTGGCAATAATACGGGCCAGTGAAGTTTTTCCAGTGCCCGGCGGGCCGAAAAAGATCAGGGATTGGATTCGGTCGGCTTCAATGGCCCGCCGCAGCAATTGACCCGGACCCAGAATGTGGGTTTGGCCGACGTATTCCGCCAGCCCGCGGGGCCGCATCCGGGCCGCCAACGGGGCCTGTTGTCCGCTTCCCGGGGCGTTTTCCCCCCGGGCTCCCGGCGTTGCCGGCGGGGCTTCCGGACCAAACAATTCATCGCCTGCCATGCGGACAAATTACCAGTCCGGACGGGGCGCCACAACCCGCTTTCGCGCCCACTTTTGCCCCGCGGCAAACCTTCGTGCAGAAAAAATTTGCATAAAACGCATTTAAGCGTTAACTTAATTATTATGAACGCGCTTAAAAAAAGTCTCGGAGTGTTCGTGGTGACGGGGTTTGTGCTGGCGGGTCCAATGGTTTCCCTCGCCCAGACTCCCCCGCGTGCTCCCTTGTCCCCCCACCTGCTTCCCGCAACCCAACGCCTTCCCCGCTTGGCGGAGCTGGACGGTGAAACACCGTTGCGCTTGGCCATCAGCCTGCCGGGGCGTGATCCGGCGGGATTGGCGGCGCTGCTGCGGGAGCAGTACTCCCCCGGCAGTCCGCGGTATCATCAATTCCTGGCTCCGGGCGAATTCGCCGCCCGGTTCGGGGCCGCTCCGGAAGACTATGCTGCCATCGCCGGTTTTGCCCGAACCAAGGGATTAACGATAACGCGTACCCACGGCAACCAGTTGGTGCTGTCCGTGGCGGGTCCGGCCCGGGCGGTTCAGTCGGCGTTTCACTTGCGCCTTCACCGCTACCAGCATCCGCGCGAAGGACGCACCTTCTTCGCGCCGGATCGGGAACCGGCCCTGGATTTGACCAACCGCGTGCTGCACATCAGTGGTTTGGATGATTTCTCCCCCCCCCGTCCCCGCTACCAGCCCCGGCCCGCCGTTCTCGGCGGGACCAAGACACCCGCTTACGGTTCCGGACCGGGCGGCAGTTACCGCGGGTACGATTTTCGCAATGCCTACGTGCCCGGCACCACCCTCACCGGGGCGGGCCAAAGTGTTGCGTTGCTGGAGTTTGATGGCTATTCGGCGGGGGACATCGCCGCTTACGTCAGCGCGACGGGTTTGCCCGGAGTAAACCTCACCAATGTGGCGGTTGCCGGCGGGGTGGGCTCGCCGGGCTCGGGGGCGCCCGAAGTTTGTTTGGACATTGAATTGGCCGCCTCGATGGCGCCCGGCTTGGCCAACTTATACGTCTATGAGGCCCCGCTGAGTTGTCCTTGGGTCACCATCCTGAGCCAAATTGCCGACGATAATTTGGCCGCCTCGGTGAGCTGCTCCTGGGGTGGCGGCGGACCGGATCCCGCCTCCGAATTGGTGTTCCAACAAATGGCCGCCCAAGGCCAATCGTTCTTCAACGCGACCGGGGATGACGCGGCCTTCACCGGTGCGATACCCTTCCCTTCGGAGAGCACCAATATCGTTCAAGTGGGGGCGACCACGCTCACCACGACTGGCGGAGCGGGGTATGTTTCGGAGTCGGCTTGGAACTGGGGTGGTGGTTGGGGAACCGGCGGCGGGGTGAGCACTTCCTACGGTTTGCCCGGTTACCAAGCCGCGGTGAACATGGCCACCAACGGCGGTTCCACCACTTGGCGCAATGTTCCGGACGTGGCCATGGTGGGCGACAACGTTTATGTTTACACCGGCGGCGCGGGCGGAATGGTGGGGGGCACCAGTTGCGCGGCCCCCCTTTGGGCCGCGTTCACGGCCCTGGCCAACCAGCAGGCCGCGGTGCTCGGCCGCGGGCCTGTGGGCTTCCTCAACCCCGCCCTTTACGCCATTGGGACCGGGGCCGCTTACGGCACAAACTTTCACGACGTCACCGCCGGCGACAACACCTCCCCGGACAGCCCCGCCAATTATTACGCCGTTCCGGGTTACGATCTGGCGAGTGGTTGGGGCAGTCCCAATGGAACGAACCTGCTCCTGGCCTTGGCCAGTGGGGTTTTCGTGCAGGACGCGGCCCCCGGGTTCAGTCCCGGACCCGGCACCTATTACTCCGCGCCCACCATCAGCCTGACCTCCGCCACGACCGGCGCCACCATCCGTTACACCACCGATGGCAGCCTCCCTTCCGAAACGAACGGGCTGGTTTATTCGGGTCCCTTCCTCCTGACCAACACCACCCTTTTGCAAGCGCTGGCCTACGGGGCCGGTGGACCGGACAGCGCCGTAACGGCGGGCACTTATACGGTGATTCCCTGCGCCTTCCCCACCTTTACCAACAATCCTGTAAATTTGACTGTTTGTGCGGGCGGGACGGCGGCTTTTACCGCCGGTGCGGCCGGAACCGGGATCCAATTTCAATGGCAGATTAAAGTTGGTGCCGGCGGCTTCACCAACCTGCCGGCCGCCACCAACGTCGGGTATACCACGCCGGTTTTGAATGTTTCGGCTTCCGGCAACCAATACCAATGCCTCGCGATCGGAGTGTGTGGCACGGCCACGTCGGCCGTCGCGACCCTTACTGTCCCCGCCCGTCCCACCGCGGTCGTTAGCGGCGGTGGCGCCATTTGTCCGGGCGGCGGCGTTTCGGTGCAGGCCGCGCTCACTGGCACCGGGCCCTGGTCGGTCACCTGGTCGGACGGTTCGGTGCAGTCTGGCGTGGCGCTCAGCCCCGCGGTGCGCGCGGTCAGTCCCGTGGCCGGTTGCGTTTACACCGTCACTGCTTTGGCGGATGCGAACTGCACGGCGCAAACGGGGGATTTGGGCGGCGCGGCGACCGTGACGGTGAATTTGGCGACGGCCTTCACCGTGGCGCCGGTTAGTCAATCCGCCTGTGCGGGCGGGGCCGCCACGTTCACCGCGGCGGCGGTGGGAACCGGGCTGACTTTGCAATGGCAGATCAATGCCGCCGGCGGTGGCTTCCTGAACCTGCCCGGGGCCACCAATGCGAGCTACACGACGCCAACCCTGGGCGCAACGAACAACGGCGCGCAGTATTGCTGTGTGGCCGCCGGCGCCTGCGGCACTGTTACGTCCGCGGTCGCCACCCTCGCAGTCTATCCCCGTCCCACCGCCTTGGTCAGCGGCGGTGGGGCCGTCTGCCCGGGCGGAACGGTCACCCTGTCCGCCGCTTTGTCCGGCACCGCGCCGTGGCGGGTGACTTGGTCGGACGGGGTGGTCCAGACCGGTGTTGGCGCCAGTCCGGCTGCCCGCACCATCACCCCCGCGGCCGGGACCAACTATACGGTCACCGCTCTGCTCGACGCCAACTGCTCCGCGCAGGCGGGCGATCTGACGGGCGTCGCGACGGTCACCTTGAACACGGCCCCCGCTTTCACGACCAACCCGGTCTCCATCGCCGCTTGCGCGGGTTCCGTGGTGGTGTTCACCGCGGCGGCGACGGGCACTGGCGTGGGCTATCAATGGCAACTCAAGCCGGCCGGCGCCGGTGGCTTCACGAATCTGGCCGGAGCCACCAACGCCGCTTACGCGACCCCTGTCTTGCCGGCGGGTGCCGGCGGCAACCAATACCTCTGCCTGGCCCCCGGCGCCTGCGGGACCGCCACCTCCGCGGTGGCGACTCTGACCGTTCGTTCCCGGCCCACCGCGGGGGTCAGCGGCGGCGGGACCATTTGCGCCGGGGGCTCGGTGGTGGTGCAGGCCGCCCTCACGGGAACGTCCCCCTGGCAGGTCACTTGGTCCGACGGCGCGGTCCAGGCCGGCGTTGGCGCCTCCCCCCTCTCCCGCACCGTGAGCCCGGGTGCCGGCATCACTTACACGGTCACCAACCTCGTCGACGCCAATTGCACCGCCCAACCGGGTGATTTGACCGGCAGTGCTTCGGTGACGGTGCAAACCCCGCCCTCCATCACCACCCCGCCCGCTTCCCAGTCGGTGGCGATCGGGGCCAATGTGACTTTCACCGTTGCCGCCGCCGGCAGCGCGCCCCTGGCCTATCAATGGCTCTTCAATGGCGCCCGCCTGGCGGGCGCCACGAACAGTTCGCTCGCCCTGACCGCCGTGGCGACCAATCAGGCCGGCGCCTATTCCGTCACGGTGACGAACACCTGCGGCACGATCACTAGCGCGGCCGCCACCCTCACGGTGTCGACGTGCGGGGTGCCTTCGCCCTGGGTTGGAGTGGATGTGGGTACGGTTGGGCTGGCCGGCGGCCAATGCTACAGTGGCGGCACCTACACCCTGCAGGGTTCCGGGACCGCCATGACCACGGGCGCCGATCAATTCCACTACGTTTATCAAAGCATCAGCGGCAACGGATCCATCGTGGTCCAACTCAACTCCGAGGGCGGCGCCACCACGAATGCTTACGCCGGGGTCATGCTCCGCGAACTCACCGCCAACTATTCCCGGGAAGTCTGCCTGGCCCGGCAGGGGACAGGCCCGGTGGTCGTTGCCGTGCGGCAAACCCCGGGGAATGCCCCCACTCTAACGATCGGCGCCGCCTACACCCCGCCCAATTGCTGGCTCCAACTGGTCCGTTCCGGCAGCACCTACACGGCTTCCGTTTCGACCAATGGCACCGCTTGGACCACCGTGAAAACCGGGACCATCTCCATGGCCACCGGCATCACCATCGGCTTGGTCGCGACCTCGGGTTCCAACACCACGCTGGCCAATGATGTCTTCAGCAACGTCACCGTGGTTCCCTGAAGCCAGGTTTTGGTAAGTCGCACCCGCCGCGGGCTCCCGCCCGCGGCGGGTTTGCTTTTGCGGCCGGCGTCGGGGATTGCCCCAGTTCCATCCTCGCTCCCCGATTGCGATTGTCGATCGGGATGCGCTGGATTTCCAGGCGGCCGCCGGCTTGGGAGCCCGCGCCCGCTCTTCGGCGCCGGGCCCTTCCCGAAAATTGCGGGGCGGTGGCTTTCGTGCTATATTACCAAAATTGTTGCTCCGTTGGGACGCTTATGCACCTGAAAAAAATCCTCGCCACGGTGTTGTTCTTGGTCGCGTGCGGGCATGGTGTTCCCGCCCGGGCAGCGGCGGTCCGGCCCGCGTTGACTTCGCATGTGCCGGCGGCGGTGCGGGACTTGTCCGCGTTGGAGGAAGTGGCGGGGGAAACTCCGTTGCGCTTGGCCATCGCGCTGCCCGGCCGGGATCCCGTCGGCTTGGCCGCCACTTTGCGGGAATTGGCCGACCCGGCCGGCCCCCGGTACCGCAAGTAACTGTCGCCGGCGGAATTTGGCGCCCGTTTTGGGGCGGCGCCCGCCGATCTGGCCGCCGTGGAGGATTTTGCCCGCACCAACGGTTTGACCGTCACCACCCGCCATGCGAACCGCCATGTTCTTTCCCTCGTCGGACCCGCCCGCAACGTGGCGGCGGCCTTCCACCTCCGGCTCAACTGGTACCCCCATCCCACCGAATCGCGCCGGTTTTTCGCGCCGGACCGCGAACCCGGTCTGGCCTTGTCCACGTCGATCCTCCATATCGGGGGCTTGGACAATTTTGCGCTCCCCCGGCCGCACCTGCATTCCGCATCCCTCGCGGCCCCGGCCGGCGTGCAACCCCGGGTCGGTTCCGGCCCCTCGGGCAGTCTGATGGGCGGCGATTTCCGCGCCGCCTATGTTCCGGGCTCCCCACTGACCGGCGCCGGGCAGAGCGTGGCTTTGGTCGAATTCGATGCGTACTATCCCGCGGATATCAGTGCTTACCTCGCCGCCACCGGTTTGCCGCCGGTGAATCTGGTGAATCTTCCCGTTGCCGGCGGCGTTGCCGTGCCCGGGGCCGGCAACAATGAAGTGTGCCTCGATATTGAAGTGGCCGTTGCCATGGCTCCGGGGTTGGCGAACCTTTTCGTTTATGAGGCGCCGCAGGGGTGCCCTTGGTTGACCATCCTGAGTCAAATTGCCGATGACAATCTGGCCCGCTCGGTCAGTTGTTCCTGGTATGGCGGGTCGGAAAATCCCGCGGCGGAATTGGTCTTTCAGCAAATGGCCGCTCAAGGGCAGTCGTTTTTCAACGCCTCGGGCGATGGCGACGCCTACACCGGCGCCATCCCTTTTCCGGAGGACAGCCCCAACATTGTGCAGGTGGGGGGTACGACCCTGACCACGGATGCCTCCGGGGCCTATGTTTCGGAAACCGCTTGGAATTGGGGGCATGGCGTGGGTAGTGGCGGCGGGGTGAGCACTTATTTCCCCTTGCCGGCTTATCAGCAGGGGGTGGCCTCCCCCGGGAACAGCGGCTCGGCCACCTATCGCAATGTGCCGGACGTGGCCATGGTCGCGGATAATATCCTGATTTATTGCGGCAACGGCTTGCGGGGCCGGGTCGGTGGCACCAGTGCCGCCGCGCCCCTGTGGGCCGCGTTTGCCGCCCTGGTTAACCAGCAGGCCGATTTCTTGGGCTTGCCCCCGCTGGGTTTTCCCAACCCCGCCTTCTACGCCCTGGGTGCCGGCCCCGCCTATGGGGTGGAATTTCATGACGTGACCACCGGCAACAACACGTCCCCGTCCAGCCCCCGGGCCTTTCTTGCCGGGGCGGGTTATGATCTGGCCACGGGTTGGGGCTCGCCGAATGGCACCAATCTGATCAATGTCCTGGCCGGGGGGGGCTTGAATTTTGCCGCCGCGCCCGTTTTCACCCCGGCGGGGGGCGGCTTCTACACGAATCCCGTGGTTGCCATCGTGTCCCCCACGCCCGGCGCCGCCATCCGTTACACCTTGGACGGCAGCCTGCCGTCGGCGTCACAAGGCATCCTCTACACCGGGCCGCTGACGGTGACCAGCAACACCGTCCTGAATGCGGTCGCTTATGATGGGGTTGGCTTTTACAGCGTCGCCACCCGCGCGAGCTACGCCCTGCTGCCCTGCACGCCGCCTGCGTTCACTAACCAGCCCGTGGACCTGGCCGTCTGCGCGGGCAAAACCGCCGCCTTCGCCGCCGGCGCCATCGGCACGGGGCTGAGCTGCCAATGGCAGTTGGACGCGGGCTCCGGCTTCACGAATCTGCCCGGTGCCACCCGGGCCGTTTATGTCACCCCCGCTTTGACCGTCGGGAGCAGCGGCAACCAGTATCAATGTGTCGCCTTCGGGGCCTGTGGCGCGGCGACTTCCGCCGTGGCCTCCGTGACGGTTTACCCCAATCCCTCGGCCTTTGTCAGCGGTGGGGGGGCGTTTTGTTCCGGCAGTGCCGTGCTGGTGCAAGCCGACCTTGCCGGCACTGCGCCCTGGCAGGTGACCTGGTCGGATGGGGTCATCCAAACCGGCGTGGCGACCAGCCCCGCGCAGCGCTGGGTAAATCCCGCCATGCCCGCCACCTATCAGGTGACCGCGCTCCAGGATGCGGATTGCGTGGCCTCCGGCGCCCAATTGACCGGTCGGGCCACGGCGAACCCCGGGCTGGCCCCGGGTTTCACGCTGCACCCGGTGGGGCTGACCGTTTGCCCCGGGAGCACCGTTCGTCTGGTTACCGCGGCCCTTGGCACGAGCTTGGCCTACCAATGGCAGGCCGGGTTGGCGGGTAACGGCTTTACCAACGTTCCCGGGGCGACCAGTGCCGCTTACACCGTCTCCGGCCTGGCGGACGGCCCGCGCGCCATCCAATACCGTTGTGTGGCCACCGGCCCGTGCGGCGCCGCCACCTCCCACGTCGCGATCGTCACGGTGCTTGCGCAGCCCGGCGCCTTGGTGAGCGGCAGTGGCGCGTTCTGTCCTGGCGGCGCTGCCACCATCCAAGCCGCGTTGACCGGCACCGCGCCCTGGCAGGTGACTTGGTCGGACGGTTTCGTGCAGGCCGGGGTGACCACCACTCCCGCCGTGCGCTCGGTCAGCCCGGGCACCGCCACCACCTACAAGATCAAGGCCCTGTCCGATGCCAATTGCACCGCCCCCGCCGCGCAATTAACCGGGTCGGCGATCGTCACCCCCAATTCCGCGCCCACGTTCACCCGCCTTCCGGTTGACTCCTCGGCCTGTGCCGGCGGCACCGTCACCTTTGCCGCCGCCGCGACGGGGACCGGGGTGGGGTATCAATGGTGGATGGCCCCCGCCGGCGCGGGCTTCACCCCCTTGGCGGGGGCGACCAAGGCCGCGTACACCACGCCGGGGCTCACGGTGGCCAGTCAAGGGGCCCAATATTATTGCGTTGCCGCCGGCGCATGCGGCGCCGCGACCTCCGCCGTGGCGACCCTCACTGTGCATCCGCGACCCACTGCCATCGTCAGTGGTGGCGGGACGCTCTGCGCGGGCGGCGCCTTGGTGGTGCAGGCGGCGCTCTCGGGAACGGCCCCTTGGCAAGTCACTTGGTCCGACGGCGCCGTGCAAAGCGGCGTGCCGGCCAGTCCCCTCCTGCGCACGGTCACCCCGCCGGCGGGTGTCACTTACACCATTAAGGCGCTCGCCGACGCCAGCTGTGCAGCCCAAAGCGCGGATCTTACCGGTAAAGCGGTGGTGGCGGTCACCACCCCCCCCGTCATCGTCACTCCGCCCGCGAGTTGGATGGGACCGGCGGGGGGGAGTGTCACGTTGACGGTCGGCGCCACCGGCGCCGCGCCTCTGGGATACCAATGGTTGTTCAACGGCGCGCCCCTGGCGGGCGCCACGCAAACGAGCTGCCGTTTGCTCGATTTGGCCCCCGGTCAGACCGGGGCGTATGCGGTGTCCGTCTCCAATCTCTGCGGCACCACGCTTTCCGCCGCGGCCAACGTCCTGGTGACGAATTGCCCCCTGCCGACGCCCTGGCTGGCCTTGGATGTGGGCCCGGTGGGCTGGGTGGGCAACCAATGCTGGAATTCCGCGTCTTGGACCCTGGAAGGATCCGGCGCGGCTATGAACGGAACGGCGGACCAGTGCCATTATGTTTACCAAACGATCACGGGGGACGGATCCATCCAGGCCCAACTCCTGAGCCAGAGCGGCACCGCCGCCACCGCCCTGGCGGGTCTGATGATCCGCGAAACCACCGCGGCGGGCGCGCGCGAGGTTTGGGTGGCGCGCGCGGGGACCGGGGTCATCTTGGTCCGCACCCGGGCGGCCACGGGCGCGAATCCCACTTCCACCGTGGGCACCACCGTGGCGCTTCCCAACTGTTGGTTGCGCTTGGTGCGCACCGGCAACTTGGTGTCTTCCGCCCTGTCGCCGGACGGCTCCACTTGGACGACGCTGGGAACCGCGAC
>CAIYZC010000366.1 GCA_903930565.1 uncultured Pedosphaera sp.
ACAACCATAAACCAAGTCCCGGAGAAGCCTGAGAATATAACTTAAATTCCTAAATCCCTGGTCTAAATAGTGGGGGCCACTTCAGACCATCTGGCCCGCGGCACCGTTTATGATGAACTCGGAAAAGCGCACCAAGCTTATACATTTAAGGGTTCCACAATTTCGAAAAGGAAGTTTCTAAAGCTTCTGGGAGAAATTTCAATCGCTGCAACATAAATGTGGGGCGGTATAAATGATGCTAACTGAGCTGCTCCATAGTCCATACAATCCTGGATATACGAGGTTTTTCGTGGGTGGGAAGTAGTCCCGCTAAGTCGGCTGGGTGGGTGAACGAGTGCCCAAGCTTTGGTTTCAGGCCGGCCCGCAGCCGCCGGCAGCGGTGCGTCTGGCGCTACGCCCAGGTTGGCGCTTCGCTCCGCTGCCCCGCGCCGGCCGGGAACTTTGGCTTGACTTCGCCGCCCGGTTGTCGCACTATACGTCATCGTGGAGCGGCAACGAATGCAACATTATTGTGCCCGGCGGTTGGGCACCGGCAGCCTTTGGATCTTCATGAACTCGCAATGCAAGATGGAAGGCAAACAGTTGCGGAGCAAACTGGCATCGCAGGCCGCCCCCGCGCCCAAATGCCCCTTTTGCCTTCGGTCCTGCGCGAGCCATCACCCCTTTGCGAAGCGCTCCCGCTGGCATTTGGACGCCATGCGGTTCGGCACCCGCGTCCCGGACCGGGTGCCACCCGGGCGCGTCATGCTCAGTCGTGCGGGAGCAAAGGCACGCCCCCATGATGGCGGTGGCGGACATGCTGGAACGGCGCTTGGCGAACCTGCTGACGTAAATGAAGCGCCGGATCACCAACGCGGCGACCGAGAGGTTGCACGCGAAAGTCCGGGCGCTCAAGGCGACCGCGCGTGGGTTCTGCCACGTCGGCAATTACCGCAGCGTTTGCTGGTTTTCTGTGGAAAGCTGCGTCTTTGTCCGCAATAATCCTAGAAGAGCCAAAAAAAATGAATCGCAGACAACTAGTATTATTCTTTGCGTGCCTCGCGACAGGGCCATTTCTTTCAGGGTGCAACCGCGGAGTGCATGGCGGCGATCCGGATTTGCGATTGTCAAATTTGAATGGCACTAGTCAGATATTGCCGGCTGGTGAGCACGAAGTTTCGACAGCGATCTCAAATGCATTTCAAGGGCAAAACCGAGATGCGTTGGGGCGTTACCGCAAGATGTCGCTGTCTTTGGCTCGCCAAGAGTTTGAGAGTTCAGAATGGTATGCTACAAACGGTTTTGTTTTATCCCCATCGGAACCAATTGCGAATGTCCCATTGCATGGCGGCTCTATAAAGATAGTGCCGTACATTGCCTATTTTAATATTACAACGAGGCCTGTAACTCCATCTAACACGATGGTGACGATACGAACATTTTTGCCAAAAGTGGTTGATGGTGAGGAGCCTGGTATTCATGGGGGGTGGGCAAGGCATGAGCGGGATGTTCTTCCCATAAAGGCAGAAGAGGAAAACGTGCTCAATGCCGTCTCCAACGCACTCGTCACCCTCGGCACTTCCGAAAACCCAAAACCTTGAATTGGGATATGTTTGCAACCTAAACCCAATGCCGTTAAGGAATTCCCCTTTAACGATTTGCATTACCCAACAGGAATAATAACTCCGAAGTTTCGGATATTCCCGCCCGCATCAGGCGATCTGAACCAGTTCTTAGTTTCATCACGAGGAGGTTAAAATGTATTGTTGCCCAGGATTTCAGCATAGCGTTGCGAACGCAGGCCGGCGGGGAATTGCCGCTCATGCGAAAAAGGTGGGAGCGGAGGTTGTCTTTGTACTTCAATCCCGTGGCATCGCGTTCGACGATGAATGCAAAATTCGTCCGCGTCCCGGCGCTCCCGATATTATGATAAATCTATCCTGCCACATGGGGCTGAGGTATTGTCCTGTGTGCGGAAGACGTCTGCAAGAGTTGGTAGCCGCTTCCCCTCGTGCTTTCCTCAAATTGGCGGAAAACCACAAGAAGTTCCTTGCTGGATCCGCGTTTTGAGTTACGTCCGGCGTATATTGATCAATCTCCAGGTTCCGATGAGCGGTGTTGCACGCGTGCAAGGGCTTTGGTGCCGCAAGGAATTACGGCAAGCCACCACCCGGCGCTGCCACGATTCCCGGGCTGGGGACCAAGCGGCAGCGTTGTGGAGTTCGGGGGTATCCGTATTGCCAACCCCGTATAGGCAGGAAAACGGGCAACGGCTACGCTGACCGGCATGTCAATTCTGCTTGGCCTTGGCCGCCTTCCAAGCGGTGGGCGTCAGTTCGGCGATCCGGTTGATGAACCAACTGCCGAGCTTGGGCAATACCTCGGTCAGGTA
>CAIYZC010000367.1 GCA_903930565.1 uncultured Pedosphaera sp.
GGCGCGCTGGCGAAAGGGCGGTTCAACAAAATCTGGAGCCAATTCCACGCCGGGGATTATTTGATCGTGCAATTCGGCCACAACGACATGAAGAGCACGGCGGCGGACGCGCTGGAGAAATACACCGAAAACCTGCGCCGGGTGGTGGCCGAGGCGCGGAAGCGCGGCGGGCAGGCCATTTTATGCACCCCGGTCAGCCGGCGCTCCTTCGGACCGGATGGCAAAATCGAGAATTCGTTCCGCGGCTACCCCGAGGCGGTGCGGCTGGTGGCGCGGGAGGAAAACGTCCCGCTGCTGGACTTGCAACAAATGGGGGCGGCGCTGTACGAGGCGCTCGGTCCGGAAGGCTCCCACCGGGCCTTCGCCACGGCGCGGGAGGGGACGCACCACGGCAACTACGGCAGCTACGAGATCGCCCAATGCGTGCTCCAGGCGCTCCGGCAAAACCAAGTCCCCCTCGCACGGCAAATCGTCCCGGAATTCACGGGCTTCGATCCCGCGCACCCGGACTCGGCCGCCAACTTCCGGTTGCCCACCGGTCACCCCGCGGCCGCGGTGCCGCCGCCACCCGGAAACTGAGCCGCCGTTCGGTCGCACCTCCCTGGTGGGACAGGCCTCCGGCCGGCCGGAGCGGGGGTCGCCGACCCCCAGTTCCCCGGCGCAGCCGGCGAGGGAGGCGCACTCAAACTCCGCGCGACTGGTCATCGGGAATGGGGCCTGACGGTTTACCTTCCGATCTGCTCCGCTCCCCGGCGTCTCGGCGGGAGAAAATTCCCCTGCCTAGCCCCGGTCTTTTTGGCCTGGCTTCGCGGCTTTGCGGCTTCGCGCGAGAACTTCCGGGTTTACCGGTGACGGCGCACTATTTCTTGTAGAACTTCTTTTCCCACTGCTTCTGCTGCACCCCGGCCTCGCGCAGGAACGGGGCGAGGGCCCCGACGCTCAGAATCGCGGTGTTGAGCTGGTGGAAGGGGAACCACAGCGGCCGGGCGAAATCCACGAACAACACGACGCGATAACCCGTGGTGTCGTTCCAAACCTCGTGGTTGAAAGTGTCGTCGAAAATGAGGCTCTGGCCCTCGCTCCAACTGCGGTACTCGTTGCCGATCCGGATGCGGCACTTTTCCCGGGGCTCGGGCACCAGGAGGCCGAGGTGGAACCGCAGAATACCATTGTAAGCGCCGCGGTGGGCGGGAATGTGCTTGCCCGGGGACAGGATGGAGAAAAAGGCGGTTTTCATCCCCGGAATCTTGCGCAGCAACTCCATGGTGCGCGGACAACGTTTGGCGTTACCCGTGCAATCCATGCCAATCCCCGCGAGAAAGTAGGTCTTCCAACTGGCGTCGGTCGTGATGGTGCTGACCTCCTTGAGGATTTCGTGGAAGCTCGGGATTTCGTCGCGGAACTTCATCACTTGGTCGAGCTCGGCGCGGATTTCGCGCCATCCCGCCTCCACTTCGGCGGCCCACGGAAACTGGCGGCTCTCGTAAATCGCGGGGTCCCCCTGGGGGGAGACGGCCGCCACCCCGCTTTCGAGGAGGTTTTGCAGCCCGATCAAGGCGCGGCCGGTGAGGGTCTTGGGGGGATTGATCCCGTGTTTGCGGTGGCGCAAATCGGGAGCGGGAGCCGCCACGGAGGACGCCCCGCCGGTTGCTTTTTCAGTCGCCGAATTCATGGGTTGACGGGCCCGCCGGCGGGATGCGGTTTCCATAACGCGCCCGCCCGGGCCTGGGTCAGTATGGCGTGATTATAGTCCGCCCACCGCCCGGCATCAATTCCCGTTTGGCGGGCGGCCGTCCGCGCCCGTTTCCGCATTTTGCCGGGCATCCTGTTCCAAGTACGACCCGACCCGCCACAGCATCCAACCCACGAAGGAGAGCGCGCCGGTGGCCAGGACCAACCCGACACCAATGTCCGGGAGGCGCTCCGCGGCGACGAAGCGCAGGGGGTACAAAAAGGCGGCCACACCGGTCAGTAAAACCAGGGGCGGCAGCAGGCGGGCAAAGCGGCCGCCGGGGCGCCCCTGCCGGCGGAGGGCCAGGCGCCACACCCCGACCGTCAGGCCTGCGCCCGCGAGAAAGGCCAGCACCGTGCCGCCGGAAAGGGCGAACACCCAGCCATTGGCGTCCACGCGCAGGGTTTGGAGCAAGGCGGCCATGAAGCCGAAAC
>CAIYZC010000368.1 GCA_903930565.1 uncultured Pedosphaera sp.
ACCAATGTCTTGGTGGATGCGCAGGGACGGGTGAGCCGCCGGTTTATCGGCACCCGGAGTCCGGCGGTGTTGGAAGCAATGTTGCGGGAGGCGGGGGCGAAAGCGCCCGCGGGCCTGGGGCTCTGAGTTTCTGCTCGGGGGCTGGTGGTTGGCAGTGGCGGTCGAGGAATGGGAAAGGTCAGAGTCTCCTTACGTTGTCTCCTCCTGCTTGAGGTGTGGATTTGCTGCGTCGGCGCGGCCGACGTCGCTCAGTGCTTGTGGCCGCAGCCGCAATCCGGACCGTGAGCATGGGGCGGGGGCGTCGGGTTCGCGGCCGGGCTGGCTTTGCGGCTGTGGGGGCAGATGGAGTGCAGGGCGGCGACCACCAGGCCGGCGGGGAGGAAGAACGGGGTGAGGAGAAGGGTGGCGGCGGCGAAACCGAAGCGGGCCACTCCGCTGACGCCGGCGTCCGCGGTTGGGAAGGGCTGATGGCCGGGGGCGGCGGCGGGGCGGCGCAGGGGGGCGAACCACATGCGGCGGAACAACCGCCAGGAGGCACCGAACCGCAGGCCGAAGGAGCCCGGCGCGGAGGACGTCCCGGCGGGTTGATCCGCCCCTTCGGGCAGGTACACCAGGGTGTCCAGCCGGCCGAGGCCCTCGTAGGTCTCGAACCCGCGCACCAAGCGGGAGTCGGGGGGCAGTTCGATGGCGGACGCGGCGGCGCTGGTCAGGAGCAGATACTCGGCGGCCGGAACGGTGTTTTTCAGCAGGCGGTGGACGATAATGACGTCCACTCCGGCCAACTCCTGGAAGTGGCGGACTTGGTGGAACAGGGCTTCGCCGGCATGTACGACGATTTTGAGTCGGAGTTGGAGGATGTTGCTGCAGGCGGTGCAGGTGCAGGTGGTGGCGCCGGCCAGGGCGGCGGTAGTTTCGCGAAAGCGCTCGAAAAAGGCCAGCAATTTGCGGCCGATCAGGGTGCGGGCGGCGGCCCATTCCCCGGGGGCACCGGCCATGCGGCAGTAGAGGAACACGGCGTCGCCTTCGAGTTTGGCGATTTCAAAGGGCAGCTCAGCCTCGCGGAGGATGGATTCGACGAGCTCGGTGACGATGACCTGGGCGTGCGCGAGGGAGCGGGCGTGCTGGGTCATGTGGCGGGTGTAGCCGCTGATATCCGCCAGGACCAAAAGCACCGGTTCGGTGGCCTCGCGGGCCGGGCCGACGGGGGCGATTGGCGCTGGACAGGAACTGGAGTTCGTGCTCATGCTGGTTCGTCGGCGCGGCGTTGGATTTCCTTACAAGAAAATTGGATGGGATGAAAGGCGGCGGCCGGGTGTAAGGTTTGGGCGCGCGGGTCGACGAACGGTTGTATGAAATATTTTGCATTACTGGCCTTGAGTCTGCTGCTCGCCGTTTCGGCGTCGGCCCAAACCAAATCCCTCCTCAACCTCGACAAGCACGGCGTGGCCATTCAGGCCTACGATCCGGTCGCGTTTTTCACGGACAGCAAACCGGTGAAGGGGAAGGCGGAATTCCACGCGGAGCACGGCGGGGCCACCTACTGGTTCGCCAGTGCGGAACACCAGGCGCTCTTCACCAAAACGCCCGAAAAGTACGAGCCCCAGTTTGGCGGTTATTGCGCCTACGGCGTTTCCAAGAACAAATTGATCGAGATTGACGTGGATGCTTTTCAGATCGTGGACGGCAAGCTGCTCCTCCAATACAGCAAGGGCGTGCGGAATGATTTCAACAAAGATGCCGCGGGCAACCTGAACAAGGCGAAGGCCAATTGGCCCAGCTTGGTCCGCGAAAAGGGCAAGTAACCACCTCCGGAGCCCCCACCGCTTATGCAAACGATCCCCTCAGCCGACGAACGCGCCCCCGGTTCCGAATTGTTGGCCGCGGTGGTGCGGATTTTGGAACAGGGTGAAGGCCTGTTGCACCTCCTGAGCGACGAGCTGTACACCCGCCCGTTGCCCGTGGCCTTCGGCGCCGCGATCGGCGGTCATTACCGGCACAGCTTGGATCATTTCCGGAGCCTGCTGGCCGTGGCGCCCGGGGGGGATTTGGATTACGACCGGCGGGAACGCGGCACTGCGGTGGAGACCAACCGCGCGGCGGCATGGCGGGAGACGCGCGAATTGCGCGCCGGCTACGAGGCCTGGCTGGTTGTTTGGCAGGACCGATCCCTGGCGGTCACGTGCAAGACCAGCGCCGCGACGGCGGACTCGCAGACCGTGCCCTCCACGGTTAGCCGGGAGGTGATGTATGTGGTCGCCCATGCGGTGCACCATTTCGCCTTGATCCGCGTGATGGCCGGTTTGATGGGCCTGAATTTGCCGCCCGACTTCGGGGTGGCGGCCTCCACCCTGCAATACCAAGCGGCGGAGGCACCCGCAACGGCGGGTGGCGGTTGACCGCCCTGCCGGCGGCTTGGTTCATGGCCATGAGTCCGGAATTAACGGCCCCGCTGCCCGCCGCGCTGGCGCATTGGCCGGCGGCATGGCAGGCCACCGGGATCTTTCTTTTCACCTTCGTTTTGGAGGACGCGGCGACCGTGGGGGCGGGCCTGCTGCTGGCGGCGGGAACGCTGGGTTGGCCGGCGGCCTTGCTGGCGTGCGGGGGCGGCATTTGGCTGGGGGACGCCGGGTTGTACGCCCTGGCCCGGTGGCTGGGGCGGGAGTGGTTTGAGCGGAGTTCCTGGCGGCGGCATGCCCACCGGGTGGATGCCAGCGCGGCTTGGTTCGCGGCGCGCGGGGAGGCGATTCTCATTATCAGCCGGATTATTCCCGGGGCGCGGTTGCCCACTTTTCTGGCGGCGGGCTTTCTGCGGATGCATCTGGGGCGGTTTTTGTTGATCACCGGCTTGGCGGCATTGGTTTGGACCGTCGCCCTGCTGGCGCTGACGCAAGCGGTGGGCGGGCGGGTGCTGGCTTGGCTCGGGGCCTGGCGGCACGGCGGGGGGTGGTTGTTGCTCCTGCTGCCGCTGCTTTGGGGGGCGCTGCACCTGCTGGGGAGGTTGGGCGATCCGGAGCGGCGGCGGCGGGCGGGAGTGACGTTGCGGAAGTGGATGCAATGGGAGTTTTGGCCGGCGTGGTTGTTTTATCCCCCGGTCGTGCTGGGCGGGATGGTTTTGGCGGTGCGGTACCGGGGGCTGCGGCTGCCGACATGCGCCAATCCGGGCATTTTTTCGGGCGGCTTGGTGGGTGAATCCAAAATGGCGACCTTGGCCAGGTTGATGGCGACAAGTGCGGAATTCACGGCCGAAGCGGAATTGATCCCGGGCGCTTCCCTTGCGGAACGGGAGGCGGCGCTGGCGGAGATTCTGGCGCGGCGGGGCATCACTCCGCCCTACATCCTGAAACCGGACCAAGGCCAGCGCGGCGCGGGGATCAAGTTGATCCGCGAACCAGCGCAAGCGCGCGCATATTTGGCGTCCTTCAATGCGCCGGTAGTGGTGCAACGGTTCGCCCCGGGGCCGGGCGAAGCGGGGGTATTCTATTACCGGTATCCCCATGAGGCCAAGGGCCGGATCTTTGCGATCACCGAGAAGATTTTTCCGCGCGTCGTGGGGGATGGGAAAACGACGATCCGGGAATTGGTGTGGCACGATCCGCGGGCGCGCTTCGTGGCTGACAAGTATTTGGCGCGGTTGGCGGGGCGGGAGGAGACCGTGCCGGCCGCCGGGGAGGAAATTCCGTTGGTCCTGGCGGGAAACCATGCGCAGGGCTGCATTTTCCGGGATGGCGCGCGCTGGATCACGCCGGAACTCACCGCGCGGATCGACGCCATTTCGCAGGGCGTGCCGGGCTTTTTCATCGGGCGCTACGACTTGCGGTTTGAGCGGGAGGACGATTTACGGGCGGGGCGGGGTTTCAAAATCATCGAATTGAACGGCGCCGCGGCGGAAGCCACCAGTATTTACGACGCGCGCAATTCGTTGTGGACGGCTTATGGGGTGCTGTTCCGGCAGTGGCGCTTGGTCTATGCCATCGGCGCGGCCAATCGGGCGCTGGGCTGTCGGCCGACGCCTGCGGGCGAGCTGTGGCGGGCCTGGCGGGGTTATGGGCGCTTGGCGGCGACGTATCCCCCGGCGGATTGACCGGGGACCACGAACCATGTGCACCGTGGCTTGTTTACCAAACGGGGAGGGATATGTCCTCGGGATGAACCGCGATGAGAGCGTGACGCGACCGATTGGTCGGGCCCCCGGGGTGGAAGAAATCATGCGGGCCGGCGGGCCGGGGTGGGTCATTTCGCCGGCGGACCCCGCGGGCGGAACTTGGATCAGTTTGAACGATCAAGGGGTGACGTTGGCGTTGATCAATTGGTATTCCGTGCCGCCGGGGGCGGGGACCGGTTGGGAAACGCGGGGGCGGGTGGTCCGGGACTCGGCACGCGCAGCGAATGCCGGGGAAGTGGACGCGGTGTTGGCGGGCTTGCCGTGGGAACGGTTGCAGGCCTTTCGGCTGATTGGTGTCTTTCCGGCGGCGCGCGTCCTTCACGAGTGGAGCTGGGACCGGGTGAAGTTGCGCACGGAGATTCTCCCTTGGGCGGCGCGGCTTTGGGTCTCGTCCGGCTGGGACGAGCCGCGGGCGCAGGTGGTGCGCGGGGAAACCTTTGCCGCCGCCCGGGCGGAGAGCGGGGACACCAACAGTTTGGCGTGGTTGCGGCGCTTTCAGCGGTCGCACGCGGCGGGTCCGGGGCCGTTTTCCGTGTGCATGCACCGCGCGGATGCACACACGGTGAGCTACACGGAAATCGAGGTGACGACCGCGACCGCCGCGCTGCGGTACCACGCGGGGTCGCCGTGCGAACCGGCGGAAGCGGTGGCGATCCGGCGGCCGCGGGGGGAAATCACCACTTCAACACCGGCGGGAAAAACTCGCGGATGAGGTCGTCGTAGAAGGGCTTCAATTCCTGAAAATTGGGCCGCTGGGCGCTCTTGGTGTAGAGGTCGTAGGGGTTGAACGCCTGGACCCACTTGAGCATGGACCGGTCCTCGTCGTTCAACAGGTAGTCGTACTGGCCTTCGCGGTGCCAGGGGTAAAAGGAGTGGTAGCGGATCATGTAGAGGGCCTCCTTGGGCAGGTAGTCCTTGACCACATGATACAGGTATTCGTCATGCCCCCAGGACAGGCAGACCTTGTCCAAACCGCAGTTTTCCTCATATACGCCCAAGCGGGAGGTGAAGCGGGGGTTCTGGCTGTCCGGGTTGTCGCTGAAGAATTTGGGGAACACGATTTTGTCGGAATACCCCGCGCCCACCGGGAAGGTGTCGCCGACGACCGCCCATTGCGGTTCGCCGAAGAGGCAGAGGATTTTGCCCAAGTCGTGGATGAACCCCGTGAGGATGAACCAGCGGGGATGGCCATCCTTGCGGATTTGCTCGGCGGTTTGGAGCAAATGCTCCATCTGGGAAAGGTCGGTGTCGGGATCGCTGTCATCCACGAGGGTGTTCAGGAACTCCATGGCCTCCCAGATGCTCATTTCCCGGCGGTTGAAGGCGAGGAAATCACGGCGCTTTTCCTGGACGAAATCGAAGGTCTGGTGGCGGTGATTGAGGCGGTAGAATTCGCGGACCGTGGGGCGCGCGGTGTTTTCGTAATCGCGGAACTGCTCCTGCTTCTTCTCGGCGCTGGGGCCGACCGGCGGGGCCTCGGGGTAACGAACTTTGAGGAAATCCTCCCACTCCTCGAGGTTGGCGAGGGGGGCTTGGGCGGCGGCGGCGCTGTCGGAGATGGTCATGGCTGATTCGCTTTCAAAAACCAAACGGGCGGGGCCGATTGGGTGGGGAAGGCTTACTTCAAGCGGTGGTTCTTGGCAAGGGGGAAATGCAGGGGATGGCCCGCTTACCTCACGGAAACAGCGCGGCCGGGTTGTCCTTAGCGGCGAGGAGACGGCCGCCTGGGTAGGGGCGGAGCCATTCGCCGGCGCGCCATTGGCGGAGCCGGTAAACCGTGGCGAAATCGAAGTTCGGGGCGCCGCCGCCCTGGCCGCCGACGAGTTCGGCGCCGCGGCGGACGTTGTCCTGCATCCAGGCGGGGAGGCTGAGGTGGTAGGGGTTGCGTTGGACTTCCCCGACGTGGTCGGTCAGCGCGGTGATGAGGTCGCCAAGATCCGCGGGGGTGATCTCCACCAAGAGATTGGGATCGCTCATCGCGCCCCAGAACTCGGTTTCGATGGTGTAACAGGTGAAATCCTTGGGCATCGCCGCGAGGGCGTCGGCGAGCAGGAAATGGACGCCGATGTGCGTGCTGTTCCAATCCGTGGCGTGGGGGAACAGGATGACGCGGGGTTGCTCGCGGGCCAGGATGTCGGCGATCACGCGGACGGCGGCGGCCCAATGCGCCGGGTCGGCTTGGCGGGTGGCGGGTTCGACCGGGATCAAACCGTGGGGTCCGGTGCCGATGAGGTCAAAACCGATGCACGCGCAGCAGGCCTGCAACTCGGCCCAGCGGCCGGCTTGGCGCTCGGGTTTGCGGCCGAGGGTCACGGCCACGTTGGCCACGCGCCAGCGGGCTTCGCGCATCAACCGCAAGGCGAGGCCGCCGATGATGACTTCGTCATCCGGATGCGGGCTGAAGATCAGGACTTTGGGCGCATCCGGCGCCAATTCGGGGCGGGGCAGGGGCGGGAAGCCGCCGAGCGGTTGGCCCGCGGTGGCGTGGTGCAGCCGCGCGTAGTCGGCCACCATTATTTGATAGGGGTTCATGGGTGGAGGCGGGGAAGACTGGCGGCGGCGATGGCCTGGCCGTGGCGTTTGTCCTTTTCGTCGGGAATGTGAAACTCGATCCGCGCGGCCAGCTCCGGAAATTCGGCGGCCAGCACCTCGCGCGCGCCGGCGAGGAGCAGGTCGCCGCCCGGGCCGCTGGTGACCCGGCCGAGGATGAGTAGGTGGCGGAAGTCGTAAAACTCGGCGTAATGGGCGAGCGCGTAGCCAAGCCAGGTTCCGATGGTGGCGTAAATCTTGGCGGCGCGATAATCGCCCGCGGCCATGGCCGCCTGGACCTGCTTGAGTTTGTCGGGCAACCCGAGCGCCGGATCCACGGGCAGGCCGGCCACCGCCAGCAGCCGGCCGACGGCCTGTTGGGAGAAATATTGCACGCCGCAGCCGGCGTCCCCCGACCATTCATCAATCGCGGCGCCGGGAGCATAGTCGATGGCCATGAACGCCACTTCGTTGAGCCAGGAGGTGATGTTGCCTTCCGGCGTCACGTAACCGCCCGCCATGCTGGTGCCCAGGGCGATGCCGAGGACGCCATTGGCGCCGAGGGACATGGAACCCGCGAGGGCGGTGACTTCGCCGTCATTGACGACTTCAAACGGCAGCCCGCCCCAGGCGCGTTGGACTTCCAGGAACAAATCGCGGACGCGGCTTTGGAACACGGCGGGCGGGATCGCGCGGAAAAGGGAGGCGACTTTCACGCGGTTGTTCACGTAAACCCCGGCGGCGCTCCCGCCGATGGCATCCACGCGCGGCAGGTGGGCGGCCGCCAGTCGGAGCGAATCCATGATGCCCGCAAAGTGATATTCGGGATCGCTTTGGCGGATGGGGTCCCAGACGGTTTCCTCGCTAAAGACCACGCGGCCGTCGATGACCGCGGCGACTTTGCGGTCGCTGCCGCCGAGATCGAAGCCGATGCGGCAGCCGTCCAAGTGGCGGCCGAGGGGGGCGGTGTTCGCCCGGGCGGGGGGCAATTCGGCAACGGCGACGACCTCGATCGGGCGGTCGTAAATGCGCCGGCCGATGACTTCGGAGTCGAACTTCCCGGCGGGGTGGGTGTCGTAATGCTTTTGGAGGGCGGTGGCGAGTTCGGGCGGGCCTTGGAAATGCAGGCGAAAACCGCCCCACAACCAGAGGAGGGATTTGGCCAGGCGCTCCAGATACGGGAGATTGCCGGCGGCGCGGGGATGGGTGGCGGGCAGGATTTCGGTGCGGTAGTGGAATACCGAGCCGTCCGCCTGCTCCAGGGCGAAGGCTACCGGCACCGGGGAGCCGGATTGCCGGGCCAATTCCCGCCAGGCGCGGTTCGCCAGCACGGCGGGCCGGAAGGCGGGGTCCAGGACCGGGGTGAGTCGTGGTGCGACCAATCCCAAACCGAAATAGTCATTCATCTCGGCGCGGATTTAACGCCAAGCCGGGGGGGCGTTCAACCGCAAACGGTGCCGGGGAGACGGCAAGGTGCGGAAACGCGAGACCTCGCCGTCCCCGGATACCCCAAATGCCGGGGTGCGGTTCCCGGGGCGGCGGGTTATTGGATGCCGCCGAAGGTGACTTTTTCGGGGGACTCGGGCGTGTCGAGAATTTGGATGGTGGTGGCGGGGCCGAGATCGGGGTTTTCCCAGGAGCGCAGGACCCAGGCGACTTTTTTGTCCGGGGTGAATTCGACGGCTTGGACGGGCGGGTTCGTGCGGTTGAGCGTGCCGCTCCATTCATTGAACCAATTGTTCACGAGGGTGTTGCCGTTGGGCAGGCGCCAGGCGAGTTGCAGGCTGCTCAATTTGTAGTCCGGCGCATCGGCGGGGGTGATCGTGGAAAGGACTTCGCCCTGGTGGTTTACTTCGCGAATTGAGCGGCGGTCCACGATGAGGACATTGCCATTGGGCAGGGGATTCGCGCCCCAGGGTCCGTCGGTGGGGAATTGCCACACCGTCTTTCCGTCGGCGTCGTATTCGCAGACCAATTTGCGGTCCATGCGCGCCACCAAGAGCGTGCCCCAGGGAGTAACGCGGGCGTGGCGGAATTGCCCGTGGACGCTCTTGGGATTCTCGGTGGGGATGAGGAATTCCTTGCGGGTGGCGCCGGTCTTCCAGTTAACCACGCGCACGAGGGCGGGATCGCCGTTTTGCAAATAAAGAATATGGTCCGACCCGATGGGCATGGCGGTGTGGATTTCCGTGCCTTTGGGCGCCTCCAGTTTCCAGAGCACCTTTTTATCCGGGGAGATCAATTCCACCGCGTATTGGTGGGCGAGGAGCAGGTTGCCGTTGCCGAGCAGTATGGCGTCGCTGATCTCGCCCTTGCCGGCGGGGTCCTCGTAGGACCACACGATCTTGCCTTGGCGGACGATGAAGGCGCGGCGTTGCTTGGATTCGCCGGCGTAGAGGAAGTCATGCTGGGCGAGGCCCTTGCCGGGCAGCGCCGGAGCGGTGGCGGCGGGGGCATCCGCGGCGCGGACGGTTCGTCCGGTGAGGCCGGTGGCAACGAGACCGATGGCCAGGCAGGCGAGCAAGGGGTGCTTCATGGGGCGCAGGTTAAGCCGGCGGGGGCGGGGTGGCAATGCCGGAATGACCGCTTTCATTTGGCGGCGGGCGCCTCCTCGACCAGGGCGAGGGCGTTGAGAATGGCGCCCTGGCGGCAACTGATGCCGATGATTGGCGTGCCGCCGCCACCCAAAGTGGTTTCGGTGCCGCCTTCGTGATAACCAATCCATTGGCTGGTGTAGGTGTCCTTCGGATCCAAGGCGCCGTCCGCGCCCTGGCGCATGAAAACCAGCTGGAGGGCGTCCACAAACTTGTGGGTGTTCACCTTGACCGCGCCGACGACGTAACCCTCCTTGGCCAGGACGCGGTCGGGCATCGTGGTCGGCTGGGTGCGCTTGAAGATGGGGACCAGATAACCGACGCATCGTTCCTTGTCCCACTCCGCGAGGCGGTATTCCAACCCGAGCAGGCGTCCACCGGGCTCCACCAGGCGGCGGGCGATGGTGCCGGGGTCCGGGGTGCCCGCCAAGTCGGTGTCCCGACCGGCGTCCTGGTGGGCGTTGGGGTTGGTGAAATTCGGCGGGGGGCTGGTCCAGGCGGCGATCTCCTCCGCCGTCCAATTCCGCGGGAGGGTGAGGTGGTTCAAGTGGCCGATGACCGCCGAGTTGGACACTTTGAATTCCGGGGTGCGGGGTTGGTTGTAGCGGTGGTCGCTGTGCGTCAGATAGGCCTCCAAATCCTTCGGCGGTTGGTTCATGGGAAACCGATGGTAGGGGGAATCGACCTCCAGTGTGCCTTGCGTTTGGTGCATCGGCCCGATGATCATGACGCTTTGGCGGCGGCCGTCGCCGGCGCGGAGTTGCAGGGTGATCCCATTTTGCTCGCCCACGCGGGTTTTCTCGTAATCCACCTGGAGCATCGGGCGGCCGAACCGGTTTTGGCCGAAGCGTAGGTTGCTCAAGCGGTAAAAGGTGTCCACCGCGCGGGCGCGGGGCAGGGAGTCGGGCAGCCCGGGATCGGCGGCGAGGATGGTCTCGCCGGCGGGCGCGGCGTACAAGCCGGCCGGGGCTTTCGGTCCGGAGGGCCCGCAGCCGGGCAGGGCGGCGAGGGCCAGAACGAGGGCGGCCGAAAGGCCGGCGAAGGGGAACCACCGGCCCGGGTGGGGGCGGTCAACAGCGGTTTTGGACGAGTGTGTTTCCATAACGGGGTTGCGGTTGGATCTTAGCCGGCCCCGGCGCTTTTGCAAGCGCAAGAGAAGCGGCGCCCGTATTCGTTTGACAGGCCGGGCGGTTGGGGGTGCGATGGGCGCAGCTTATCGACCAAATTATGAAAATCTGGCTCGCCCTCGCCCTGGCACTTTCCCTGGCTTTCACCGGTTCCGCCGCGGACCAGGAAAAGCGCTTCTTTGAACTGCGGATCTACACTGCCGCCCCCGACAAACTCGACGGACTCTTGGCGCGTTTCCGCGACCACACCGTGAAGTTGTTTGCCAAGCACGGCATGGAAAACCTCGGCTACTGGGTGCCGGTGGACAACCAGGAAAATAAACTTTACTACCTTCTCGCCTATCCGAGCCGCGAGGCCCGCGAAAAATCCTGGAAGGAATTCGGCGCTGATCCCGATTGGAAGGCTGCCCAAAAGGCCTCGGAAGCCAACGGCCGCTTGGTCACCAAGGCGGAGTCCATCTACCTGGCCGCGACGGATTATTCCCCCTTGGTGCAAGCGCCCGCAGGCGGCGGCCGGCTTTATGAACTCATCGAGCAACGGGCCGCGCCCGGCAAATTCACCACGTTGAACACCCGCTTTCGCGACCAAACCATGGGGCTGTTCGCGAAACACGGCGTCGTCAATTTCGGCTACTGGACGCCGACCGAGGCCAAGGATGGCGCCGGGGAAAAGGTCTATTACCTCCTCGCCCACAAGGACGCGTCGGCCATGGCCGTCTCGTGGCGCGGTTTTCTGCGCGATCCCGAATGGGCGAAGGTCAAGGCGGCCACGGAAACCGATGGCCCCCTCACCACGAAGGACGGCATCAAATCCACCTTGATGGCCCCGACGGATTTTTCGCCCGCGAAGTAGGCGGTTGGGGGGGTATTTTGAACCGAGGGTCGGGAAGTTCACGCCTTCCGCGTGGGGTGGGCCGCACCGGTCAAAACTATTGGTTTGACAGGCGTGGGGTTTGCGGGTGCCATGGGCGGCGTACATCAACCATATTATGAAATTCTTGCTCGCCCTCGCGCTTGCCCTTTCTTTGGCGTTCACCGGTTCGGCCGCGGACCAGGAGAAGCGGTTTTTTGAACTCCGCATTTACACCGCCGCCCCCGACAAACTGGACGGACTGCTGGCCCGTTTCCGCGACCACACCGTGAAGCTGTTCGCCAAGCACGGCATGGAAAACATCGGCTACTGGGTGCCGGTGGACAACAAGGAGAACAAGCTTTATTACGTGCTCGCCTATCCGAGCCGCGAAGCCCGCGATCAGTCTTGGAAGGAATTCGGCGCGGATCCCGATTGGAAAGCCGCCCAAAAGGCGTCCGAAGCCAACGGCCGCCTGGTCACCAAGGCCGATTCCATTTTCCTGGCCCCCACGGACTACTCCCCGATGGTCAAGGCGCTCACCGGCGGTAGCCATCTCTATGAATTCCGTGAATACACGGCCACGCCCGGCAAACTCGCCAATTTGAATTCCCGTTTCCGCGACCACACCACGGCGCTGTTCTCCAAGCACGGCATGATCAACTTTGGCTATTGGACGCCGACCGAGGCCAAGAACGGCGCCGGGGAGAAGCTCGTTTACTTCGTGGCCCACAAAGACGCCGCGGCCGCGGCAGCCTCTTGGAAGGGCTTTGTCGGCGACGCCGATTGGGTGAAAGCCAAGGCGGCTTCCGAAACCGATGGTCCCCTCACCACCAAGGATGGCGTTAAATCCACCATGATGGTGCCGACGGATTTCTCGCCCTCGAAATAAAGGGTTTTTCCCAGGCCGGACCGGTCGCGCCCCGCGCCCCGGTCCGGCCTTTTGTGTATCCGCGGCGGGTGTGTCACGCGGTGCACTGCCTGGCCGCAATGCTTGGTTGCCTGCAATCATCGACCTATGAATGCCTCCTCCCGTCGGCGGTTCCAACGTCTTTCCAGTGCCACGGCCGGTCTGGCCGCCGTGGCCAACGCCGGCGCGGCCACCGCGCCCGCCAAGTGGGCCGCGCCGCCCGCGCCGCCCGCGCTGCGGCAGCAACTGGCCGCGGGAGTATTCCGCTTCGCCCGCGAAGGGGTGCTGGGCACCTCGATGGACCTGCTGTTGCGCGCCGCGCGCCCGGCGGAGGCGCAAGCTTGGGAGCAGGGGATGGTGGCCGCGCTTGCCCAGTGGGCGCGGCCGTTGAACCAGCGCGATCCCGACAGCGAAGTTCGCCGGGTGGCGGCGGGCGCGCCGGTGGTTTCCCGGGAGTTGGCGGCGGTGCTGGCGGCGTATGAGCGTTGGGAAGCCCGCACCGGGGGCGCTTTGAGCGCCCGTTTGGGCGCGGCCGTGGAATTGTGGCAAACGGCCACGCTGCGCCCGCCGGATCGGGACCGCCTCGCGGCGGCCGTTGGCTCCCACACCGGTCTGAATGTGGATGCCTTGGGCAAGGCTTATTTGGTGGAACAAGCGGCCATTTTGGGCCGGGACCAAGCGGTCGCCGGACTGGTGAACCTTGGCGGCGATTTGCGCGCTTGGGGCGATGAAACTTGGCGGGTCGGGGTGGCCGACCCGCGGGAGCCCGCCGAGAACGCCCCGCTGCTGGCGGAATTTGCGCTCCGCGACGCGGCGGTGGCGACGAGCGGCGGTTACGCCCGCTACCGCGAGCTGGGCGGTCGGCGCTACTCCCATTTGTTGGATGGCCGGACCGGGTGGGTGGCGGAGGGGGCGTTGAGCGCGACCGTGGTGGCGCCCGATTGCCTGACCGCGAACGCCTTGGCGACGGCGGCGTGCGTGCTCGGGCCGGCGGCCGGCCGGGAGTTGGCGGA
>CAIYZC010000369.1 GCA_903930565.1 uncultured Pedosphaera sp.
CTGTGGTACAGGGTGCGGCCCGCCACGCGGGCCACATAACCGAGGAAGCGATGGCAGCCGGCGGCGTCGCGTTCCACGGTGTCGTGGGCGGCGGGAATGCCGTGAAATTCCACGCCGGCGAGGGTAATGCTTTCGCCGGCGTCCAGCACTTCCAGCCGGTCCGCCACGTCGCCCAACCGGTTGAGGACGAAAGCACGGTTGGCGCGGGGAATGAGGAGGCGGGCTTGGGGATTGGCGGCCAGCAAGGGCAGCAGGGTTTCGGCGTCGAGATGATCGGTGTGGTTGTGGGAGCTGGTGATGACATCGATGCCGGTGAGCCGCCCGGGGGCGATGACGCGCTCCGTCAAGCGGACGTGCGGACGATCGGTGCCGGCGTATTTGCGGGTGAGGGAATCGGACAAATACGGATCGAACAGGACCGTGGCCGCCGGGGTGTACAGGAGGAAACCGCTCTGCCCCAGCCACCACAAACGGGAACGGCCCACGGCGCGGGCGGCGGCTACGTCGGCGAGGAAGGCATCGTCCTTTTGCGCGGCGGGCAGCATGTCACTCCCCCAAGCCCAATTCCCGGCGCACCAGGCGCACGCCGGCCACCAGATTCGCCAATTTGGTTCGGGCGGCCCAGCGGGCGGTTTGACTCAAGCCGCAGTCCGGCGCGAACACGAGCCGTTCCGCAGGGGCGTGGGCCAGGCAGCGGCGCACGCGGGCGGCGATGTCCGCGGGGGTTTCGAGGTAGTAGCTTTTCACATCCACGATGCCCACGGCGGCGTCCATGCGGCCGGCGATCCGGCCGATGAGTTCCAATTCCGCGAACTCACGGCTGGCCATCTCGACATGCATTTCGTCGCAGTGCAGATCGAGAAACGCGGGGAACAAGGGCGCCAATTGGCGCGGGCCCACGGCGCGGCCCTTGTAATTGCCGAAGCAAAGGTGGGTGGCGAGGCGCGTGCGGCCCACCACGGGGGCCACCGTGCGGTTGAAGATGTCCACAAACCGGCGCGGATCCTCGCGGTGCGCGTAGCAGCTCATCGAGGGCTCATCCACGCTGATTTCCGCGCAACCGGCGGCGACGAGCGCCTGCAATTCGCGTTGCACCACCGGCACCAGGGCCTCGGTCAGCGCCCAGCGGTCGGGGTATTGGTCATTGGGCAGCAACCGGCCGCTCAAGGTGTACGGTCCGGGCACACTCGCCTTGAGCGTGACGAGACGCCCGGCGACGGGCACGGCGGCGGCCAATCGGCGCAGACGCTCAAACTCCGCCACCACGCCCAAGCCATGGGGCGCGGCGAGTTCGCCGGTGACGCGGTGGCGGCCGCGCTGGTCGTGGGCGGGCGGACCGAAGCGCCGCGGCGGGGCGGATTCCAAGTCCAAACCCGTGAGGTGACCGTAGAACGACAAATTAAAATCGAGCCGCGTTTGCTCGCCGTCGGTGACCACATCCAAACCGGCGGCGCGCTGATCATGGAGGGCGGTGATGACGGCGTCGTCCTGCAATTCGGCGACGTCGGCGGGGCCGAATTCACCCAGGTGGCGGGCGGCGAATTCCAGCCAGCCGGGCAGCGGATAGCTGCCGATGACGGTCGTGCGGAGGGGATGGTCTTGCATGGGAACGGGGGGGTTGGTGGCGGGGGTTTAGGTGCCGGACGCGGCGTAGAGGCGCGCGAGCCGGTGGGCGTGTTCATCGTAGGCGGCCTCAAAAATCTCGGTGGCGCGCGCCGCGCCGACCACGGCGCCGGCGCTCAAGACTTTGGGCGGTTGACCGGCGGCGGCGAGGCGGGCGGCGACTTCGCACTTCAACGCGTTGACCAGGAGGCAACCCCCGATGGTGGAGCCGGGTCCGACGGGCGTATCCAAGCCCGGCACGCGCACCATGGCGTCGCCCACGGGCGCGCCGGTGTCGAGGACCAGATCGGCGCAATCGGAAAGCTTGCGGCCCGCGGCGTCCCGGCTCGTGCTCGCCACCGAGTGATCGCGGCTGATGATGGCCACCACGCGGACGCCGCGCGCCTGAAAGCCGGCGGCCATTTCCACCGGCACCACGTTGCATCCGCTGGAGGAAATGACCAAGGCGGTGTCGGCCGGGCGGATGGCGAAATTGCGCAGGATGCGCTCGGCCAAACCGGGGACGTTCTCCAAGAACATGGCCTGCCGCTGGCCGTTGGCGCCCACGACCAGGTTGTGGAAGCTCAGGGACAATTCCACGATCGGGTTGAAGCCCGGGAAGGAACCATACCGCGGCCACATTTCCTCGACCATGATGCGGCTGTGCCCGGAACCGAAGACATGCACCATGCGCCCCGCCAAGATGGTCGCGGCGAACCAATCCGCGGCTTGTTGGATGAGCGGCAGTTGCCCGGAGACGCGGTCCACGAGGGAGCGGGCGTGGTCGAGGTACTCTTGGCCGGGCGGGCGATCGTTCATGGGCGCATTATGGGCGAAGGCGGCGGGCATTCCAAGCCGCGCCGTAAGCGGCCGCGTAATCCCCCAGCCGCGCCGGTTCGATCCGCGCGCGCACACCGCCGGGTCGCCATTCGAATTGATCCAAGTGGGCGGCCAGGGGGACGAACAGCGCCGGGCCGGCCTTCGCAATGCCGCCGCCGATCACCACAACCTCCGGTCCGAAAGCGTTGATGAACGAAGCCACCGCCGCCGCGAGGGCGCGAACTGAAGTCTGCCAGACCGCCCGCGCGAACGGATCCCCCGTGCCGACCGCCGCGACCATTTCCGCGGTGGAGGCGTAGCGCCCGCCCGTCCGGCGACCCAATGACTTTTCCGCAATGGCATCCTCCAGGCTCCCGGGCGTATTGACGACGTCGAGGGGGCCGGCGGGGTCCAACGACACATGGCCCAAATGGCCCGCCCGACCCAAATGGCCGCGCAACAATCGGCCATCCACCACGGCCGCTCCGCCCACGCCGGTGCCGAGGGTGAGCATCACGGCATGGCGCGTTCCCCGGGCGGCCCCGCGCCAGCGTTCACCGAGCAGGGCGGCATGGGCGTCGTTGAGGACCGGCACGCGATGGGGGAGCGCCAGGCACTCCGACCAATTCCGCCCTTCCAGCCCGGCCAAACGCGCGGGCATGGTGTTGATGGCGGAGCCGTCGGCGGCGGCCAGTCCCGGCGCCGCCACCCCGGTCCAGGCGGGCGGGCCGCCCAATTCCCGGGTGACTTGGGCGCAGAGTTCCCGCACGCGCGCAATCCAATCGGTCGTGCCCGTGTCGGCGGTGGGGGCGCTGGTGGCCAAGCGGGTGCGGCCACGGGGCGTCACGGCCACCGCCTTGAGGTTGGTGCCGCCGATGTCGAGGCCGAGCGCGTAACTCATGGGTGCGGGGGAATTTGGCCTTCACTCACGCTCCAGCCGCCATCCACCGCGAGCACCTGGCCGGTGGTGAAGGCGGCGGCATCGCTCAGGAAATAAACCACGGCGGCATCCAAATCACCGGGTTGCCCGATGCGTCCGCCACCCAGCGGTTGTTTGGTGTGGATGTAGGCTTGAATCCGGGCGTCCGCCGCCGCACGGCGGGCCATCGGGGTGTCGACCAAACCGGGGGCCAGCACGTTAAACCGAATGCCCTGCGGCGCGTAATAGGCCGCGCAACTTTGGGTGAAGCCGATGACCGCCGACTTGGCGGCCGCGTAGGCGTGCGTGGTGAAGAAACCGGGCGCAGGCGAGAAACCCAGCACCGAACCCATATTGAGCACCGCCCCGCCGGTCCCTTGCGCAAGCATTTGCCGGGCGGCGGCGCGATTGGAATAGAACAGGGAGCCCAGGTTGAGCTGCAGCGTCGCGTCCCAGCCCGCATCCGTGATTTCGTGCAGCGGACCGTCGCCCATCCGCCGGCCCGAGCCACCGGCCACATGGTATAAACCGTCCAAACCGCCATAAGCGCGAACACATTCGGCCACCGCCGCGGCCGCGGTGGCCGGTTCATTGGCGTCGGCGGTCAAGACGAGGGCGTCCGGGCCCAATTCCAAGCGGACTTGCGCGGCGGTTTCGGCATTGCGGCCGACCACCACCAAGCGTGCGCCGGCAGCCAGGACCGCCCGAGCGGCGGAGAGCCCCAGCCCCGCCGTGCCGCCCATAATGACGATCCGTTTGCCGGCCAAAAGTCCCGCCCGATTGCCAGGGTTGTGCATGGCGTCATTTTCACGCGCGTCCCGGCGGGGTCAATGGGAATTACCTCGCCGCCCGATTCCATCGTGCGCAAAAAAAGTCAACGGGCGCGCCCAGCGTCACTTGGAGTTGGCGGCCGCCGGGAGGCGCACCACGCGGAAGGCGTTGGTGCCTTCATCCACAATGGCGATGCCGCGGAGGCGGAACATCGTTTCGAAGGCGTGCACGGCTTCGCCGCGCGTCAGGGGGGTAGAGTTGCGAAACTGGATTTCCGGGAGCAGCCAGCGCAGCGGTTCCGCCAGCCGGCGGCCGCGCAGCTCACTGTAAAGTTGCAGGGCCTGCACCACGCTCACCCGCGGCAGATTAACCATTCCCTCGGCGATCATGGGCTCCGGGGGTGTAGACGGCACCGTGGCGGCGGCGGGTGAAACGGCCGCACGGCGGGCCAGATAGGCTTGTTCCGCCGGCGCGCTCTCGGTCCGCACCGCGACCATAAACTTCGTCCCGTCCGGGAGCAGGCTCACGCCTGCGCCGGCCAGGGCGGCCAACCAACGCTCCGCGGCGGCGGCCGCACTCTCCGGGGGCGCTTGCAAATCAAGCACCGCCGCCGGCAAATCCGGCGCGGCCACCACCGTCCGCCCGGCGGCGGCGGCATAGCGCTCCAGCGCGGTGGACAAATGCACCCCGCGGAGCGTCACCCCGCCCGCCGACACACCGCCGGCCGGGTGCGCGTTCGTGCCCGCCGCCCACGTCCACACCATCCGCGCGTGGTTCAAGCTCCCGATGACGCGACCGGCGGCACGATCGATGCGCTCGACCTCCAGACC
>CAIYZC010000370.1 GCA_903930565.1 uncultured Pedosphaera sp.
AGCCAAACCCTGTCCGCCGGGTCGGCCAAGCCGAGGCAATTGTTGGTGGTTACTGATTATTTGCCGACTGGTCAAACACAAAATCGATTTTCGAATAAATTCGCCCACGGATTGGTTTCCGGAACGCGGCGATCTTAAACGGTCGCGAAAAAAAAGCGATAGTCTTTTCCAGTCCAAGCTGAGATTTATTTGCCACCCGGACCCAACCACCCCGGATCGGCCCGGGCCACCCCGGCCGGCTCCCGGCCGGCGAGGCCCAGCACAACGCGGCACACGGCGGGACGAGCAAACCGGAGACACGCAGCTGGATTCGCTATAATGGACAGGCCCCCGGGGAAAACCGTTCAGCGTGGGGCGGGAATTTTTTTGCCGCACGGCCGGAAGAGGCGGGCGGGGGCGGGCGGCTCACTTGGCGCCGGTGCCCAGGGCCACGACCGGGATGGTGAGCCAGAGGATTTTCAGATCGAGCCAGAGGGACCAATTATCAATGTACTCAAGGTCGAGGCGCACCCAGTCGCGGAAGTCCTTGACGTTGTTGCGGCCGCTGATTTGCCAGAGGCAGGTGAGGCCGGGTTTGACACTGAGGCGGCGGCGGTGGGCGAGGTCATCGAAGCGTTTGACTTCATCGACGGGGAGCGGACGCGGGCCGACCATGCTCATTTCGCCCCGGAGGACGTTGAAGAGCTGCGGGAACTCGTCCAAGCTGTATTTGCGGAGGAAGTGGCCGATGGGGGTGATGCGGGGGTCGTTGGTGACTTTGAACACCGGACCGGTCATCTCGTTCATGGCGGCGAGCTCGGCTTTGCGCTGCTCGGCGTCCGTGACCATGGTACGAAATTTATAGATGGTGAAGGGCCGGCCATTCAGACCGCAGCGCTGCTGGCGGAAAAGAATGGGGCCCGGCGAGGTCACCTTAATGAGCAGCGCCACGACGAGCAAAACCGGCGAGATCGCGATGGCCATGGAGCCGGCCAAGGAAAGGTCGAGCAATTGTTTGCCCACACTTTGCCAGGAATCTTCGGGGGCGGAGCGAAACACCAAGACCGGCCGCCCTTGAAAATCATCCAAGCTGGTGCGGGAAAGTTGGGTTTTGAAGAAATCGGCGACCAGCCAAGCCTCCACGCCCTCGAGTTCGCAGGTGCGAATAGCGCTCTCGATTTGCTCGAAGTAATTGTGCCGGGCGTTGATGATGACCCCGTTGACGGAGTGCTCGTGCAAGAGGTGGGCGAGATCGCTGATGGGGGATTCGTTGAGGTTGTGCTCCGCGAGCACGACCATACCCTCGTGGCGGCCGGATTTGAGGCGCTCGCGCATCGCGGCGGTGTCCTCCGGGGTGCCGACGAGGACAAAGCGGCGCTGCATCTGGGAGCGGGCGAATTTGGTGCGCAAACCCAAGCGCATAAGCTCCTCCTTGGCGAGCACGAGGCAGAAGACGATGATGCCAAAAAGCAACGGGACGGAACGGGCGAGCTCCCGCCGGACAAAAAACAAGGTGAGGATGAGGCCGAGGGTGGTGAAGAGGCAGCCTTTCAGCAGGGCGCGGAACGCCATGCGCCGGGGGGAAAGGGCGGACCGGTCATAGAAGCCCTGCGCCTCGAGCACCAAGGGGCCGGTCGGAATGAGAATGAGGAAGACGTAGGTGTAGGACTCGAAGGAATTGATCGGATCGAGTTTGAAGAACGCCATGATATCCGGATCGGCGCGGAGTTTCCAAGCGAACCAAAAGCTGAAGGCAAAGACGCAGGCGTCGATGCACTGCTGAATTTGCGCTTTGATCTGGCGATGGCGGCGTAACATGGAGATTTGACTTAATCCGACCGGACAGGGCTTACCAAAACCGACGGAACGGCACAAGGATATAGTGCCTCGGAGCGGGGTCAAGTGGAGGACCCCGAAGAATTAACGTTAATGCATCGAGTTGACTCCGCCAGCCGAGGCGGAAGCCAAGGCGCCGGTGGCCAATTGGAATTCAGGGACCGCGGCTTGGATGAACTTTTCCATGCGCTGAAACGTGGCGGCTTCGGCACCGGGCTCGCACTCGGCAAAACAAGTGATATAAGCCCAGCGCTGCAAAACACCGGTGCGGAAGAGCTGCCAAGCCATTTCCAGCATGCGCTGGTTGTGGCTGGAGGTGAGGCGACCATCGGCGACAAACCAGTACACATAAACTCCACGCCGAGGAACCACCCGGCCGTCGTTCAACCGGGCTTCGCGGGTCGTGATGAGTTTCATAACGGGCAGGTCGTAGGGCGCGGGCCGGAGAATGCGGATGGAGGTGGAGGTGGAGTCGCGTTCATCCAATTCAAAACCCTGCCCGACCAAGCAGAACTGGGGCTTGTGGATGGAGGTGCGGTCGGTGCCCATCAAGACCTCGCCGCCCACCAATTGAAAGCCATCGGGCCCCTCATACAGCCGCTGGATGAAACTGCTGTCCGGCGGCATGAATTTGAGCAAACCGGGGTCGGTGGGCACCGCTTGGGAACGATAATCAAGCACCTGGGACGGCAGGTACAACTCCATGCGCTGACTGCCGGGGATGGCGGTGGCTTTGATGCCGGGAGGCCCCAAATGTTGGTGCGCGCCAGACCAGACCAGCAGGCCGCCGGTGCCGGCGATCAGCACCAGCGCGATGAACAAGAGGCGCCAAGTTTGACGGTTCATGCGGTTTGGGGGTGGCCGGCCAGGGGGGTAGGCGGAGCGGGCGGGGGCGCCGGTTCGCGGAGCCAACGCCCCAGACCAAACACGCCGGCAAAGGCGGGCACGTAGGGCAGCAGGCTGAAAATGGCGCTTTCATGCACATAGTTGCCCGTTTCGCGGCCGGCCACCTCGGCGGCGGTGATCACGCACAGGAGGCGGAGGGCATTACCGGCCACCGCCAAGGGAAAACCGGCCAAAATCATAAGCACCCGCCGCCCCGGGCTGGCGAAGGAGCAGAAGGCGTAGATGGTGGCAAGGCAGAGGATCGCAATGACGCTGCGGAGCCCGGAGCAGGCGGCGGCGACCTCGTAGTGGTAGGTGTGGCCGGCGTTAAACAATTGGGTGCCTTCGCGGATCACATTCATGCCCAAGCCATGGGCCACCACCGCCACAATTTTGGTCACCATGATGCGCATGGGAAAGGTGATGGGTTCGGAAAGCGAACCGAGCGGGATGCAAAAAAGGAACAAAAAGAAAGGGAACCGGGTGGCAACCAGAAGCTCCCGGCCCCAAGCCAACGCCATGAGGCCATAGATGCCCAAGAAAAACGCCACGACGGACAAGCGGGCCTGCTGCCCCCGGTAGCCAATCATATGGCAGAACAGCGCCAAGGCGAGCAGCGCCAGCCCGGGAGACCAGGCGCGCAGGGGGAGGGCTAGGAGCCGCTCCCGCTTCCACCAGAGCAGGGCGAGAACGACGAAGGGGATGAGCAATCCATGCTCCTCGTTGCCCGCGTTCTGCTCATAGGCGTTGTACATCCAGTACATGAGCGAAGAGGTGTCGACGTAGCCAAAGGTGCAGTTGCCAACAAACTGAAAGAGGAGCAACCAGGAGCCGAGGAGAACGAAGAAAAGGGCCTTGTTGGGCAGGAGCCGCCAGCAGCGCGTGAATTCCGCACTAAATTCCGTCCAAGCGCCCGGCCTTGGTTGCTGAGTCGTGTTGGCCATGATCCGAATAAATCCGCTAGGATTAGACCATACGCCAGCGGGGCGGCTCAATCAAATTCCATCCGCGGAAAGCAACGATCCGAAGACAGCCCGCCCCGCCGGGGGGGGGGCGGCCGAACGGCACGCAATCGTAACCCGCGCGACGAACCTTCGTCACGGAAGGCGCTTTGAATCGATTCCCCGGTAATTCGCCGGGCGCACGCGGACAACACGTTCAAGCACAAGACAATGAAAGCACATTTTTGGCGAATGCTGGTGGTGGTCGGGTTGGCGGGCTTGGTCCGGGCGCAGGAGGGGCATTTTCAGCCGGGGCGGTTGGCCGTTTTGCGGGCGGGCGACGGGAGGTTGGATCTGAACCGCCGGCAGTCCGCGGTGTTTGTGGACGAATTTACGACCAATGACTTGGCGCAGGCGGCGGCGTTCAGCGTGCGGATTCCCACCAACGGTGCGAACAGCTTTTTCTTCAACGGCCACGCGGGCACGGAAGGCACTTTGACGCGGTCGATGAACGGCCGGCTGCTGGCCTTTGCGGGTTACGGCGGGGTGGACCTGCTCCAGGTCAACGGCACCGCCTCGCGCTTGGACATCCAGCGGGGCTACGCCACGCTGGATGCGGCGGGGCAGTTGCACACGTATCTGTACCATTCCAAAATGACCGACGCGAAATTGATCCCGCGCGGAGTCGCGACCGATGGCACGAACCATTTCTGGGGCGGTGGCAACACGTTCGGGACGTTTTATCACGAGCCGGGGGCGAGCAACGACCCGGTGCGCTTCACAGCCTTCCCCAACAGCCGTTCGGTGCGGATCATCGAAGGGGCGTTGTACGCCAACATGAACGCGGCCGACGGTTTCCTGATCGACCAGCCGGCGGGAATTTACGCCTTCGAACCGCTCGCGCTGCCGCGGGCGACAAACACTTTGGCCAAGTTGGTCCTCCAAACCGCCCCGGAGTACGCCAAAGCGGCCGCCTTTGATATCAACCCCGCCGGCAACCTGGCCTACGTGGCTGACACGGCGGAAGGGATTCAAAAATACGTGAAAACGAATGGCGCTTGGAAACTGGCGTACAACTTGAGGATTCCCCAGAATATTCCCAAAAAGTTGAACGCCGGCGCCGGTTGTTTTGGTTTGACGGTGGATTTCCGCGGCGCCACGCCGTTGCTGTTTGCCACGACCACGGAAGGTTACGGCGGCTCGGTCAATTCCAACCGGGTCGTCCGCATCCTGGACACCGGGGCCACAGCCCAAGTGGCCACCCTGGCCCAAGCCGGCTCCACGAACATCGCCTACCGGGGCATCGCGTTCACCCCGCAATGATGGTCCGCGGAATCGATGATCCGCCGGTGGGTTGAACTTGCCTGGCGGCGACCGCCCGTTTAACAATCCGGGCATGAAAGCCCTGCTTGGATTAACCACCCTGCTGCTCTTTGGCGCCGGCACACCCAACGCGCGCGCCGCGGAGGATTACAAACCCGGCCCCGATTCCGAACACCACGAAGGCGTGCCGCAAGGCAAGGTGACGCCGTTTGAGTGGACGATATCCTCGATTTTCCCCGGCACCCACCGGGAAGGCTGGGTTTATGTGCCCGCCCAATATGACGGCACCAAGCCCGCGGCCGTGATGATATTCCAGGACGGACGCACGTATGTGGACGAACGCGGCAGCCAAAGGGTGCCGATCGTGTTCGACAACCTGATCGCGCGCGGGGAAATGCCGGTGACGATCGGGATTTTCTTGAATCCCGGCACGATCGGCGAAAAGGGCGGTCCGGGTGGGGCCGGCAACCGGTCGTTTGAATACGATTCCATGGGGGACCAATACGCGCGGTTTATTGCCGACGAAGTGCTGCCGTTCTTCGCCAAGCAGTACAACCTTACGACCGACCCGGAAATGCGGGCGATCTGCGGGATGAGCTCCGGCGCGATCGCGGCGTTCACGGTGGCTTGGGAACGACCCAACCTGTTCCACAAGGTTTTGTCCCAAATCGGCAGCTTCACGAACATCCGCGGCGGGCACGAATATCCCGCGCTGATCCGCAAAACGGAGCGCAAACCGTTGCGCGTGTTTTTGCAGGATGGCAACCACGATTTGAACAACCTCCACGGGGACTGGCCGCTGGCAAACCAAGCGATGGAGAGCGCGCTCCGGTTCATGGGTTATGACGTGAAGCTCGTCATGGGCGAGGGCGGACACAGCGGCCAGCATGGCGGAGCCATCCTGCCCGACTCCCTGCGGTGGCTGTGGCGCCCGGCCGGGCCGTTGCCCGCGCCGCTGACGAAGGACAATCTGGGCGGGGACGAGGCGTTGGTCAAAATCCTGCCCGCCGCCGGGGGTTGGGAATTGGTGGGGGAGGGCTACGGCTTCACGGACGCAGCCTGTGGCGACGCGGCGGGCAATTTTTATTTCAGCGACCTGCCGAATTCGACCATCTGGCGGGTGCCGGTCAACGGTAAGCCGGAAAAATGGCTCGAGCACGGCGTCAAGGCGAGCGGGTTGAAGTTCGGCCCCGACGGCAAATTGTATGGCGTGACGCAGTCCGACGGGGCGATCAAGCCCAAGGTGGTGGCCATTGATCCCGCCACCAAAGCAGTGACGGAATTGGCCACGGACGTTAAACCCAATGATTTGGTGGTGACCAAATCGGGTTGGCTGTACTACACGGACACCGGCTCGGGGGAGGTTCAACGACTGCCGATCGCGGATGCAGCGTTCGGCCGACCGCGCCCGGCCGCCACGGGCATCAAGGGGCCGAACGGCATCGCGCTCTCGCCCGACCACAATTATTTGGCCGTGTCGGAGTACAACGGACAATACGTGTGGCACTATTATATCAAGCCCAACGGGGAGCTGGGCGGCGGGGAGCGCTACATGACACTGCGGATGACCGGCAAACCCGCCAGCGGAGGGGATGGCATGACGACGGACGCGGAAGGGCGTTACTACGTGACCTCGTTTGCCGGCAT
>CAIYZC010000371.1 GCA_903930565.1 uncultured Pedosphaera sp.
CCCGGCGGGGGGCGGAGTCAGGCTCCGGGTCCGGCGCGGGGTCGGGGCGTGTGCGGAGGCCCAGGCTCGGAACGTCCGCGTGAGAACCGTAGCCGGAGCACTTGCGCCGACGCCGCGCCGGTCGTAAGGGGCGCGGGGGTGCGCGCTCCGCGGCATGGCGAAGGCCCAGCCGCGCCGCCTGTGGGCGCGGCGTAGCCGGGAGCCACTCGCGCTCTAGCCGGAATTGCTCGTCGGGACGCGGGGGCCGCGCTCTCCCGCCGCTCCCGGCGCAAGCGGCCTGGAATGCAGCGCAAAGCGCGGAGTGCAGGGCCGATTGTGGTGGGAGGGACGGGCTGATTTGGGGGCCGGAGTCAGTGTCGCTGTCCCCCAGCGACTCTGACGGGGCCGGGGGTTGTTGCCTGCGTCCCGGCGCCTGCTGCTCAATTCGGTTCCGACATGCGGCCGGGCCCTGCCATCTCGCCCGCGCCGGACGTGCGCGGCCGGGTTTCCGGGAATATTGGCGCATACGGCCTCGATTTTTGGTTTTCCTGTGGCACCCTTGCATGGTGAAAGCAAAGAAGCGCTGGATTCTCCGCGTGATAATTATGAGTGCCGCGCTGCTTGGCGCGGTCATTTTGCTGTGGCGTCCAGCGCCCGAACGAGTGTTTGACAGCCAATTGCTGTGGCGCCCAGCGCCCGAACTCGTGTTTGACAGCCAATTGGCATCCCATCCGTATCTTCTCTTTCGTCTCTGGGGTTATCAGCCGCAAGATGGATTATTCTACAAGGATTCTTCGTCTTCCAGCTTCCCCCCGCTCGTGACAAATGATTACCCTCGGTTCATCCGGATGATCGAAACCAAACCCTTCCCTGGCCTTGAACAGGTAAAGTTGTGGGTCAACAATAAGCACTGGCTAAAACGCAAGTTCAATTCTGCCACCGAGATAAATGCAAGTGGATTGACCGCACTGCTCACGCTGGGGGACGGATTGGGATTCGCTGTGCCTGACCTTCTTGCTAAATATGATCATGCTCCTCGCGGAAGCTTTGAACGCTACGCGATTAGCATGGTGCTTGTGCGAATGAGCTCGGCTGCGAAAGCAGGCGCTCGATGCTTAAGCGAAACTCTGGCCGAGGATTCACGCGAGGTGACGCGAATTTTTGTCGCCGGAGTGCTCGGCGAAGCAGGGTCCCCGGCCGAGATTGCGGTCCCCGCTTTGTGCAAAGCGTTGGGTGATTCTTCGATTGGGGTGCGATTTGCTGCCGCCAAGTCACTTGAGGCTTTCGGGACGAATGCCGTCTCCGCTCTCCCAGCGCTGCGCAAGCTGGCGGGGGCTGAAACTATCGCCCCGCTGGCCAAAGGAGACTCGCCGACGGAGCCGCCCTTTGTGCCATCGTCCCTCTCAAATGGGGTTTACTTGGCAAAAACTGATGTTGACGCTGCCAGGCACGCAATCTTGGTCATCACGGCGAACCCAACCACGCGCCCCCCCCTCCAACTGACTGCCGCAGGCGCGACGGAGGAGCATTTTGCCCTTCCCGCCGCTCTGCG
>CAIYZC010000372.1 GCA_903930565.1 uncultured Pedosphaera sp.
CCCGTCCCGCCGGCCAAACTCAATCCGAACCTGCCCGCGTGGTTGAACTCGCTGTTGCTGCGCGCCCTCGCCCGCGACCCGCAGGCCCGTTACCAGCATTACTCCGAACTGCTCTTCGATCTCGCCCACCCCGAACACGTGGCCCCCGTGCATCCCGTCGGCGCGCCGCTGCTGGAGCGCAACCCCCTGGCCTTTTACCGGGCCGGATTCTTTTTGCTTTTGTTGGTCACCCTGCTACTTTTGTTGCTCCTGCTCCAAAAATAGCCCCCCCGCCCTCCCACTGCCCCCATCCCAAAACTGCATGAAAACCAAACTGACCCGTCTCTCCGCTTCCCTGCTCACCCTCGCGCTGCCCGCCGCCGCCCACGCCCAAGCGGGCCCCGCCGCCGCCACGCCCGGCACGGATACCAACGCCCCCAGCGCCGGCCTGGCCAACGATTGGCTGCGCCGCCAAGCCCCGGAGTTTTCCGCCTGGGACTTCGGCGGCCAATTGCGCGCCCGCTGGGAACACAAGGAAAACTTCGCCGAAAGCGGTGAAACCAGCCTGCCCGGCAAGGTTCCCATCGTTGACTTCCGCAGCGCCAACAGCCACGGCGACAACTCCTATTTCCTCCTCCGCGCCACCACCCACCTCGGCTACCAAGGGGATTGGTTTGGCGTCTACGCGGAGGGCCGGGAAAGCTCGTCCACGGGCGACGCCCGCAACCCGAACCCCGAGTCGGATAAGTTTGATCTGCATCAGGGTTACCTCAAGCTCGGGAACCAAAAGGAATTTCCCGTAACCGCCAAAGTCGGCCGCCAGGAACTCTCCTACGGTGACGAGCGCCTGATTGGAGCGTTCGACTGGAACAACATTGGCCGGTCGTTCGACGCCGCCAAGCTGCGCTTCCAGGATGCAAACCTCTCCCTCGACGCCTTTGCGGCCCGGGTCGTGGTCCCCACCGACAACCGGTTCGATGTGGCGAACGATTACGACACCCTTTACGGACTCTATGCTTCCTCGCCCACAGTGGTGCCGTTCGAGGAGACGCAACTCTATTTTCTCGCGCGCGATACGCAAAGCGGATCCCCCAACCTGCAAACTTCGGCCTTGGTTCCCCTGCCCTCGCCCCGCCGCATCTACACCCTTGGTTTCCGCGTGAAATCCAAGCCGGGCGAATTGAACGGTTGGGATTATACAGCCGAAGCCGATTACCAGTTCGGTTGGTTCGAGAGCGCCACCGGCGCCGCGCCCACCGCCAAAATCGGCGCGCGCACCGACCAGGAAGCTTATGCGGCCCACTTGGACGGTGGTTATACCTGGGACCAGGTGTGGGGCAAACCCCGGCTGGCGCTGGAATTCAATTACGCCTCCGGCGGCACGAACCACAATACGCACGCGACCTTTGACCAGATGTACCCGACCGGGCACGCCTTCTCGGGCATCATGGACTTCTACGCCTGGCAAAACGTCCAGGACGCCCGGGTGAGTTTCACCCTCAAGCCCGCTCCGAAAGTCACCGCCACCGCGACCTACCGCGGCGTCTGGTTGGCGTCCACTTCCGATTACTTCTACCAGGCC
>CAIYZC010000373.1 GCA_903930565.1 uncultured Pedosphaera sp.
CACCTTCACTCCGCCCTACGCCGTGGTGAATGATTTCGCCCTGCTGGATTCCCTCACCCCGCGCGACAAGCGCGCCGGTTATGTCGAGGCGGTGAAGGTCGCCCTGATCCGGGACCGCGCGTTTTTTGAGGAAATGGAGCGTTCCGCCACCGACTTGGCGGCCTTCGTGCCCGCCGCCATGGAGCGGTTGATTCAGCGTTGCGCCGAGCTGCACCTCAACCATATCGCCACCTCGGGCGACCCGTTTGAATTTGGTTCCGCGCGGCCCTTGGATTTCGGCCACTGGTCGGCGCACAAATTGGAGCAGTTGTCGGAATACAAAATCCGCCACGGCGAAGCGGTGGCGATCGGGGTGGCCTTGGACTGCATCTACGCCCGCGAACAGGGGTTTCTGAGCGCGGCGGCCACCGAGCGGGTGCTGCGGCTCCTCGAAACCCTTGGCTTTGAGCTGTACGCCAACGAACTGCACCACGTGGATTCGGACCACTCCCTGATGATTCTCAACGGCTTGGAGGAATTCCGCGAGCATTTGGGCGGCCAACTCGCCATCACCCTCCTGCGGGAACTTGGGGAGGGTTTCGAAGTCCACGAAATGTCCCTCCCCAAGGTCGTGGCGGCGATTCACGAACTCCAAGCCCGCCACGCCAGCCGGGCCCGGGTTTGCCGCGCCATTGCCTGAAATTGGCGGGGAACGGCGGGCAGCCGTTTCCCCGCGCGGCCGGTTTACGCCTGGTGGTCCGGGTTGAGCGGGGTGTCCTGCGAGGTTTGCACCATGTCCGCCAACACCCGTTGGAATTCCTCCAGCCCGGGGGCCGGAATGATGATGGTGTCCCGCCGCCCGCCCACGTCCTCGGTGATGCGCAAAAAGCGTCCCCGGGGGTTTTCCTTCAGCGTGAAGACAAAGGTCTTGCGCTCAATTTGAATTTTGTCCGTCAGCAGGGTTTCCTCGTTCACCGGAGGTTTCGGGAGCGGGGGGGCATCGGAACCACGGGTGGAATAAGAAGCAGGGTGATTGTTGGTCATCATAAGCTTTCATTTAGGCGATCCGCCCGTTCATGGGCGCAACGTCGATCCCCATCGTCCCCCGAAATCCTCCAAAGTCAACCGCGAAGTTTGCGTAAATCACCAAAACGGCTGGGCTCCGGCGGGCGGCTCACCCGCACCAAATGCGTCAGCAATCCGGCGAGCACCAGCAGGTTGCCCGCCTGGGAAAGTCCGTGCCACAGGCCGAATTTATGTTTCGCCTGCTCCCGGTCCGTCGGCGCGGCGGCGGTGTACATCGTGTGGCGCAACTCCGCCATGTGGGGTTGGAGAAGCAGTCCGCCCGCCAGCCCGAAGAGGAGCAGCGCCGCGACCAGGGCGGTGGGCCGGCGGGCCGGCCGGCGGCCCAAGTGCATCGCCTCGGCGCCCAGCAGGAGCAGGGCCAGCGTGCCGCACACATATTGCAGGATGAAATAGCGCTGCAACACGATCATGGCCACGCCGCCGGCGTAATATTGGAAGCCCGCCGGGCCGAGCAGCTCGCGCATGGGCGGGGAAAAGAAGGCCGGGCCCACGGCGAACGTGAAAAACACCCCGGCCCCGAACCAGAGCGCGGCGTTCAGGATGGCGATGAGGCGCAGGGACGCAAGCACGCACGGAGTGTAAGCCGCGCCGCGGGCCGCGCAAGCGTTCTTTCCCCGGACCTCATGCGGTGCGACGTTCCAGGGCGCGCCAAACCGGCGTCAGCCGGCCGGCGCCGCGCACCAGCAACTCCGCCCCGCCGGGCAGGAACAGGAGGCGCTGCACCGTCGCCGCCCAGGCCAGGCGCCGCGCAAACCGGGCGTCGCACCGCGCGGCCACGGCCGCTCGCGCTGCCGCCCAATCGGTATCACCGCGGCTGTAGGCGGCCAGGGGTTCCGCGGCCAGGGCCGCCGACTCGAAGGCCATGGACATCCCGTTGCCCGTCACCGGCGGGATCATCGTGAGCGCGTCGCCGATGGCGCAATCCCCCGTGGCCGCCGCCCGGCGCGGGCGCAATGAAAGCCCCGCGATGGCGCAGAGGGAACCCGCCACCAACTCTGCGGCCGCGAGGCGTTCGTGCCAGCGGGAACCGGGCGGGCCGCGCAGGGTTTCCGGCCCGGGCGCGGCCGCCGGCGCGCCCGGGCGTCGCCGGAACAAGCCGCAGACGTTCACCGTGCCGTCGGCGAGCCGGCACATACCGGCATACCCCCCGGGGGCGAAATGCATTTCCAAATCGGCGGCCGGCGCGGCGCCGCGGAAATGCGCCTTGAGGCCGAACCACCGATTGCCGTCGTCGGCCACCGCCGCGGGGCGGCGGCCGGCCGCGCGGACCACGCCGGGCGCCGCGGTGTCCTCCCGCCACGCCGTTCCCTCGCGGAGGTCGCCGCCGCGCCGCCGGAACTCCGCCGCCAGCCGGGCGTCCAATTGGTGCCGGGAGATCACGAGCGCGGGGACGGCCAGCCGCAGTTCCGGGGACCGCGCCCGGCGGGTGTGGAAGCGGACGGTCCGGGCCTCCCCGGCGCCCTCCGTCCGCAGGGCGTCGAGCAGGCCCAGCTCGCGCAGCACCCCCAGCCCGCGTCCGCGGATGAACTCCCCGCAAACCCGGTGCCGCGGGTAAATTCCCGCCTCCCAGACCGTGACCGGCACCCCGGCGGCGCGCAGGGCGAGGCCCAGCGCCAGCCCCGCCAACCCGCCGCCCACGATGGTGATCGGCCGCGGGCTCATCCGCCCGCTCCCGGCCGCGGCGCGCGGGCCGCCGTGAACACGTGGCTGAAGGCGCGGGCCCCGCCCTCGCGCAGCGTCCAGCCCGCCGCGGGCCAGCGGGCGCTGAGTTCCGCGCCCGTGAAGCCGGCGCGCACGCTCACGACCGCGTCATGGCGGGTCACGGCGTTCGCGCCCAGCAGCCCCACCAGCCCGCTGGCCGCCAGGGCGAACGGGGAGCGGCGCGGTTCGCAGGCCGCGAAGAGCCGCGTGCGCGCCGCCGCCCGGGCCAGCAGGCGCCGCAGGTCCGCCTCCGGGAAATGGTGCAGGAACAGGTTGGCCACGATGACATCTGTCTCCGCCGCGGCCCGGTCCAGCCACGCGAACACGTCCGCCGCCACCACGGTGGCGGTCCAGCCCAGTTGGGTGAAGCCGGCCAGCGTCCCGGCGGTCACCGCGGGCCGGCGGTCCACGAGGGTGACCGCGACCCCGGGCCAGGCGGGGGCGAGCCGGCGCGCCAGGGCCAGGGCGAGCGCCCCGTCCCCCGCGCCGAGTTCGGCGCACCGGGCGGGCGCCGTTGGTCCGGTGCCGGCCGCGCGCAACGCGGCCGCCAGCACCCCCGCATTGCCCATCACCCCGTTGATGCGCCGCAGGTCGCGCCGGGAGCCGATGGCGCGCGGATCTGCCGGGGGCAGTTCATCCAGGATTTCCGGCAGCACAACGCGGTCCATGGGGGCGGGGGGATGGCCTCACTCCACACGGAGCAGGGCGCCGTGGCAACTGAAACCGGCGCCGAAGGAGCCGAGCCACCAGTTGCCCGGCGGGGCGCCGCCGGCCAGGGCGCCCACGAGGGCGAAATACACGCACGGGCTGCTGATGTTGCCGAAGTCGCGCAGCACGGCCGCGCTCCAGCGCGTGTCCTCCGCGGTCAGGTTCAGTCGGGCTTGGAGGGCCAGCAGCACCTCGCGTCCGCCGGCGTGCCAAATCCAGGTCGCGATATCGCCTTGGCGCAAGCCTGCCGCGGCGAGTGTTTCCTCCAGCAGCGCGCCCGCGTGCCGGGCGGCGGCCGCGGGCACGGCGGGGCTCAGCAGGTTGCGGAGCATGCCCCGGCGTTGCTCGAAGCGCAGCAGTTCGCGGTCCGCCGGCGCCACGCGGGAGGCGGCTTGGCGCCACTCCACCCGGCGCCCCGGTCCCGGCCCCGGTTCCGGCGCCAGCACCGCCGCGCCCGCGCCATCGCCGAAGAGGCAGGCGCTGATCAACACCCCGGGATCATCATCCAAATACATCGCCGCGCTGCACACTTCCACGCACACGGAAAGCACCCGGCGCGCGCGGCCCCCCGCCAGCAGCGCCTCGCCGGTGCGCAGATTCGGCAGGGCCGCCCCGCAGCCTTGACCGACCAAATCCAGCCCGAGGGCGTCGGGCCGCAGCCCGAGCCGCTCGCCCACATAGCTCGTCAAGCCGGGGCACAAATACCCCGTGCAGGTACTGATGATGAGCGCGTCGATTTCCGCCGGGGCGGTGCCGGCGGCGGCCAGCGCGCGGGTCGCGGCCGTGGTCGCGAGTTCCGGGGCGTGCCGGGCGAAGCGGGCGTGCAGGGTGTCCGGATCCAGGGCGAAGGCGTCGCTGAGTTGGTCCAGCGCCAGGTGCCGGGTCGCGATGCCGTTCGCGCCGGTGAGCACCTTGCGCAGAATGGTGTGCGAGCGGGTGGTCAGGCCGCTGAATTGCGGCGCCTGTTGCAGGGCGGCCCAGCCCTCCTCCTGCCGGTATTGTTGTTCCGGCACCGCCGTCCCCAGCCCGGTTATATACATGGCCGTAGGGTAAGCGCAAAATCCGGGGGGCGCCAGCTTTCCCGCTCGGCCGGTGGCGGGGCAAAAAAAGTCCGGCCGAGGGAAGCGGGCTTCCGTCGGCCGGTGGCGGCCTCCGCCGGGGCGGAGGGGATGAAATAAAGGGGAAGGCGGGTGGTCCCGGCTTACTGCGCGGCCAGGCCGTAAGCCTCGATTTCCTGCCAGCAGTTCAGGGCGCTGGAGCTGCTGCCCTTGGTGTAGCCGCGCACGTAGCGGGCCTTGATGCCCTTGGCGTCAATGGTCCGGCCGCGGTTGGTCTCGAAATATTCCTTGTCCGTGCCCACGCCCTGGCCGGCCAGGTTGGCCATGTCATTGTTGTACAAGGTCGTCACGCCGGTCTTGAATTCCGGATCGTCGGAGACTTGGACGATCACCGCGTGGATGACCTGCAGGTAGCGGTGGTCGTGCCAGACGACGATCGCGTAGAGGGGCGCGCTCGCGCCCAAATCGACTTGGACCCATTGGGGCCCCTTCTTCATTTCGACGGTGTCGGTGTCGATGGCTTCCTTCTTGCCGTCCGTGAGCTGGTTCAAGTCCCCGGTGAAGGGCGCCACGCTGCTGGTGACCGGGCGGTGCAGGGCCAGGTTCTTGACGCCCTTGGGGGCGAGGAACGGCGGCGGGGCTTTGTCGGACACGGGTTCGATACCCGGGCCTTTGGGGAGATCTTCCGGAGTGCCCTTGACGGTGGGGGAGGGGAGTTCCACCGGAATGGGGACCTTCGCGTCGTCGGCCTGGGCCAACGGGCAGAAGTTGAGGGCGGACACGACGACCGCCGCCGCCAGGAAGGAGGCGCGGCCCGCAAGCCAAAAGTGATTCGAGTTCAAGTTCATTGTAATTCAGCCGCAACTTAGCCCGTCCGCCGGCGGAGTTCAAACCCAATTTATGCCCCGGATACGGCCTCAACCGCCATTGGCCGACCGCCTTTTGCCGCCCAACGCCCCTCAATGATGCCGCGGCCGAAACAGGATGACTTTCTTGTCGGTGCCTTCGACTTCGACGCTGTGGGTCTCGATATCCGGGTCGTCCTTCACGGCATGGTGGACGATGCGGCGGTCGTACGCGCTGAGGGGTTCAAATTCCACGATGTCGCCCCAGCGGCGAACTTTTTCAGCCGCTTCTTTCGCTTTTTTCAACAGCGCGTCGCGCGCCTGGCCCCGGTAACCGCCCACGTCCACGGTGACCTTGGGGCTGTTGGGGTCTTGTTGGAAGAGGAGCCGGTTGGTGAGGTATTGCAGGTCCGACAGGGTCTGGCCCTGGCGGCCGATCAAACGGCCGGATTCCGCCGTTTGGATGTCCAGCAGCGGTCCGTCCTCGGTCGGAAGCTCGGTGACGACGGCGTCGAATCCGAGCGCGGTGAGCAGATTTTCCAGCGTGGCTTTCGGTTGCGCGGACATAGGCATTCAACAATTCGGACCAACGACGACGCCGGGGAAAGCGTCAGGCTTTCTTCCGGCTCGGGACGACGGCCGGCGGGCGCGGGGCGCCCGACCCGGCGGCGGGGGGCGTCGCCGTCAGCTTGGTTTGCAATACCGTTAACAGATTCTGAACCGTCCAGTAAAGGGCCAATCCGGCGGAAAAATTGTAAAGAATCACCATCATGATCAGCGGCATGTAACGCATGACCTTTTGCTGGCCGGGGTCCATACCCGGGGCGGGCGGCGTGAGGCTGGCCTGCCAGAACATGGTCGCGCCCATGAGCAACGGCATGGGGTTGATGGGAATGCTGGTGCCGATGAACGCGAAGGCGTCGGGAAGATAAATGGTAAAAATGGTGTCCGGCCGCGAGAGGTCCTGGATCCACAGGAAGGAGGAGTCGCGCAATTCAATGGCGCTCTGCAACATGCGGTAAAAGCCGCCGAGCACGGGCAATTGCAACAAGGCCGGAAGACAGCCGCTCAGGGGGTTGACCTTGTTTTCCTTCCAGAACTCCATCTGCTTCTGGCTGAACTTGGTGGGGTCGTCCTTGTATTTCTCCTGCAGCGCCTTGAGCTGGGGTTGGAGGGCGGCCATCCGTTTTGCGGACTTCATGCTGTACTGCGTCAGCGGCCAGAAGAGCAGCTTGAGCAGCACGGTGATGCTGACAATGGACCAGCCGAAGGAGAAACCGAAATGACCGTGGAACCAGTTCATCCAGTAGAGCAGCAGCCGGGCGAAGGTGCCGAAGAAGCCCGTGAAGCCCATGACGAGATCGATGTTGTTGCCCAAGCGGTCGCCCCATTGTTCCAAGAGGTCGTAGCGCTTGGGACCGGCAAAGAGGTTGATCTGCCGGGTCAGCGACTGGCCCGGGGCCAGGGTTTGGCCGGCGTAACTGAAAGCAGTCACCAAACCATGGGGCGCGTCCACCATTTGCGGGGCCGCGCGGAGTTCCGCCGGGGTGGGGGGCGGCAGGTCGATCATGCGCACCACGAAGGCCGGGGCCGCGTTGGTGGGCATGGCCGCGAGGGTGAAAAACTGATTTTGGGACGCCACCCAAGCCACATCCCCGTGGCCCGCCCGGTACTCGGTGGCCGGGGTGCGGGGGAAGAAGAAGAGCATGGTGGTGTTGGTGTTGAAATAGCTCAACGCCACTTGGTCCACTTTGTTGCTGTTGTACCACGAAACGGCCACGGCCGCGCCCTTGTCCTGGGGCCCCATCGGGGTGGCGGCGCCCACCACCCATTCCTGGGCCGGCAGGCTCAACGCTTGCGTGCCCGTATTGGCCAACCGCACGGTCGCCGCGACGACGTAATTGCTGGTGAACTCGAAATCTTTGACGATCGCCAAGCCGCCGGGGAGAGATTTTTCCGCGCGCACGCCGCCGCGGGGGGTGCGGCCCAAGTGGAACACGCCGTCCCCTTGGATCGGTTCGGCGCCGGCGGCCAAGATGGTCAGGATCGGCGGGGCGGCCGGATTGTTCAGCGGGGCGTAATGGCCGTTCGCTTTGCCGGCGTCCCGCGCCCCGGTGACGTTTTCCGGGTATTGCAAGAGGGTGACTTCCTTGAGGCCGCCGCCGCGGGAGGTGAAGGTGTAGCGGACCTCCTGGTTGGTGACGACCAGCAATTCCTCGGGGGCGTTGGGGTTGGTGACCCATTGGCTGATCGTTTCCG
>CAIYZC010000374.1 GCA_903930565.1 uncultured Pedosphaera sp.
CCCCCACCAATGGTCGGGCTACAAAACGCCGGTTTATATTTGGCAGCCGGTGTCGGAAATCCAAAAGTACAATATCATCCCCCTCTTGTTGGGGAGTCTCAAGGCGACGGTCGTGGCCTTGTTGTTCTCGGTGCCCCTGGCCCTGGCGGCGGCGATCTATGTTTCGCAACTCGCCAACGCGCGGGCGCGGGAATGGCTCAAACCGGCGATCGAAATGCTGGCCGGGATTCCGTCGGTGGTGCTCGGCTTTTTCGCGTTGATCGCGATGGCGTCGGTGCTGCAAAAGGTGTTCGGTTACCAGTCCCGCCTCAACGCTTTCATCGCGGGCATCGCCCTGGGGTTGGCGATCATTCCCGGCGTGTTTTCCGTGGCCGAGGACGCGTTGACCAGCGTGCCGCGGGCCTACACCCAGGCGGCGCTGGCGCTGGGCGCCTCGCGCTGGCAGGCGGCTTGGCAAATCGTGCTGCCCGCGGCGATCCCGGGCGTCTTTGCCGCCGTGGTGCTCGGGTTCGGCCGGGCCATTGGGGAGACCATGATCGTGCTGATGGCCAGCGGCAACGCCAGTATTGTTTCGTGGAGTCTGCTGGACTCCACCCGCACCATGACCGCGACCATCGCGGCCGAGATGGCCGAGGCGGTGGTGGGCGGGCCGCATTATCGGATTCTGTTCATGTTGGGTACCCTGCTGTTTGTGGTCACTTTCCTGTCCAACCTGGCGGGGGATTTTGTGGTCCACCGGCTCAAACGCCGCTTGGAGGGCAAACGCCGATGAAACCTCCCGCCCGGCCCGCCTTTGAGACGACGCGGTTTGACGCGGCGTCTTTCTTTTTCAGCGGTCTGACTGGCTTGGCCACGGTCCTCATCCTGGCCATTCTCGCCATTATTCTGGGCACGGTGTTCGCCAACGGTTGGTCCGGTTTGTCCTGGCGATTCGTCACCGCGGGCACGGAGAAGGACATGTTCGACGTGGACAAGGCGGGGATTTTCCCCATGATCTTCGGCACCACGGCGCGGGTGATCCTGATGACCATTTTTGTGATTCCGGTGGGGGTGATCACGGCGGTGTACTTGACGGAATACGCCCACACCACCTCCGTTTTCACCCGGGCCATCCGCATGGCGGTCAACAATCTCGCGGGGGTGCCTTCGATTGTGTTCGGCCTGTTCGGCTTGGGCTTTTTCATTAATTTCGTCGGTCATTCCATTCTGGATCCGGCGCTGCACCCGGGCCATCCCGAGATCATCGCCTTTGGCAAACCCGCCATTATCTGGGCCTCGCTCACCCTGGCCGTCATGACGTTGCCGGTGGTGATTGTGACCACCGAGGAGGCGCTCAAGGCCATTCCCCCGGGCCTGCGGGAAGCCAGCCTCGCCCTGGGGGCAACCAAGCTTCAGACCATTATCCGGATTGTGTTGCCCCAGGCCCTCCCGGGCATCATGACCGGGGGGATTCTGGCCGTGAGCCGCGCCTCGGGCGAAGTGGCGCCGATTTTGTTTACCGGCGCGGCCTACTACATGGCTTCGCTGCCGCACTCCGTGACCGACCAATTCATGGACCTCGGCTACCACGTTTTCGTGCTCTCCACCCAATCCCCCAATGTGGACCGCACCAAACCCATTCTCTACGCCACGGTGGCCGTGCTCCTGCTGCTGACCTTCGGTTTGAATTTGGTGGCCATTTTCGTCCGCGCCCGGATGCGCAAGAAGCTCCGCGCGCTCAATTGAACGGAAACGATTTTTATGTCCGACGCCAGCCCCGCCCCCACCCGTTTCAACGCGCCCCGTTCCGAGGCCGCTCCCGCCGCCGCCGCCGCGACGGGCGATCCCGCATTGATTGAGACGGAAAAGCTTGCGCTCTACTACGGGCCGTCCAAAGCGTTGAAGGAGATCAGTATCCGGATTCGCGAGAAGATGGTGACGGCCTTCATCGGCCCCTCCGGCTGCGGCAAATCGACTTTGTTGCGCTGCTTCAACCGGATGAACGACCTCATCGACAATGTCCGCATCGAGGGGGTGGTGCGGGTGGCGGGGCACGATATTTACCACGACCAGGTGGACGTGATCGAGCTGCGCAAGCGCGTGGGGATGGTGTTCCAGCGGTCCAACCCGTTCCCGAAAAGCATTTACGAAAACATCGCGTACGCCCTGCGCCTGCAAGGGATGCGGAGCGGCAGCGAAATGGAAGGCATTGTGGAAAAGAGCCTCCGGGGCGCCGCCCTTTGGGAGGAGGTCAAAGACCGGCTGCACAGCAGCGCGCTCGGCCTCTCCGGCGGCCAGCAGCAGCGCATGTGCATCGCGCGCGCCATCGCCATCCGGCCGGAGATTTTGCTCATGGACGAACCGGCGTCGGCCTTGGACCCCATCGCCACCTCGAAAGTGGAAGAGTTGATTTTGGAGCTCAAACAGGAGTACACCATCGTGATCGTGACCCACAACATGCAGCAGGCGGCCCGGATTTCCGATTACACCGCCTTCTTTTACATGGGGTCCTTGGTGGAATACGACCGCACGGGGCGGATTTTCACGAACCCGTCGCAGAAGCAAACCGAGGATTACGTCACCGGCCGCTTCGGCTGAGCGCGCCCGCGCGGGCGTCGATCCCTCCGCGCAACATCCTATGACCATACATTTTGAAAACGAACTGGCGCAGTTGAAGGAAAAACTGCTCACCATGGCCAGCCATGCCGAAAGCGCCGTGACCCGCGCCATTCAAGCCCTGACCCAGCGCGATGATGAATTGGCCCGCCAGGTGATTGTGGATGACGGGATTGTCGACCAGCTCGAAATCGAGATCGACGAATTTGCGATCGTGCTGCTTTCGAAAGCGCCGCTGGCCACGGACCTGCGGTTGATCACCGTCGCCATGAAGATCTCCCACGATTTGGAACGGGTGGCGGACGAGGCGACGACCATCGCCCGGCGCTCCCTGGAGTTGAGCGCGGAGCCGCAGCTCAAGCCCTACGTGGACATCCCCCGCATGGCGGAAATGGCCCTGGCCATGCTCAAGGAGGCGCTGGATGCGTTCGTGAACCGCCAGTCCGCCAAG
>CAIYZC010000375.1 GCA_903930565.1 uncultured Pedosphaera sp.
CCCTCCGAGCTGGACGCCACCCTGCCCACTTACCAAAAGCTCCTGACGGGCTACGACTTCAAGGCGGGCGAACGCTACGCCGAATACCGGCAGGGCGACAAAATCGCCAAATACGGCCTGGCGGCCCTGGTCACCGGCGGCGCCGCGGTCGTCGCAGTCAAAACCGGCCTCTTCGGCGCGCTCCTACTCTTTCTGAAAAAAGGCTGGAAACTGGTCGCGGTTGGCATCGCCGCGTGCGTCAGCTTTGTCAAACGCCTCTTCACCGGCAAGAGCACCCCGCCCAGCCCTCCGCCGGCCAGCCCCTCCGACGACCGGCCCACCGGCTTTTGATTGACCGCGCCCGCCTGCGGGCCGTTCCGCCATGAGTGAACTCCAATTGATGGTCCTCGTGGTCGCGGTGATCTACCTCTGGGAATGCGGGGTGTGGTTGCGCCGCGGCGCGGTCGCCTTCCGCATGGATGCGCGCGGCCGGTGGCGCTTGCACCACCCGGCCACCGCGCTGGGCAACCCCGCCGGCGGACTCGTCCTCGCCCCGCCCCTGCCGCCCTTGGGTTACCTGATCCCCGCCGCTCAGTCCCCGCTCTCCGTGGGCCCGGACGGCGTGTTCGCGTACGTCGCCCAATGCCTCAACCCCGGCTGGCGGCCGCCCCAGTCCGGCCGTTGGTTACCCTTCACCGACGTGCGGGACCTCACCGTCAGCGGCCGCCGACTCCGTGTGGGGAAGCTCACGTTGGTCACCACCAATTCGCTGTACCAAGCGGGCAGCCTCGCGGCCCAACTGCGCGAATTGGCCGCCCTCCCCGCGACGCGGCGGGAGCAGGCCCTTGCCGCCACCCTCCGCGCCGCCTTCGATACGGCGGCCATTCAGGCGCGCTGGCAGACCTTCGCCCCCTTGGCGCGCCCCTTGCGCAATTCCTGCAATCTCCTGTGGTGCTACCTCTTCCTGCTCGCCCCGGCCGCCATCTGGCGCTTCGGTTTCCTCCGGACCTGGCTGCCCGTCCTGCTCGTCCTCCTGGCCTTTACGATTACCAACACCGTTCTGTTCCACCGCGCCCATCGACGCCTTTACCCCATGGAAGAGGACGACCGCCTCACGCAGGATTGCCTCATTCTCCTTGCTCCGGCCAGCTCCGCCCGCGCCCACGACACCCTGGCGCGACACCTCTTCACGGGCTTCCACCCGCTCGCGGTGGCGCAGGTTCTGTTATCCCCGGAGGATTTCACCGCCTTCGCCCGCCGCGTCGTTTTGGAGCTGCGCCACCCCGTTCTCCCGGTCTGCCCCGAATCCGCCCCGCCGGCCGCGCTCGCCACGGAAGCCGCCGCCCGCACCGCCCTCCTCGGCGCCGTCACCAATTTCCTGCAGGGGCAAAAAATCAACGTCCCCGACCTCACGCGCCCGCCAGAACGGGCGGAACCCGCCTGCCTCACCTACTGCCCCCGCTGCGAGTCCCAATTCACCACTCCCGACGGCACGTGCCCGGATTGCAACTGCCTGCCGTTGGCCAAGTTCCCGGGCTGAGCAATTCGCCGACTCCCCCACCCTGGGCTTCGGAAGAGGAGGCAAGGAGGCTCAGAATTGTTCGCCCACTCTTGGCGCAATAATCAGGACCAGGTGC
>CAIYZC010000376.1 GCA_903930565.1 uncultured Pedosphaera sp.
CAACAATTCGCCAATGACGTCGGCGTAGAGGCGGTGGCCGAAGTCGGTGGGGTGGTTGATGTGGTTGCCGCTGAGGTCGGCGAAGGGTGTGCGCTGGAGGAGTTCCAGCCATGGGGTGGTGACGTCTGCCAGGGCCACTTGGGGGCGGTTGGCCAGGTCGCGGAGGGCGTCGCGGTAGGCGGTGAAGCGCTCGGGCGGGAAACCCTTGGGATTGCCGGTCATGGGCGCGACCAGGATCACTTCCGCGGCGGGACAGGCGGCTTGGACGTCCGCGAGGAGGACGGACATGGTTTTCGCAAAGTTGGGGGCGGGCTCGCTGTGATTCATGCCGAAGGCCAGCACCACGAGGTCGGGATGCTCGGCGGCGACGCGGGCGACTTGATCGCGGCCCCAGCCGGCTTGGGTGCCGGCACGGCCAAGGTTCGCGACGGCCACGGGCGCGGCAAAACGGCGGGTGAGGAGGTCGGCCAAGAGTTCGGGATACGGCGGCTGGAAGGGCGGGGCCAAGGTTTGGCGAAAGCCGGAGGCATTGTAGCCTTCGGTGATGCTGTCCCCCAAGGTGACGATTTTGACCGGTTGCCGGGCCGCCAAACGTTGCCGGGTGCGGGGCAGGACATTGGTGGCGGACGCGGGGAGGGCGGCGGCGGGCCAGGTGTCGGTGTGGGGGTAGGAAACCTGGCACTGGAGGTCGTGGAAATAACGGCCCTCGTAAAAGAGCACGCCCATCATGGTGTGGGGGGTGCCGGGCGGAGGCGCCAACTCCGCGGCGGTGCGGAAGGGCAGGCGGGAGTTGGTGGTGAGCGTGAGCAGGCGGGCGCCGGGTTCCCAGACGTAATCGCGGCCGGGTTCGGCGCGCTGGAGTTGATCAGGCAGGGTGACCTGCGGCGGCACGGCGGGGGTGAACAGGAGCCGGGCGGTGGCGGTAGGTTGGCCGGCTGCCTGCACGAACAAGACGGGCTCATTCGTCATGATCGAGGCGCGCCAAAAGGGTGCGTCTGTCACGGAGGCGGGCACGGGCCGCACGAGAGCAGCGAGCCGGGACAAGGCCGCTTCGTAGATGGTTTGATGGCCGGCGGCTGTGGGGAGCTGGCCGTCGCAGGTAGCGAATTTCAGGGGCCCCAAATCAACCAAATGCAACGCGGCGTCGCCAGTGGCGGTTTGGTAATTCAGCACCGCGGCGGTGATTTCCGCGCGGCCGCGTCCGGCAACGGGGATCATCACCAAAACCGTGGTGGCCGGGCTGAGTCGGCGGCGCAGATGCGCAAGGGCGTTGGTGACCGTGCTCCCGGAGGGCGTGCCGTTTTCACCGAGGTTGATAAGCACCACCGCGGGCAAGGGGCTGAGGACGTCCGCGCGCAGGCGGCTGGCGTCGGCGGTGGTTTGATCGATCAGCTTGGCCAAGCCGGGTACACCGGCCATGCCCCCACCCCAATCGTAGCCGCCATAGGCGATCCGGGATTCGCGGTAGCCGAAATGGTTGGCCAACAACCAGCCGTAGCTCGCCCGGCCGTCGTCCGAGGCGGCCCAACCGTCATCGGGCGGACGCCCCTGGCCGGCGGCGTAGGCCGCGCCGTCGCCGGAGAGGATGGAATCGCCGATATTCAACCACACGGGACGCAAATCGGTGGGGCGCAGCAGGGCGGCGCCGTCGTCGGCGACCAACCCGGTGATCCGCACCGAATTCGGGGGCACCGCACCGCGGAAGCGGTCTTCGAAGGGCGAACCGCCGCGCACATAAAGTTCCACGGCGGGATCGGGTGTGTTCGTAACGAGCGGGAAGAGGGTTTCGCCAGCCACCAGTTGGTGGACCTGGACCGCACCGCCGTTGACCGACCAGGCGAGGACGGGGAGGCGGCCGGGTGCAAGCCCGGCAAATTGGTC
>CAIYZC010000377.1 GCA_903930565.1 uncultured Pedosphaera sp.
CACCCGGGCAATGGACCGCACCACCAACCGCGGATCCATGGCCCCGAGCGTGCCGAACAAGGTGACGGCGGTGAAGGCCATGGGCAGATAAAAAGCCCCCGCGGCCAAGGCCAGAATCCAGGCCGCATCACCCAAGGGGCGGGCGAAAAAGAAGACCAAAGCCGCGGGCAAGCCGCAGCCCGCGACCAGCACCACTCCCTGCCAAAGGGGTTCCAAGACATCCGACCAACCGGAGAAATCCGGCCAATCCGGCAAGGTTTCATCCCCCGCGGCCGTCGAAGTGATGATGGCCTGCAGGTAGGCCAGCAAGTAACCGCTGCCAAAGATCCCCACCACCAAGCCCGCAAACCCGAAGAGCGCGCCAAAGCTGAGCATCCGCCCGCCGATCAGCATGTAGAACAAGGTGCCCGCAATGATCAGGATCATTCCGTCACCGTGAAGCGGGTACGCAAAGCTCGCGCCCACACTCGGCAGGAAATCCCGCTCCGCCGGCCGACCGGCGGGACGGGGGACGGGCAAAGGCGCGGGCGGGCGTTCCCCAGCGACGCCACACTCGGGGCAGGCGGGTTGGAAATCGGCTCCCCCGGCGCCACTCCCCTCCCCGCCCACACAGCGGACACAGAAAGCGTGCCCGCAGGCGCAGCAATGCCAACGCACCACTGATTCCGGGTGTCGCGGGCACAATTCCGCATGGCTGCCCGGGGCGGGCGGAGGCAGGGGCGGCAGGGACGGCAATTCCCGAGCGGGCAGGCCCCGGATCGGCGGCGGTATCGGGGGGGCGGGAAGCGGTGGGGAAGGTGGTGACGAGGCCGGATTGGCTCCGGCCATAGGCGAGGGATAGGCGGAGGAGTCGGCGGCCGGGCGGAAGCGTAACGGGGCGGAGGAAACCGGGGGCAACAGCGCCGGCTCGGCAGGGGGCGCGGTTGGGGCGGTCAACTCCAAACGCAATTCCACCGCCCCCAGGCGCAAAACGTGGCCGTGCCGCAACCGGGCTTCCCGCACCGGCTGCAAATCCACGAGCGTGCCCCGTCCGGTGCCCAAATCCTCCAACCGGACCCGCCCGTCCTCCCAAACCAGCCGCGCATGAAAGTCCGCCACCGAATCATGGGCCAGGACGATGTCGTTCCCGGGGTCGCGTCCCACGGTGGTGGCGCCCGCGCGCAACTCCGCCGTCCACGCGGCGGCGGAATCCGGATTGATCAACATTCGTGGCGTCATAATGCCCCCGGCGTGGGTACCGGGAAACGGGGCAAGGCTAAACGCGACCCGCGAAAGGCAAAAGGAGATTTGGGCGGCGGGAGGGAGGCACGCCTTCCCCCACCCCATCCGGGGCGGTGTGGAAAAAGCGGAGCGGTACCGGGCGTGGCACGCCACTCATTGCCAACCTTCATTGGCGGGAATTGACCTCGGCGGATTGGCGTGCAACCGCCGCGAAGAACCCGCAATCCAGAGGATGCCGCGAAATACGAACAGCAGGTGGCTGGGCAGGAATCAGGCGGGTCGGGGCGCCCAATGTCCAGCAGCGGGCATTGGCAGCTCCCAGGCCTGCAGCAGCCAAGAGGATTCAACACGGGGCGGCTTTTGAGCCACCCCGCCCCGATCACGGCCGATTACTCGGTGTCTTCGCCGGCTTCACGGGCGCGCTTGCGCTCCTGGCGTTCCCAATACCAGGCAATCCAAACGCTGATTTCGTAAAGGATCTGAAGCGGAATGGCCATCAACACCTGGGTGAGCACTTCGGGGGTGGTGAGCACCGCGCCCAGCACCAAGTTGATGACGATCATGTAGCGGCGGGCCTTGGACAGGATCGCGTAGTTCAGGATCCCCAACTTGACGAGGACGAGAATCACCACGGGCATTTCAAAGCCCAAGCCCATGCCGAGCATGAACTTGCAAACAAAGCTGATGTAATCTTCCGCCCGCCAGATGTCCGCCGAAAGCCCCAACCAAGTGGAATAGAGTTGCGAAGCGGCCAAGGCCACCGGCATGAGGAGAAAATAACAGAAGCAAACGCCCAGGATAAACAGCGGAATGGCGAACCCCAGGCCGCGGTAAATGTACTTCTTCTCATTCCACTTCAGGGCGGGGAAAATGAATTGCGCCAGGAAGTAAAAGATGAACGGGGAAGAAACGGCCAAACCGGCGTAAAAGGCCACCTGAAAAGCCACCATGAAACCGCCGGCGGGACTGAGCGTGCTCAGGTCCACTTTCATTTGTTCCGCCAATTCCTTGGCGTCCACCGTGGGATCATTCCGCACGGTCAGCACCACATTGCTGCCGATGGCCACCGGTTCCACCCGCACGGCGAGGTAGCGGTTGGTGGGGAGGAGGAAACTCTGGCGTTGGGCGTCATCCAGACGCAGGGTTTGGAGACGGTTGGTGCCCAACAGGACCACCGCCACCTGCTCCTTGCCCGAATAGTTGATCTTGGCCTTTTCGAGAGGGCGCTTGATGACCCCGACCACGTAATTACCGCCGATCAAGCAGATCATCATGGCCACCCCGATGGTGACCGAGCTCTTGATCAGGACCCAGCGCAGGTCCTCCAAATGTTCCAGGAACGATTTGACCGGCCCGCCCTCATCATTGTCCAAGACCTCCACATCAGCATCGTGGGGGTGCTCGGAATCCGGCTGGTCCAAGGGCATGGCGATAGCGCGCTAAGGCAAAACGGGCGGCGGCGAACGGGAAATCAGGCCTTTTGAGCCGGATTCGGATCGTTGGCGGGGGTGTGCGATTGGTCCATCGGCACGGTGGCGGAGGGCAGTTTGCGCGGGGCGGGAGCCGGCGAATTGTCATGCACCGAGGAGGAGATTTCTTCGGAGACTTCGCGGGTGGCTTTCTTGAATTCCTTGATGCCTTGGCCCAGGCCCTTGGCCAACTCGGGCAATTTCTTGGAGCCAAACAAAACCAAAACCACCGCGAGAATGAGGACCATCTCCCAGCCACCGATAAAACTAGCCAGCATCATGTTCATAAAAATTGTTTCTTGGTTTCGGAACCGCGCCCAAGCGGCTTTAAGGCCGAATGCGCTTCACGAAACGATTTGCGTTTAATCCAAACTTGAAATCAAAACTCTCACCCGCCAACCGTCCCCATCAGGCACGGACGAATCGCGGGCGGCCGCTATTCACCTGTCTGTAACCTGAAGGACCGGTTCAAGCCCGGCCGTCACCGTCGCGGGAGGCCTTTTTGAACTCTTTAATCCCCTGCCCCAAGCCTTTGGCCAGCTCCGGGAGTTTGCGGGAACCGAACAGCAACAAAACCACGGCCAAGATGAGAATCATCTCCCATCCCCCCAAAATGCCGGCGATCAAAATGTTCATAGCGTGTGCCAATAAAAAAAACATACGCCAGCGGGTGGTTCAAGTAAAGGGATAAAAACCACCCCCTGGCGTAATGCCTCCCCCGGCCGAAGCCGGGGGCGAAGAAGCGGCTTACTTGGCTCCTGGCGCGGTCAGAATGATGAACTCGGCGCGGCGGTTGCGGGCCCAAGCGGCTTCGTTGTGGGCGGGATCGGCAGGGCGGTCTTCGCCATAGGTCACGGTGTCGAGGCGGGCGGCTTCGAGGCCCAGCTTGATCAGGTATTCCCGGGCGGCCAGGGCGCGGCGCTCACCCAGCGAGCGGTTGTATTCCTCGGTGCCGCGTTCATCGCAGTTGCCGGTGATCAACACCGCGACTGTGGGGTTGGAGCGCAGGTAGTCCGAAACGGCCTGCAACTTGCCCTGCTCGCTGCTGCGGATGGAGGATTTGTCAAAGTCAAAATAAACCGTTTGGGACTCCAAGATAGTGGGATTCTGCGTCCAATTATCATGCGAGCCGAGGGGGTTGGGCGGGATGCCGTTTTCGCCCAATTTGATGTCCGGCGGGGGGGTCGGGGGGGTGGGTTTGACGGTTTCGGGAATCACCGGCGGCGGGAGCACCGGGGTGGATTCGATCGGTTTCGTATTCCCGGCATCCGAACCGCCCAGCTTGCCGCCATTGCCCAAATCCGTACCGTTGCCGCCCGGTCCAAAACGCCCGGGGCCGCTCGGGTTGTTGGTGGGGGCTTTGGTGGTGATCAGATCGTCCCGGAACCCGTTGGTGCCGCCCGAGGGATTGCCGTTCGGC
>CAIYZC010000378.1 GCA_903930565.1 uncultured Pedosphaera sp.
CGATTCATGCTCGGTGACCACGATGACGATATTGTGCGTGCCTTTGCCCAGGATTGCCACATTGGTCATCACCAAGGGTTGGGCGTAAACGTAGCCGTCCACCGGGTAGGTCCACAGTTTGCCAAAGGTGTTGGAGTTCACGTTCGCCGGAGTCAACTGGGTCTCGTTGGTGTTCACCCCCTGCCGGGAGTTGTCGTTGTGATAAGTGAGCATCGGCACCAGGCCGGCGGCCGGGTTGGTGGCCCCGGTCGTAAAGGAAAACGACGGCACGGCCCAACCGCCGGCGAGCACGTTTGTCACGAACGCCGTGTAATAGTAGGTGGTGTTGGGCTTCAACCCCGTCCAGGTTTGGGCGAAGGCCCCGGTTTGCGGCCCCAGCGCGATGCTGTTGGACCAATTGGCCGCATTGGTGCCCCCATCCGCGGGCCCGAAATACAGTGTGACGCCGGCCACCAACCCCCCGGTGCCCAACACCTGGCCATTGACCGTCGCGTAAGTTCCATTGACGGCGGTAGCGGGCGCGTTGACCACGACCGGGGCGCCGGCCGCGGTGGTTTTAAAACTGGCCGCGCCCGCGGCCCAATTCGTGCCGGCGAAATTCACGGCCTGCGCGGTGTAATAGTACGTGGTGGCGGGTGACAGATTGGTGAGCGCCACGGCATACGCGCCGGTTTGCAGTCCGAGGGGGACACTGCCCGCCCAATTCGCCGCGTTCGTGCCGCCGTTGGCGGGTCCATAGAAGAGCGTGACCGTCGGGGCGAAGCCACCCGTCGCCACGACCTGGCCATTGGCGTTGGCACTGGTCGGCGCCACCCCGCTCGCGGGCAGGTTGGTCACGGTCGCCAATTGGAAGGAGTTGGTTTGATTCGCGGGCAGTCCGCTCACGGCATAAACCGCGGTCGCCCCGGAGCCGGGCGCCTGCCCGAATGAAAGGCTGGCGATCGGCTTGTTCGTCGCGCCCAGCAGCGCCGCGAGGTTGTAGGTGGTGTAGTAAAACCGCGGATCGTTCGGTCCCCCGCCGGTGCCGCCGGTGCCAATATTGATGCGGTCCACTCCTTGCAACGCGAAGCCCCCGTTGAAGAACCAATCGAAGGCGTTGAAGTTCGTCACGAACGTCGTGCCGTCCGCAAAATTGAAGGTCAAGACCCCCGCGGACGTCCCGCCCGCCGAGCCGGAGTGCGCGATCACCGAGATTTTGTTGTAAGTCGCCGGATTGACCAGCGTCAGCGTACCGGTCGCAATCCCGGTGTCCGAGCTCATCACCAAGGCATTGTTCGTCGTGTAGGGTTGGAATTGGAAGATCGAACCCTCGGCGGCATTGGTGAAAATGCCGGTGACCGGCAACCCGTAGGTGGTGCCGGCCAAACCGTGCTGGTAAAAGCACGTGCCTTCGCCGGCGTTCATTTCCAGTGCGTACGCATTATACGGCGCCGCGGGAGCGGTGTTTTCGATCACCACATCGCGGTTGTACCCGGTCACGGCCACCGGCAGTAGATTGGTCTGCGTCGGCGGCAGGTTGGTCGGCGTGGTGAGAATGGAAATCGACGCCTGGCTCGCCGTGCTGCCGTTGGCGTTGGCGACCACCACGATCACCGAATTGTAGGCGCTGCTGACGGCGGGGATGGAGTAACTCGGGTTGGTCGCACCCGCGACCAGGTTTCCGTTGAGGTACCAACCAAAGCTCAAGGGGCCGGGACCATCCGCGACCACGGAAAAGGACGCCGGGGCGCCATTCGAGACCATCGCGTTCGCCAAGGGCAGGGTGATGAGCGGCCCGCTGGCGGCCGTAAAGACCGTAAAATTGTCCCACGCCGAAATCCCGGCGTCTTGAAAGGCGCGCAGCGCGGGCCACACCGCGGTGTTCGTGGCTATGTCCATGGCCGCGTGGCTGGTGGCCGTGGCGAACGTGATGGCGTTGGTTCCGGGAGTCAACCCCGTGACCCCGTAGTCCAACCAGGCGCAATTCGCCCCAAAATCACCCGTGGCCCCGCTGGTATTGGTGAACCCGACCACAAATTTATACCAGTGGCCCGGGATGACATTCACCGTCCCCAAGGCCCCGCTGGTGAGGGTGACGTTGCCGGAGCGGACCTGCTCGAACAGGTTCCAAGTGGTCGCGGTGGCGGGCACGAAGCGATAGGAGGCAAAAGCGACCCCGGGATTGGAATTGAGCCCGTTGGTGGGCGAATTGAGCAGGCCCAGTTGCAGCCGGTCCCCGCTCGACTGCCCGTTGGCGTTGACCATCACGGACACCATCACGGTGGCGCCGGTGGCGGCCAAGTTCCAATTCCCCGCCTTGTAAGCGGCCGTGGTATCGTTACTGGCGAATACGGTCACCCCGCCGCCGCCCCCCACGCCGGCATTTGTCCCTTCGCTGAAGGAATAATTCATCCCGTTGGCCGCGGCCCCGTTATCGTTCCACGGGGCGAAATTGTTCGTGTATTGGCCGGGGGTGTTGAAATTGAGCAAGGTGGTTTGGGCGGCGACCGGCAGGGCGGCCAGCAGCAATAGTGCGCCCCCACGAACCAAACAGCGAAACAACGGCATCATAGCTAGATTGAATATCGGCAACCAAATCCGCCCGGACGGGCGCTGGAACCGGTGAAGACGCCCCCTTCGGGCCGTTACCAGTATCGGCTTCAACCTCGCCCATGCCCGGGTTTTTGTCGAATTCTTTGTCGCCCGCCGGAACGTTACAATTTGGCGTCGTGATTCCACTTGCGTCGCCGGGCGGGCCGGTGGGATATTATCCCCGTAACCGACGGAACCGGCGCTATGGATCTAAAAATCTACCTCGGGTGTTTGTTGGTGGGCTTGGTGTTCACTCTGTTGGGCACCCTCTTCGGCCACTTTTTTGGCGGCGGCCACGACGCGCCCATCACCGGCAGCGGCGGCCATGCCGAAGCCGGCAACGACGGCAGCGATTCCCCCGGCGCCTCGGCCTTCAGTCCCACCATCATCACCGCTTTTGTCACCGTGTTCGGCGGCTTGGGTTTGATTTGCCGCGAAATCCCCGCCCTGCGGCCGCCCCCTTGGAGTGCCGCGGTGGCCTTGACGGGGGCGCTGGCCGCCGCCGCCATCCTCCTCGGCTTCCTCCGGTTCGTTTTCGCCCGCACCCAGGGTTCCAGTGAATCCAAGGTTTCCGAATTGGTCGGCTCCTCCGCCACGGTGATTTCACCCATTCCGGATGCCGGCGTGGGGGAGATCGCCTACGTGGCGGGCGGCTCGCGCTACACCGCCCCGGCCCGCGAGGAAGCGGGCCGCCACCTTTCCGCGGGCCAATCCGTCCGCATCGTGCGCATCATTGGTTCGCAGTTTTACGTCGCGCCGCGGTGATTCACGCCCACCCCACACAGCCTCGACCCATTTTATGAATCCGTTTGCGCTGCTTGCCGAGATCTCCCCCTTCTCGATCATCGCCCCCGTCATCGTGGGCGTCGTGCTGTTCCTCTTGGTGGTCACCTTTTTCAGCCGCTACACCAAGGTCGGTCCGAACCAAGTCTTGATCGTGTCCGGCCGCCGCAGCCCGTATGTGGATGTCGACGGCGCCTCCCGCATGAGGGGCTTTCGTATCATCAAAGGGGCCGGCACCTTCGTTTACCCTTTCATTGAAAAAGTCGATGTGCTGTCCTTGGAATTGCTGACCATTGATGTGCAAACCCCCGAGGTTTACACCTCCAAGGGCGTGCCGGTCAAAGTGGACGGCGTGGCGCAAATCAAGGTCAAGGGCGATGATGTTTCCGTGGCCACCGCCGCCGAGCAGTTTCTAAGCAAAACGGTGGACGAAATCAAAAACGTCGCCACCCAAACCTTGGAAGGCCACCTGCGAGCCATTCTTGGGACCATGACCGTCGAGGAATTGTATCAAAACCGGGACGCCTTCGCCTCCAAAGTCCAGGAAGTCGCCGCCGGGGACATGGCCAACATGGGCTTGTCCATCGTCAGCTTCACCATTCGCGACATCCGGGACGCCCAGGGATACCTCGAAGCCCTCGGCCGCCCCCGCATCGCCCAAGTCAAACGCGACGCGCAAATCGCCCAAGCCGAAGCCGATCGGGACGCCATGATCCGCTCCTCGCAGGCGATCCAAGCCGGGCAGGAGGCCAAATTCCAAGCCGACAGCAAAATTGCCGAAGCCCAGCGCGATTACCAATCCAACCTCGCCCAATACCAAGCCGTGGTGAACCAGCGCAAAGCGGAGGCGGATTTGGCCTACGACCTGCAAAAGTACAAGACCGGCCAATTGGTGAAAGCCGAGGAGGTGCAGGTCAGCATCGTCGAGAAGCAAAAACAGATCGAACTCCAGCAGCAGGAAATCCTCCGCAAACAACGCGAGTTGGAAGCCATGGTGCAGAAGCCCGCCGACGCGGAACGTTACCGCGTCGAAACCCTGGCCAACGCCCGCAAATTCCAGTTGGAAGCCGAGGCCTCCGGCGCCGCCGCCGCCACCAAAGCCACGGGCTTTGCCGGCGCCGATGTCACCAAGGCCACCGGCTTGGCCGAAGCGGAGGCCAACAAAGCCCGCGGCCTCGCCGAAGCCTCCATCATCGAAGCCCAGGGCGCCGCGACCGCCGAAGCCATGCGCCTCAAGGCGGCTTCGTTCCGGGATTACAACGAAGCCGCGGTCATCGAAATGATCATCCGCATCCTGCCCGAAGTGGCGGCCAGGATCAGCGAACCCCTCTCCAAGATGGAGCGCATGGTCATCATCAACAGCGGCAACGGCCCCGGCGGCGGCGCCAGCAAACTCACGGGCGATGTCACCCAAATCATCAGCCAATTGCCGCCGGTCATCGAGAGCCTCACCGGGGTTGATTTCGAAAAACTGCTCGCCCAAGTCCCCGCTCTGCGCCAAGCCATGGCCAAGTCGCCCACCCCGGCGGCGCCCGCCGACCCCGCGGACGGTGCCACCCCAAAAATTTAACCTATGATCTCCTCCGTATTTGCCCTCTTGTTTTCCCTGGGCGGCTTGCTGGTCTCCGGCGCCGCGTTTGCCTTCTGGATTTGGATGATTGTGGATTGCGCCAACAATCGCCGCCTGGACCCGAACGAGCGGATCGTCTGGATCCTCGTCGTCGTTCTCCTCCCCTGCGTGGGGTCGCTGATCTACTTTTTCGCCGGCCGGCGGCGGTGAACTTCCCCGATGCGTCACTTCGGAGCCAACTTAAGGAAGCCCTTGGCGCCTTCGCCCGACCGGAGCCAGGCCGGGGCCAAATCGCCAACCCCAACCCCGTCCGCCGGCTCCGCGGGCGGCCGGGCGGCGAAGGATTAATGGGTTGTGCCTCCTTCTTTTCTTTTCAAGTTCGGCTTCGGCGGTTGGCTGTTCTACTGCGCCATGTTGGTTTTTTGGATCTGGATGATCATCGATTGCATCGAAAACCAACGTTTGAGTTCCAAACAAATGCTCTACTGGTTTCTCGTCGTCGCCTTCCTGCCCTGCGTGGGCTCGTTGATCTACTTTTTCACCGCCCGGCGGCGCTGAACCCTCCCCATGCGCCTCTTTGAAGCCATTTTGGACGCCCAAGCCCGGGCCTTTCGCGGGGAAACCGAGGCCGGCCTCCGGCCCGCGGAATTTCCGGACGCCCTGCCCCTCGCGGCGCTCACGTGCATCGACGCACGGTTAAACCCGCTCTTTCCCGAGGTGTTGGGGCTGCCCAAGGAGCAATTCATCTGGCTGCGCAACGCGGGCAATATCATCACCGGCCCGCTGAGCAGCACCCTCCGCTCCCTGGCGCTCGCCTGCGCGGTGAAAGGCGCCCGGGAAATCGCCATTATTGGACATAATGACTGCCGGGTGGCCGCGACCTCGGCCTTGCAGCTCTTGGAATCCTTCCGCACCCTGGGGGTGGAACGTGCCGCCTTGCCGGACAATCTGCTGGAATTCTTTGGACTCTTCGCCAGCGAACGCCAGAATGTGCTCAAGGCGGTCGATTTCGTGCGGGCCAGTCCCTTGATCGGCCCGCGGATCCCCGTGCATGGCTTGCTGGTGGACCTTGCCTCCGGCCGCTTGGAATGGTGCGTCAACGGCTACCAGGTTTTGGCGGCCGCGGAAGCCTTGCGGGCCGGAATGCCCGCGGCCGCCCCTTCGCCGCCAATGGTACCGGGGGCCGCCACCTCGGCGGCCGACGCTAAAATCGGCGAATGGCCCGCACCGCCTTCCTTCGTGGCTTCGCCCGCGCCCGCGGGTCACCCCCCGGTCATTGCCTCGCCCCCCATTCCCGGGCGTCCGCCCCTGCCGCCGCGCCTCCAACCCACCCCGAATCTCCGCCGCTGGCGGCGTTAATGCCCGGACATGGAAGCTCCTCCGGTCATTCAACCACCCCCCGCCCCGCCGCGCCTGCAGCGGAAGCCGTCCCGGCGGCGGCGCCGACTGCTCGCGCTCGGCTTTTGCCTCTGCGCCATCGTAGCCTGCGTGCTCCTGCTCCGCCCACGACCGAAACCGAACGCGCCCGCGGCGCCCGCCCCTTTCGTGCTCACCGATTTATTCGACACCCAACCCATGGCCGTCGCCCAAGTCCCCCCCTCGCCCGCCACCGTGGCCGCGCTGGACCAACGGGTGAGCCGTTTCCTGCGCTCCTTGGAACACGGCGGCCAAGCCACCCCGCTCACCCTCGGCAGTGACGATTTGAACGCATGGGTGGCCGGGGTCTGGGAGGGCGACAGCCCCAGCAACCAAATCGTCGTGGCCATCGCGGGAGAAACCGTGACCACCAAGTTCAGCGTCGGCTTGGATTCCTTGCAAATCCCCCTGCTCGGTTTGAACTTGGCGGGCCGGTATCTCAACGCCACCGCCCACCTGCACATCGGCCTCACGAATGGCGTCTTGTGGGCGAATTTGGAATCCCTCGAAGCCCGCGGCCACCAACTCCCCGCCGAATTCCTTCCCCTGCTCCGCTCCCGCAACCTCGCCGCCGAATTCTCCGCCGATCCCGACAACGCCGCGGGCCTCCGCTGCCTCCAAAGCGTCGAAGTTCGCGGCGGCCAACTAATCTTGACTCCGAAGCCCAA
>CAIYZC010000379.1 GCA_903930565.1 uncultured Pedosphaera sp.
AACCCACTCCAACCACCCCCCCCCCCCCCCCCGCTCCCGCCGCCCCGCAATCGAAAACGGCCGCCGCAAAAACGCCCGCGCCCGCCCATAATCCGCATCCCGCACCTCCAACTTCGCTCCCCCGCCCGGCACCCACTCATGCACCACATACCCGCCCCCCTCTGACCCCTGACCCCCGACCCCTGACCCCTCCGTCCCCCCTTCACACTCTATTTGGACAAACTGCCCCGGCCGGCTCGCCGGGAACCCCCGCACCGCGAGCACCAACCGATAGTGCTCGGCGCAAATCCGCTGGTTCGACACCACCTTCGCCAGGAACCGCCCCCGCGGACTCCCCGCCGTCGGCCGCACACGCTCGTTGCTCACACTCGCCACGAAAAAACTCCCGCAATTTTCCCCCCAGTTTAGCCGATCCCCCAACTTTGGCGAAACCCCGCCGGGCGGTCGAAAAAACCACTTAAGACATGGCCCGGGAGCCTCTCCAAGGTGACTTTTTTACCTGGTTTTTAATCCATCATGCAAAAACATGCGGGCCAACCGCCCGGTTAGGGAACGGTTGGCCCGATGCATGCTTTCCTTGGCCCGGCAATTTTTGCCTGCCGACGCTAAATCCTGGCCTGGCCAAAACTTACTGAATGTCTTGCAACACTCCCTCGACCACCTTGTCGAGCTTGGCGGGCGTGTCCATGGTGCCATTGGCGATCGACTGCTTCGCCGCGGCCACCTTGTCCGCCCGGACTTCCGGGAGCTTCTTGATCTCACTCAGGTAGCGAGCGGTATCACTGATTTCCACAGTGTCATTCCGCTCCTGGCCCGCATCCTGCGGACGCTGAGTGCCTACTGTCGCCGTGCTTCCTTGCAGGCGCGTGATCGGGATGTTAGGCCCGAGAGGGGAAATACTCATAACTGCCTCACGCGCGACCATTTACAACCGTTTCCAGTCTATTTACGCTTGGGGTGGGGAGCGGTCAACCCTACCATCCCTTGCGCCGACCCGACTGCCTTGGGCTACCCTATCTATCGGGCGCTTTGCCCTTTTGTCTTGAGCAAATCAACTAAAATGCCTCTTGGCACGTAACCACATTAGTAACAACAACTTATATCCGAACTTCGGGCTTTGGTCGGGACCGTTAACAGCATTGAAACCCGCGAATTTCTTGGCCCGTTCCTGCCCAGATTACCTATGTCCTACACCCCGCGTAGACCCATGCCGCCCCGGGCCGCGAAAGAAACTGGACCCATAAGTTCGGAACTCCGGCCATCCACCTAAATCGCGCCGATTCCGCGTCTGGCTACGGCGTCCGGTTCGGGTCTAAGATGTCTGGAAGGCTCCCATCCGGCCGACGCAGATCGCGGATGGCCCTGGCTTCGCCGGCTTGCGGTCCGTCGCAGGCCAGCCATGCGCCACCGGGCTTTTTTACCAGCATGCCGCCCGGCCCGTAAACGCAATATCGGTCACACTTGGCCAACACCTTGTTGAGCTGGGCGGATTGCTCGGGAGTGTATTTCACCATGTACGCCACGGTCGGCTGGCCGTTCGGGTCTCTTATTACGATCGCCTCAACCGCCTCGCGGCCCCCGTGATCAAACGGCGGCACTTTCAACACGTCGCGAAAGTACGTCTTGCTATCGTCGTCGGTGTAATAGCCGTAAGCCTTCTCAATAATGGTCTGCGGCGGGCGCATTCTGATGAAAAGAAGCAACCCGGCCAGCGCCAGCAGCACGACAACAATACCGTACCCCAATGGACTGTTTTTCCAGTTCCTCGTTGGCTGGGCAAGCGGCTGGTTCATCCTGACTCCATCAGCAGTCCGAAGCTATCACCGCCACCACGCCACGGAGCCGCCGCCCCAAGGGTTCGACGCGAACGGCATCGGGTCCGGCCGCTTGGTGACCACCGACCCGTCCAGGTGCAACACATTGATGAACGTATTACCGATCGTCGGCTTGACTGCGGAGGAACCGACCGGTGGTTGGTCCGCGGGGCAGTTGCCAACGGTCGGAAGCACGCCCCAATTGCCGTGGTTCACCATCCCGTTGAGATAGACGCCGGCGCCGTTGTCATTGGTGGCCATGTCGGCCATCAGCGGGGGATTGATATCTTCCTCCGCGGTTCCGACCGCCCAGGTGGCATCGGCCCCCGGAATGCCCACCCAATACGACGCCGTGTTGGTCGTGTCGGTCATCTTCCGCACCTGCCAGGGCACGTCGCCTCCGCCGGACCAGCCTTTGGTTCGCAGCGGGGCATAGCAATTCTCGCTTAGCGGAGAACCATTGTTGGGCCCGGCAACCCCCCAGTTATTGGTGCCGAAATAGAAGTAGTAAAAGCAATTGATCACTTGCCAGGTTTCCTGTTGATTCCCGGCGGTGGGCACGGCTTTGAGCGTGGCGGCCAGGGTCTGGGCCTGAGGCAAGTCCACGTAGAAGCTGTTTCACAACCGATATTCGCGCTTACGAATTGCGCCATGTAAATGTGTGATGTATAGTTCTGGCATTGCGAAAGGAGTCGCGATGGCCAGAGACGATTTGGAACTCACCGACGCCCAGTGGAAGCACATTGAGCCGCTGCTGCCAGTGCGGCGGGACTCGCGGAAGGGCGGACGCAGATTCATCGGCAATCGGGCCTGCTTTGAGGGCATCCTTTGGGTGCTCCGCTGCGGAGCGCGATGGAAGGATCTCCCCCGGAAATATCCCTCGCCCAGCACCTGCTGGCGGCGATTGCGCGACTGGGAGGATTCGGGGGTCTGGCTCAAGGCGTGGCGCACGCTGCTGGGGCACCTGG
>CAIYZC010000380.1 GCA_903930565.1 uncultured Pedosphaera sp.
CGCACTCCACAACGCTGGCGCGCGGGCGGATGACCGGGAACCGATGGCGGGTGGGGGTTGGGTATGGTTTGGGCCGCTTTTTGGTGGGCAAATGCCCGCCGGGCCTTCGGTGAGTGCGTAAGATTGACGACCGGAAGCTCGCGCGAAGCGGCGGAGACGCGGAGGAGATCGGTTTGGGACATGATTCACATGATGAACATGATTTCTGCGGGCTGGGGGGAGGTGCCCTTGCCTCCCGCGCCAGGAGGCGAGGGTGTCGGAAAAGGCGCGTCCGCGACCGCCCGCCCCTCGTGGCCTTCGGTGGGTGCGTAGGATGGCCCGCTCCCCCACCCCATGGGAGAGCGGGCCGATTGAGTTTGGGTCCGCCGGTCGGGGCTGATTTGCCCGGAACCGGGGGTTGTCAAAGAGCCGGGCTGCGCCGGGTGTCGGCCAAGGCGAAGCCAAAATCACGGAGCTTCCGCCCGGGTTATTCCGGGCGAAGTTCGCCAGTCAAGGTCGGGGCGGTGAGAGCATCGGGTTTATTGGATACCGTGGCACCGATTCTGCCGACCGACCGATCGAGGCCACAATACGCCAGGTTGGCGAAAACCGTATGGCTACGGTGGGATTTGGGTCGGAAAGTTGGACGGGATTGGGGCCGGGAGTTTTTTTGACAGGATTCACAGGATGAACCGGATTTCCGAAATCTGAGGGGCGGGGTGGAACCACGGGGAGTGGGGATATTCTCGCGCGAAGCCGCGAAGCCGCGAAGCAATCCAAGGGGGCCAAGGCCGGGCGGTGGGAGGCCCTGAATCGGCGAGAGGTGCGCACGAGCGGGTTTCAAGGGATGGTGATGCGCGTGCGAAATAACAGGGCTTGCGCAATTTCTGTTATTCTGACATGATGGACATGAACTGGAATTTATGAACGTATCACTGGGAGATAAATGGGAAACATTCGTCGCGGGCAAAGTCCAGAGCGGCGATTACCAGACCGCCAGCGAAGTACTACGCGACGGGCTGCGCCTCCTCGAAAAGGAGGAACTGCTAAAGCGTATTTCGGTGGGTTCGCTCCCGGAACTGGAGGCCAAGCTGTTGCAGGCGGCGGCCTCCATTGACGCGGGGAGAGGCGTCGATGCGCAGGAAGTTCGTGCGCGTGTGGGTAAACGGAGCCAAGCCCGGCGCGCGAATGTCTAATATTGTTTTCTCCGAATTCGTCGAGCCGGAATTGGCGGCCATTTGGGATTTCATTGCCAGCGACAATTTGGAGGCCGCAGACCGCTTCTTGGCGTCTGCATTTGGTACTTTTAAGGAATTGGCGCGAATGCCCGGCATGGGCCGTCCGCGGCAATTCCCGCAGGACCGACTGCAACATCTGCGTTCGTTTCGCATCAAGGGTTTCGGTAATTAATTGATTTTCTACCGCCCGATTCCTGGCGGAATCGAAGTCTTCCGCATCGTCCACGCCGCCCGGGACCTCGAGCGGGCTCTGGATGGCGAGTAACTTTCTTCAATGGTCCGCCCTGCGGAGGGCACGGCACCCGGTTGGAATCGGGTGGTTCAAGCCGGACGAGCGGAATGTGTGGAGACCCAACCCGGGTATCCGCATAGGGCTGGGCTTGGCGAGGCGGGCAGATGGGAGACGGCAGCGGAGCGTGGCGGCGCAGATTAGCCTTTGAACGGGGGGCGGGGGCCACTATACCTCTGGGCGTGTTGGCCAGCATCAAAGTGGCGGTTATTGGGACCGGGTCGCTCGGGAAGGAGCACGCGCGCATTTACGCGGAGCTCGCCCGCGCGGGCGCGGTCGAATTCACGGGCGTCTATGACGCCACCCCCGAGGTCGCGACGAAAATCGCGGCCAAATTGGGGGTGCGGGCGTTCGCCACCCTCGCGGAGGCCGCCGCCGCGAGCGATGCGCTCAGCATCGTGACGCCGACGGTCACGCATTTCGAGATCGCCCGGATGTTGCTGTCCCAAGGTCGGCATCTGCTGGTGGAGAAGCCCATGACGGACAAGGCGGCGGAGGCGGCGGAATTGGTCCGGCTCGCGCAAAAGCACAACTGCGTGCTGCAAGTGGGCCACGTGGAGCGCTTCAACCCGGTCTTCGCGTATTTGCAAAGCGTGGCGACGGAACCCCGGTTCATCGAGACGCACCGGCTCTCGCCCTACCCCGCCCGCAGCACGGATATCGGCGTGGTGCTCGATCTCATGATCCATGATTTGGACGTGGTCCTGGCGTTCGTCAACTCACCCCTCGTGAGCGTGGACGCGGTCGGCATCCCGGTCCTGAGCCAGTCCGAGGACATCGCGAACGCCCGGCTGCGGTTCGCCAACGGTTGCGTGGCCAACCTGACGGCCAGCCGGATCAGTCCGGAGCGGATGCGCAAGATCCGCGTCTTCAGCGCGGGGCCGACCACCAGCTATGTGTCGCTCGATTACCGGGCGCAGGAGGGCTACATCTACCGTATCGCCCGCGACGGCGAGGAGGAGTCCTCGTTGCTGCGCAAGCTGCTGGCGGCGAAGGACTCGACCATCGTGAGCGAATTCGGGGGCAAACGCATTGTGCGCGAGCCGGTGCCGATTGAAAAAGGCGAGCCGCTGAAGCTCGAATTGCAGAGTTTCATCCACTGCGTGAAAGTCCGCCAAACGCCGGTGGTCAGCGGCGAATCCGCCCGGCGCGCGCTGGACCTGGCCTTCGAGATCACCCGGCAGATCGCGCAACAACCCCTTCCCCAAGCTCCGCTGAGCTTCTAGTTGAGCATGGGTTTCATTGTTATTCTGCCGTTCGCCGCCCTGGCCTTTTGGGCGCCTTTCGCCGTGCGCCGCTGGGTCTGGCGGCCGCCGTTTGACGCCGCCTGGCGGCGCTACTATTGGCGCCTCTTCGCCCTCGGCGTGCTGGTTGGCCTGTGGTTTGCCAACGGCCTGAGCTATCACGTCGCGAAAAAGCGCATCGACGGCTTCCCCATTCCCGTGGGCATCGCGGATCCCTTGGAAAACGGCGGCTGGCAACCGGACCAGATGCCGCCCTCCGTCCACTGGTCCGCCCGCGTGACGGATGTGGCCTGCGGGGTGGCAGCCTGCCTGGCGCCGCTGGCCGTGGCCGCTTTCTTCAAGGAAAACACCGGCCGCGACGAGCACGGCCGGCCCAAATTCTGACCGCCGCCATGCTCCCGAGACACATCATGGTGATCGCGGGCGAGGCGAGCGGCGACATGCTCGCCGCCGAGGTGGTCCGCGAAATGCGCGCCCGCTTCGCCACGGCGGCGGACGCGCCCTTCCCCCCGCGCTTTTTCGGGGCCGGCGGCCCCCAGCTCGCGGCCGCGGGCGTGGAACTCGCCTGCGATTTGACCCAACACGCCGTGGTGGGGTTGGTGGAGGTGCTGCGCAACTACGGCCGGTTCCGCCGTTTGTTCGACGACCTGCTTCAGCTCGCGCGGGAACGCCAACCCGAACTGATCATTTGCGTGGATTTTGGCGGGTTCAACCGCCGCTTTGCCCACGCGGTCAAACAACTGGTCCGCGGGGCGCGCGACGGCCCGTTCCAGAACTGGCGGCCGCGCATTGTCCAATACGTTTCCCCGCAAGTTTGGGCGTCCCGACCCGGCCGCGCCGCGAAGATGGCGCCGGACCTGGACCTCCTGCTCACGATCTTTCCCTTTGAAAAGGCGTGGTACGCCGCGCGCCTGCCCCAACTGCGGGTGGAGTTTGTCGGTCACCCGCTCTTCGACCGGCACGAGCGGGCCGGCGAGGCGGCGGACCGGAATTGGCCGGATACCGCCGCCAATGGTGGGGAGGAAACCATTTTGCTCCTGCCGGGCAGCCGCCGCGGCGAACTGAACCGGCATCTGCCGGTGCTCTTGGACGCCTGGCGGATCATCCATGCCGCACGGCCCGCCGCGCGGGCGGTGATGGTTCTGCCCAATGATTCGTTGGCGGGTTTGGCCCGGGAAATCTTGGGCCGCCATGCCGGCGGCGGCACCCCGGCCGCGTCCCCCACCCCCGCTCCCGCACTCACGATCGGCGGTCTGGCGGCGGCGTTGCGGACCGCCACGGTCGCGCTGGCCTCCACCGGCACGGTGACCATGGAGTGCGCGTATTTCGGCGTGCCCACGGTGGCGCTCTACCGCACGTCGTGGAGCACCTATCAGATTGGCAAGCGCATCATCACGGTCAAATACCTGGCCATGCCCAATCTGCTGGCGGATGCCGTGGTTTACCCCGAATTCATCCAGGACGCGGCCACGCCAGCAAACCTGGCCGGCGCGGCGTTGGAATGGCTGGCGCATCCGGAAAAGCGCGCCGCGACGCGGGAACGGTTGCGGGAGATCATGGTGAATTTGGGCGGGCCGGGGGCGAACCGCCGGGCGGCGGCCGCCATGGTGCGATTGTTGGGGGAGACAGCGGGGTGAGGATGATCGGATACGGCGGGTCAGAGGCCCGTCCAGCCGTGGGAG
>CAIYZC010000381.1 GCA_903930565.1 uncultured Pedosphaera sp.
AAGTATCTTGCGCTGCTGAAGAACGCCAGCGACGGCATTCATATTCTCGATACTGAAGGCCGAGTGATCGAGGCCAGCGACGCCTTCTGCGCCATGTTGGGCTACAGCCAAAGCGAAGTGATCGGCATGCACGCGAGCCAGTGGGATGCAAAGTTCACAGCTGAAGAGCTGAAGAGCGTGATTTCGAATCAGTTTTTGAATACAAGCCGCACCGAATTCGAAACACAGCATAGGCGCAAGGACGGCAGCATCATTGATGTGGAAGTCAGTGGTTCCGCGCTGGAGCTGGACGGAAGTCGGGCGTTGTTCAACTCGTCGCGTGACATCTCGCAACGCAAGCGCTTGCATGCACAACTGGTGGATGCCGAGGCCAGTTTTCGCCAGTTGGTGGAGCAGTCGCCCATGGCGATCCATATCGTGGAGCCAGACGGCAAGACCGCGCTCGTCAACCGGGCATGGGAGACGCTGTGGGGCCTACCGTTGCAGGCGCTGGCCGGGTATAACATTTTGCACGACCACCAGCTTATCGAAAAAGGCGTCATGCCAGGTCTGCTCCGGGTGTTCGCAGGGGAGAGCGTGCTCCCGATCGTGATCGATTACGACCGCGGGGCCACGCCGGAAGTCGACTACAGTCAGACCGGTCGGTTGACGCTCAAAACCACGGCATTCCCGACCAAGAACAGTTCGGGCCATGTGCGCTCGGTCGTCCTGATCCAGGAAGACATCAGCGCTTCGGTAAAGTCCGAGGAGCAGATCCGCAAGCTGGCGCAAGCGGTGGAGCAAAGCCCGGAAAGCATCGTCATCGCTGATCTGGACGCACGAATCGAATACGTGAATGAAGCCTTTGTTCGTACCAGTGGCTACAGCCGAGAGGAAGCCATCGGACAGAACCCGCGCCTGCTGCGCTCTGGCAAGACCCCGATCGCAGCCTACCAGTCGCTTTGGCAGGCGATTACCAAGGGTGAAACCTGGAAGGGCGAGTTTTGCAACAAGCGCAAGGACGGCAGCGAGTTCGTCGAATTCGCCATCGTCACGCCCTTGCGCCAAGCGGATGGAACCATCAGCCATTACGTTGCCGTCAAGGAAGACATCACCGAGAAGAAACGCCTGGCCGAAGAGCTGGACCAGCACCGGCATCATCTTGAGAAGTTGGTCGCAGCGCGAGAACGCCACCTCAAAATCATCCTGAACGGCATGCCCGGCATGGTCAGCTACTGGGACCAGGGCCAGATCAACCGCTTTGCCAACCCGGCCTATCGGGAGTGGATGGGTTTGGCCGCGGAACAAATTGAGGGGAGATCTTTGCGCGAGGTGTTTGGCGAACGTATTTATGGGCTCGCTCGCCCCATGATCGAGGCCGCACTGCTCGGCCAAGAGCAGAGTTTTGAGCGCGGTTTTCTGCGGCCCGAAGGGCCAAAATCCGTACGAGTCGCACGGATTCACTACATCCCCGATCGGGACGGTGACACGGTGGTGGGCTTCTTCGTCATGGCTTTCGACATCGACGAACTGAAAACGGCCAAAGAGGCAGCCCAGGCGGCGAGCCTGGCCAAATCAGAATTCCTGGCGAACATGAGCCACGAGATCCGCACGCCCATGAACGGC
>CAIYZC010000382.1 GCA_903930565.1 uncultured Pedosphaera sp.
CCGCACCGCGATGAAAAACGCATTCGCGATCATGAAATCAATTTGGGGGCGGACCGCACCACATCGGATTCGATGCGTCCATCCTTGATCAAGATCGTGCGGCGGGCAAAAGTCGCGACGTGGTCATCATGGGTCACGACGAGCACGGTGATCCCGCGATCTTGGTTGAGGCGGGTGAGTAGTTCCATGACCTCGCCGGTGGTGATGGAATCCAAATTGCCCGTGGGTTCGTCGGCGAAAAGCGTGCTGGGCTCCGTGACAATCGCCCGGGCAATGGCGACCCGCTGTTGTTGCCCCCCCGAGAGTTCCGCGGGCGTGCTGCGCAGTTTGGTCGGCAAACCCACGGAAGTCAGCGCCGCGACGGCGCGCTCGTGGCGGTCCTTGCGCGTGACGCCGCGGTAAAGCAGCGGCAACTCGACGTTGTCCAGGGAACTGGTCCGCGCCAGTAAATTGAATCCTTGAAAGACGAAACCGAGCGCGTAACGACGCAGCAGGGATCGCTCGTCAGTATTGAGCGCCTCGACCGGGATGCCTTGGTAATGATAAGTGCCCGCGGTTGGAGTATCGAGACAACCAAGGATATTCATGAGCGTGGATTTTCCCGACCCGCTTGGCCCCATGATGGCCACAAACTCCCCGGCCTGGATGGTCAAATCAATTCCCTTCAAGGCTTCGAACGCCGCCTCGCCAACCCCATAGGTCTTGGTTAGGCCGTGCAATTCGATCAACGCTGCCGGCCCGGTCGCCTTCATTTCGTAGCCGCGTTGGCGCGGAGGATGACCGGCAGGCCCTCGGTCAGGCCCGCCCCGGAGACTTCCGTGTTGCGTCCGTCACTTAAGCCCGGATGTACCGGGATCGGCACGGCTCGTCCGTCGCGCAGCACCCAAATGCGCGCCCCGGTGGACTTCTCCGAGGTGTCCAACTCCGGCGGCCGTTTGCTGTTCCGCGTGGGCATGGGAATCAAGCTCTGGACGAACGACTTTTTGACCGCGGCCGTCGCGATCGTTGGGTCGCCCGGAAGAAAGCGCAAGGCGGCCGCGGGCACGAGAAAGACATTGGTGCTTTCCGCCACGCGAATGTCCGCCGTCGCGGTCATGCCGGGCCGCAGGCTCAGGTCGTCGTTGTTGACTTCGAGTTCGGCGAGGTAAGTGACCACGTTGTCGGTCACCGCCGAACCATAGGATACTTTGGCAACCCCGGCGGTGTAGGAGCGGTCCGGCCACGCATCCACCGTGAAAGTGGATTTCTGGCCCGGGGCGACCCGGCCGATGTCCGCTTCGGCGATGGCGACATTCAGTTTCATGCGCTCGAGCTTTTCGGCGATGATAAAAAGTTGCGGCGCCGTGAAACTGGCGGCCACCGTTTGGCCGGGCTCGATGCTGCGCGTGAGCACGATGCCGTCAATCGGGGATTTGATGATGGCCTTCGACAAATCGTATTCGTTGATCCGCACCTGGGCTTCGGCTTGCCCGACCGTGGCCAGGGCGCTGGACCAATCCGCGTCCGCGCGCTCCGCCGTGGCGAGGGAAACCTCATACTCGGCCGGGGACACCAGTTTGGCGAGGGTGAGTTCCCGCTGCCGATGCAGAGCGGCCGAACTTTCCTTGACCGTGGCCGCAGCCTGGGCCACGCCCGCTTGGGCGGCTTTGAGCGTGGCGCGGCTGATTTCGGTTTGCTGCGCCAATTTGCTGGTGTCGAGCTTCGCGAGGGGCGTGCCCTTTTTCAAACGATCGTTAAAATCGACATAGACCTCGAGCGTCGTGCCGGAGAGTTCACTCCCGACGGTGACGGCCGTGGTGGGGGCGAGATTCCCAGTTGCCGTGATGGTGAGGCTGATATCTCCGCGCTGGAGATTTTGGGTAACAAAAGGAGGTATTTGACTCCCCTGCCGGTCCGCGCGAATCCACGCCACCAAAGTTCCGCCACCGATGACCAAAAGCAGCAAGGCGATTAAAAGATTGCGCTTCAGATGCTTGCCTTGCCCGCCGCGCTGGATGGCGGTGGCAAGTTCAACCGGTGCGGGCTTGGTGGATGGCGTCATGGGAACAGGTGAGGAGGCACTTTCCGATGGGCTTGACCCCGGGGAGTCCGAAGAAATAATTGGTCGGCTCATGGATGCATCAGGCGGTAGAAGCGGGTGCCATTGGTATTCTGAATGACCGCCTGGTAATTGGCGCCAACCGTGGTGATGGGGTTGAGGGCGGCAACCCAGGAGTTTGCACGGAGCTCGATACTTTGTTGCAAGACATAACCGCTAAAATTGGTCGGCCAGGTCAAGACCATGGTAGGTGCCGCCGCCGGCCGGAGCATGAGTTCGGGGCCGAAATTGGCAACCAACGATTGGTTGATGATGTTGGTGAAGAAGTAGCTGGACGCGGTGCCCACGATCCGGTCATTTTCCGTCCAATTTAAGAATCCGTACCCGGCGAACGCCGTGGCGCTAACGATTGCCGGCGTGCCATTGGTGTAAACCCCATCCCCGGTGGTCACGCCGGCACCGGCTGGAAACGGGCTCGTGTCCACCGAGCTGTGCGGCGGCAACACCACCCCGGCGGGCGCGACGATCAGTGGATAATTTTTCGTGCGGACCGGACGGTTGCCCGCGGCAACACTCACGGTCACAATAAACACCCCGGATTTGACTGGGGTTTCGTACACCCAGCCTGAGGCGGGTTCAAAGCGCATTCCTTCCGGCAGGCCCGAGCAGGTGGCCGTGAAATTCGTGTCCCGGGCGATGACGACGCCCCGGGTGGGGTATGATACGCCAACCTCGGCGTCCGGCAAATGATCAATTAATCCAATCGGCGGGGCCGCTGCCATGGCCGACATTTGCGCGGCCAGGAATTTGCCAACGACCACGGTGTTGGAATAAGCACCCGTGCCATTGAAGCCGTTCGGAGCGACGCTCTGTGCCAGCGCCTCATGCGTGTCCAAGTCCGCGTACGGTCCCACGTAGGCGTAATACTCATAGCGGCAGGTGACCACATCATCGCTGTTGGTCAAATTCTTGCCCGCGCCCGCCAACATTCCGTTCTTGCCGCCCACTCCGTTGGTCGGATTGTAGTCGCTGGAGAAATTGTCGGTTTGCAGGAGTTGCCACTCGGTTTCCACTTCATCCGGCTCGCCATTCCGCCAATCCTTGGCGCCCGGATTGTGGGTGTCCGGGGTCACCAATTCCCGCAATGCCACCGCACTGTTCGTTCGGGACGTGGTCGTGATCACCTTGACCCAGGTGGCATCGCTGAACTCATAGACGATGTCGGGCGGCGAGGGCGGAATGGGCAGCACGGGGGCCGGAATCACCGCCACCACTTGGGCCGGGGCGCCCGCCAACGGCGGATTGTAGGCAAATGCCGGGGTCGAGACGTTGACCTGCGGTCCGAGCGCCAACGCGTGCGTGCCGGGATCCAGCAGCCAGTGGTAATACACTTTCGTCGGCGGGTTCCGGTATCCCACGCCAAAGTGTTCACCGCCGAAGTTCAGCGCAGGATTGGTAAAGGCGTGGCCTTGGGTGGGGGGAATCGCGTTGGTGGGAATGGCGGTGTAAGCGGACCAACCCGCATTGTTGGTGTACACGGCCGCATAGCGGACCAGCACGTTGGTGTGCCACACCCCCAGTAAATTGGTGACAATCTCCGTGATCTTGGGCGTGCCGTAATGGTTGTAGTCGTAAGTGTACGTAATGTCCGAGGCGTGCAGATCGTCCAATTCAATCTCGAAGCCGTGACAAACTTGGCTGCTGTCGTTTACGGTGTCAAAATTGTTGATGCTCCCATACGCCACGCTCCCCCGGGCGGAAGCTACGCCCAGCAGGCCCAGGCAAACCGCCGCGACAGTGATTGGGAAGGTGACAGATGGTTGGGAATTCCGCGAACAGAAAGCGAGCTTCAGATTCATATATTACTTTACTTCAGATTCAAGCGACACGCACCAGTTATCTCGGGATTAATTCGCAGCCTAGCTTACGGGATAAATGGAGTTAACCTTGGTTTGGCAGGGATAGCTTGCCGGTTTCCGGCAACTGGTTGCGGCGCGGGTGAAACCGGACCCACTTTTCCAGTTCGACCACGGCAAAAGCGAAGCTCGCCACCGCCACGATGCGCAGCCAGGATTCGGCCCGGATCGGGGCGGAGTGAAAGATTTTGTTCATGATGGGCGCATAAGTCCAGAAGAGCTGCGTTGCGATCATGGCCAGCGCGCCGGCAATGGCCCAGGGATTGGTGAACGGGCCGATGGCGAACAAGGAGTGTTGCAAAGACCGGCAACTGAACAGATACCCCACCTCAACAAGGACGATGACATTGATGACAGACGTGCGCGCCGCGGCGATCGTTGCCGACTCCATGGCGATTTCCCAATCGAACAACCAAAACGCGCCGGCGAGCATAATTAGGCAAACCAATCCGGTGCGCATGACCAGGGGAAAGGTGAGTAGCGGGCGCTTTGGATCGCGCGGCGGCCGCGACATGAGGGCACCCTCCTTCGGTTCGAAGACCAGCATCAATCCCAGCAGAAGCGACGACATCATATTGACCCAGAGCAGTTGCACCGGCAGTGCGGGCAGGACGGTGCCGAAAAGGATCGACGCCAGAATAATCAGCGCTTCACCCGTATTCGTCGGCAGCGTCCAGGCGATGAATTTGGCCAAATTGTCGGCGATTCCCCGTCCCTCCTCCACGGCCGCCTCGATGGTGGCAAAATTGTCATCCGTCAGGAGCATGTCCGCCGCTTCCTTGGCCACTTCGGTTCCGTTGCGCCCCATGGCAATGCCAATGTCCGCCTGTTTGAGAGCGGGAGCGTCGTTGACCCCATCCCCGGTCATGGCGACGATATGGCCGTGGGCCTGGAGCGCGCGGACCAGGCGTAATTTTTGTTCCGGTGCCATTCGGGCGAAAACGACGGTGCGTTCGGCGACCGCGGGGAGGTCGGCATCCGCCACTCGCTCCAAATCGTTGCCGGAGAGGGCGGCCAGGGGCTCCGGCTGCAGGCTCTTGTTGAGGTCCATCTGGCGCGCGATCGCGCAGGCGGTGACCAGATGATCGCCGGTGATCATCTTCACCGCGACACCCGCTTGTTGGCAGCGGCGAATGGCCGTTATGGCTTCCGGGCGCGGCGGGTCGAGCATCCCTTGGAACCCCAGGAAGGTGAAGCCTTCCCCCAGGTTGGTGATGTCGAGCTTGGCCAAGGGCGAATCGTCCGGCCTGCTGGCGAGGGCGAGGACGCGGAGCCCGAGCGCGGCCATGCGGTCAGCGGCGTGCCGGACCGCCTCCGGGTCGAGCGGGATTCTGGCATTGTGTTCATTCAAGGCGTCCTGGCAACTCGCGAGGATTTTTTCCAGCGCCCCGACCTTGTAGATCACCCGACCCGGGCGCCCACGGTGGAGAGTGGCGCGAAACATTTGTTCGGAGGCGAAGGGGAGCACGTCCAGACGCGGTGCCTCCCCATTCGTGACGGCGTCTGACAGCCCGCCTTTTTCGGCCGCCACCCGCATGGCCGCTTCGGTCGGGTCTCCCCGAACGTGGAATTGGCCGGCTTCTACCAGCACCTGCGAGTCGTTGCAGAGCAGGCCGGCGCGGAGGCACTCGCGGAGCGCGGGTTGTTCCGGCAAATTTACCGTCCGGCCCCCCAGGCGGATCTCCCCCATGGGTTCGTAGCCCGTGCCGGTGAGTTCGTAATGTCGCCCGCCGGCGAAGATTTCCCGCACGGTCATCTCGTTCTTGGTGAGCGTTCCCGTCTTGTCCGCGCAGATCACCGTGATGCTGCCCAGCGTCTCGACGGCGGGAAGATGGCGGATGATGGCCCGCCGTTTCGCCATGCGGGAGACGCCGATGGCGAGCACAATGGTGACGGCGGCGTGCAAGCCTTCGGGGATCGCACCGACGGCGAAAGCCACGGCCGCCATGAACATTTCTTCGGCTTTTTCGCCGCGCGCGACTCCCAAAACGAATGTGGCGGCCGCCAGCGCCAGGATGATCCAGAGGACAAGTTTGCCGAATTGGGTGATCTTTTTGGTGAGCGGGGTGATAAGTTCGACCGCATTCGTCAAGTGTCGGCCGATGCGGCCGGTTTCGGTTTGATCTCCAATGGCATAAACGACCCCTTCGGCCTGCCCCGCTGTGATGTGGGTGCCCGCGAAAACAAGATTTTTCCGATCTGCCAAGAGCGTGTCCAATTCGAGAATCGCCAGACTCTTGCCCGCCGGCAGAGCCTCCCCGGTAAGGGTGGATTCATCCACCTGCAGCTCACGGACATGGCAGAGTCGGAGGTCCGCGGGCACGCGGTCGCCCGCTTGCAGTATGACCACGTCACCGGGGACGAGTGCTTCGGAAGGGACGCAAACGTCGAGGCCCTGGCGCCGCACGTTGCTTTCCGTGGCGACCAATTTGGCCAGTGCCGCGACGGCACTTTCAGCCTTGTCTTCCTGGAGGAACCCGACAATGGCATTGACCAGCAAGACGCCGAAAATGACCGATGAATCCACCCATTGTTGTAAGACCGCGGTAACGCCGACCGCCAGCAGAAGAATGTAAACGAATGGTTCATTGAACTGTCGAAGAAACCTCCTCCAGGCCGGATTTGCCCGCGGCGCGGTGAGACGGTTGGGACCGGATTTAATTTGGCGGCGAGCGACTTCCGCGGTCGACAGACCGGTGGAGAGATTGACCTCCAAGAGCCGTGCAATTCCCGGCACCGGCAAGTGATGCCAGGCTTTTTCATCCCCCTTCGAACCGGGCCGCGGTTGCGGTTGACGTTTTGGAAACAGATCCCGCGCTCGCTTCAACCACCGTTTCGCCCAGGGAAATTCCGTTGCCAGGATGGCCAACCCCAGGGGAATGACCAAAATTGCCGGTCCGGGCAACACCACCATCGCGAGGCCCACCAAGGTTACACTGCCACCTACGACCGCGACCAGGGGCTTGCGGAGGTCGTGCAGGTTCACCTGACGGAACCACTTCCGGCATTTGGTGAGTAAAAGGTTCACCAGATTGGGGGTTGTACGCCGTCCGACGGCACGCAAATCACTGGCCAGGGCCGAACGCCTTGCGCCAGTGTTTCTTTTGGCGCGGATCCAAGGATGGCGGCGGAAAGGCCCGATTGATCGGGCGTTTTCGCCATGCCGGTTTTCGGTCGTGTGGGCATGGTTTAGAGACGAGCATGCGGCCCCGTTGGCAGCCTCCCGGCGGGGTAATGACGGCGGTGCGTGGGGCGGGAAAGGCGGTGGTGCAGCGCGTCCCCCGCCGCAAAACAAAGTGCCAGCCACGCCAAGCCTGCGGCGATGGCGCCGAGTACATCGCTGAGGTAATGCGCACCAAGTTTGAGCCGACTCCAACCGACCACCCCAACCAGCGCACCCGCACCCAAGATCGCGACCCAGCGCGTGCGACGCCCCGCGAGCCGACGGCCCGTCAACGTGGCCAAGGCGCCATAGAGCAGAGTGGCCGCCATGGTGTGGCCACTGGGAAATCCAGAGTCGGAAAACGCCGGCGTCCAAAGGTCGGCCACGGGGCGGGGCCGATGCACGAGGGCTTTTAGGAGCAAGTTCAGCGCCATGCCGCCAGGGACCGCGAGCCCGAGGACGAACAAACCGTCCCAGCGCCTTTTCCAAACGAGCCCGATCGCCGCCGTGATCGTGACTCCGGTCACCCATCCCGTCGCAGCGAGCCCGCTCGCCAAGTCCAGGGCGACGGTCAGTCCCGGCGTTGGCGGTGTGTCCAACCAATCGTCCACGGCTTCATCCCCCGCCGCCAGCGACCGGGGGGGCATCGGATCGCTCCCGATCCTCCCCAACTCCCAGACGGTTCCGCCGAGGAGCGCGACCCCGAGCGCCAGCAAGATGAACCAACGGCGTGGCCGCCGAGAGAGTTCGGACGCGGTTCGGTGATTGCGCTGGTGGCGGTCATTCCCGGGCGGGTCAGAGATCATGGATCGCCTTCGGCGGGAACGCCGCGCGCAACGCGTTGAGCACCGCCAGCACGTCGATGACTTCCTGCGTGACGGCGCCGGCCACCGGGCTGAGGTGTCCGGTCGCCGCCAAGAGCATGCCAATGATGCTGAGCGCCATGCCACCCACGGCGCTTTGCAGGGCGATGATCCGCATCCGCCGGCTGATGTGCATGAATTCATCCACTTTGACCAGCGAATTGTCCATGATGACGACCCCCGACGCTTCCGCTGTGACATCACTGGTTTGCCCAATCGCCATGCCGACAGTGGCGGCCATCATGGCCGGGGCATCGTTGATTCCGTCACCAACGTAAAGCGTCTTGGCTTTCGCGGTTTCGGCGCGGACCAGCGCGAGCTTTTGCTCGGGACTTTGTTGTGCGTGGATTTCGGTGATGCCGACCTGTTCCGCGAGGTATTGGACCTCGGACTCCCGATCGCCGGAGACAATCATCACGCGCTGGAATTGATGTTTCGGCCCCAGATGTTTCACAAACGAGCGACTTTCCGCCCGGGGGGCATCGCGAAACCGCAAGGTCGCCGCGTAGCGCTGGTCCAGCACCACCACGCATTCGAGTCCGCCGGCGAGGGGGGGAAGTTGTTCCGCGCCGGCGATCTTCTCCGCCAGTAATTTGTTGCGGCTGGTGATTTGCACGAGGTGGCCGGAAACGGTTCCGCACAGCCCCCGGCCCGGTTGCTCGCCGACCTCGGTGGCCTCCACAAGTCGAATTCCGGCTTCCTGCGCGGCCGCCAGAATGGCGCGTGCCAAGGGATGTTTCGAGTAGCGCTCCAGACTGGCCACGAGCGTTAGCAGGGTCGGCGGTTCGATTCCCGGGGCGGTGAGTTGCTCCGTCAGTTTGGGCTCGCCATAAGTCAGCGTGCCGGTCTTGTCGAAGATCGCGACGCGGCACTCGGCGATCTGTTCGAGCACGACGGGGCTTTTGACGATGATGGCCCGGCGGGCGCAGAGGGAAATCGAGCCGATAATGGCGATGGGGATGGCGAGCAGCAAGGGGCAGGGTGTCGCGATGACCAGCACCGCCAGAAAACGGATCGCCTCGCCACTGAGCCCCCAGGCGAGGGCGGCCACGACCAAGGCCACCGGGGTGTAAAACGCGCCCAGCCGGTCCCCGAGCCGGCGCAAATTCGGGCGCTTCGACTCCGACTCGCGCATGACTTCCATGATCTTGGAATAGCGCGAATCGGCCGCGAGTTGCGTGGCGTGGATGGTCAGCACCGATTCACCGTTAACCGCCCCCGAAATCACGGTTGAGCCGGAGGTCTTGGTGATCTGGAACGGTTCGCCCGTCAGGTAGGATTCATCCATCGTTCCATGACCTTCGATCACGGTCCCGTCCACCGGGCAGATGTCATGCGGATAAATAACCAAGCAGTCGCCGATGGCGACCTCGGCCAAGGAAACGTCGACGATTTGCGATTCCCGCTTCCGGTGGGCGATGGATGGCATCCGTTTGGCCAACGCCGCCAGCACGGAGGAAGCACTACCCAATGCGTAGTTCTCCAGCGCCTCGCCGCCGGCGAGCATCAAGACGATGATCGAGCCGGCCAAGTATTCTCCCAACAGGACGGACGTGATAATGGAGATGCCGCCGAGCAGATCGGAGCCAAACTCCCGCTTCAGCAGCTTGCGCAGCAAATCATACAGCAACGGCAAGCCTCCCACCGCCAAGGTGGCGAGCAACGGGATGCTGGAGGCGCCAGGTTCCATCCGGAACCCGAGGCGCAGCACGAGATGCAGAAGAATGCCCAAAACGGAGATTGCCGCGATCACGGTGGACTTCCGCAGCCAGAGACTGGCAGGCGAATACCAAGGGCGGGCGGGCGGAATTTCGGCGAGGGGTTTGGGGGTGCCCGCTTTGGCGAGGGACGGTGGGGACGTGTTCATGGCTGATGGCTGATCCAACTCCCGCTTCGGGCGGACAACGTTGGTCCACATCGGGTTGGACGAGGTGCCGTGTTCGGATATTCGAGATGGATCCGGTATCCCGTCCCGTCGGCGTTTCCCATGGTTGAGGACGGGGCCGAGCCGGCCGGTCGGTGGGGTGGGATTGCGCGCTTTGGCGGCACAGCGGGCATTTTACAAATCACCCCGTTCCCCCTCCAGCCATCGGGCCATCATGATCCGCTCCGCGGCCGATTGATGGGCTTGTCCCGCCAAAAGGTCCAACCACCTGTCCCAGAGATTTTTTCCGCGGCGGAACTCTTGCTTAATATCCTCCACGGCGCTCATGTAGTCGCTCTGGTACTCGTCCGCTTCTTCATAGGTGAAATCATCCGGAATATGCGCGAGGATGGTTTGCGTCATTTGGTGCAACTCATCCGGGGCGTATTGCGCCATCAAAAGCAGATCCAATTTGCAGGCTCGCGCATGGGCAAGGATGAGCGGCAGAATCGTCGCTGCGAAATTGCCGATGTCCTGCGTCCAATGCCGGTGTTCGCTCGCGGGCAGGATGGCCAGCCCGCCGGTTTTAAGCGCCGCGGCGGTCCGGACCAACTTGTCCAGTTCAAGGTCGAAATGTTGCCACAACTCAGAAGCATCGGATTTGTCATGATTCTCGATTTTGGCCTTCGCGGTGTCCAGCGTCCGGTTCAGGGAATGCACCCCGGCCTCGAGCTCTTGCAGCTGTTTGTCCCAAGCTTTCCGGGCTGCCGGTGGGCAATGGGCTTGAATGGTTGAACGGGCGTCCCGGTTCAGCTGCTCCAAATTCGATTCCAGTTGCAGCATTTGGTCCTGATGCACTTTCAGGACGCGGCCGAAGTTCCGGATGGCCAGCAGCGCCCGGAGTTCTGAATTGCAAGGTGTTGTTTGCATCGGTGCTCCTTCCTTAATTGCTGACGCTCAGGGAACGGTTCCCGCGCATGCGCGAGTCCGGGTTTTCCGCCCAGAGGAAAAGACCTTTGACGACGTCCATGTATCCCAGATACTCGTGGTTTTCCCGTTGCAGTTCGATGACCGCGTGGCGGAGTTCGTGGTCATACAGGGCGGCATCGCCCCCCTCCTTCTCATTACGCTTGGGCAGTTTGGATCCAATGGTGCGCACCAGGCGGTCCGCCGCTTCCTTGGAATGGCTTTTCTGCAACTCCAACTTGATGCGCAGTGCTTCCGCGCAATAATGAATGGCCTCCAGTTCCGACTCCAGTTGGCGGGCCAGCAAATTCCACGGCTGGCGATCCGTCGCCGGCAATCCGTGGGCCAGCGTATGGATGGATGCCAAGGCCTCGTGCAACCGGTCGCCTTCGCATTGCAGCGCTTCCCACGCCGCCGTCGCGTGATGCAGGTGGTCGGATTCGTGGCTGTCCAGCCTGCCGGCCATCTCATTCACCAGCGCCGTGGTGCGGCGCAGGATCGTTTCGATTTTGTCCCAATTCCGTTGCCAGGCCACATGCCAGTTGTCTGGCAATCCTTTCAGGGACGCAAACAGCCGGCCGGAATGCAACGACAAGGAAAGCGCCGCCTCCAATTCCTTCAAATGCGCCGCGTCCAGGCGCGATCCAATTTCCAGCAGGCTAAGAATGTGAGTTTCATTATCTTGGTTCGTGTTGTTCATACAAATGGCCGGTTTGGGGGCAGGCAATCCGGGGAATTTCCAGCCAGGTCGGGCCCGGTTTCCCGCCCTCCGAAATTGCTGGAGCGGCTGGTGCTCAATCATGGCTTTTGGCGCCGGCAGCCGCCGGCGGGCGGTTGCCGGCGCGAAGCTCCGAGTGCCGGATCTGCCCGCCCAGGTTTGCGACCCAAGCCATCAGAGCACTGACGATCAGAGCGAGAACGATCACTGAAACACTGAACCAGCCGGGCAATACTTTGCCCCCACGAAAGTGGAACAGACCGCCCAGTGCCACCAATCCCAACAAGACGACCCCGGTGAGGCCGACCCCCGCTGCTTCTTCATGCTTTTCCATCGTGGGCTGGGAGACGCCGGGAAGGGATGCAACGACGCCTTCCGCGGGTTCGCCCGTGAGATAGACCGGCACGGACGCCAACGCGATGATGACAAAGACCCCCAGCGCGGTTTTCTTCAGCTCGTTGCTCCTCCGCCACAGCCCGAGGAGCAAGAGGCCAAACCCAAAGGCCGTGCCGAGAACCGGCAGGTGGTTGAGCACGAGATGAGCGTGGGCTGGATTCATTTTTGCCGTATTGCCTTATGTGTAAGTCTTACCTGTGCGATTCAGCGCGAGCGGATCCGGGAAATATTGCTGCGGGAAACTGCAGGCACTTCGGTCCGCTGGTCATCCCTCGGAAAGGATGCCGTCAGTCGAGGGCCGGGGCTATGGGGGGAAAGACCCGATGGACGCCAGTCACCAGCAGGGCTGGAAGGCACTGGCGATCCGCGTTTTGGAGGAGCAGGCGTGCGGACGGGGGTGAGGGGCGACTCGTGGTATGGGTCAAACAGGTTCGGCTGGTCCGACCGGTCCGACTACGCTCCATCGCCCAGCCTCAGCGCGGCGCGTCGTTCAACAGGGCGTTGAAGAGGAGTTTGAAGGTGCCGTGCGATTGGCCGCGGAAGAGGATTTCGGGGGTGAAGAGGGCGAGGCGCCCGGCGCCGACGCGGGCTTCGGCGATGGCGGTGGCGTCCGCGAGGTGGTCCTGGCCCCAGGCCCAGCCGCTGCGGAGGGGGGATTTCGAATCATACCAAGCGACGCGGGCCACGCCGTTGGTTTCCGCGCCGGGCAGGAGGCGGAAAGCGGGGGTGGTGGCGGTGAACATGAAGTCGGCGTGGTCGGGTAGCCCCCAGGCCAGGGGTTGGGCGGAGTCCAAGCGGGCTTGGAGGAGGGAGCCGGGGATGTAGAACTGGGTGCGGGCGAGGGGACGCGGGCGGCCGTCCGCGTCGGGGGCGACGAGGGCGTTGGTGACGGGCAGGCCCAGGTGGTAGGCCAGACTGGTGGCGCTGCCGATGGTGACGATGGTGCCGCCGGCTTCGAGGAAGGCGCGGAGTTGGGGGATGGTTTGGCGGGTGGTGAGGCTGCCGCGTTGTTCGCGGTAGGGATCGCCGTTGGATAAGGCGGGCGCGTTGGTGGCGGCACTTTCGGTTGCCGGTTCGGCGGCGGGGGGCGGGGCGGCGTCGCCACCTTCGTCGGCGGCGGCCCGGCGCGGGGAGCCGGCGGGGGCGGGGAGAGAGCCGTCCACGAAAATCAAGGCGTCGAAATGTTCACGCAGGCCGCCGCGGTTGAGTTCGGGGGCGTAAACGAGGCGGAACGGGAATTCAAATTGTTCCAACAGCCAGCGGGTCCAGCCGGAGGGGATGGAGCCGCCGTAGCGATCCCAGAGTCCTATCCGCAAGGGGTGCAGGGGCGCGATGCTCCCGGGGTCGGGGGCGGTGGTGACGCCGGTGAACTTCACGCCGAATTCCCGGGCAAGGACGGGGGATTGGAGGCGGGCGGCGGGACCGAAGGGAACGAAGAAAGCGCCGGCGGGCCGGGTGACGGATTCCGCGGACCAAGGGGCGGTGAGGCGGGAGACGGGGATGCCGGCGGCAAGGAGGCGGTTGACGATGCGGTAGGTGTCGTTGGGGCGGGGATCGAGCACCCAGCCGGCGGGGGCTGCCTCGGGGGCGGCCGCGTCGGCCCGCGGGGCGGAAAGGGGGCCGCTGACGTTCACGAACGGACCGTTGAAGCCATGCAGGACGCGGTCGAAATGCACACCCATTTGGTAGGCGAGGGTCCAGCCGGCCAGATCATAGGGCGGGGTGGGCGGGGCGCCGGGGTAGGGGAAGTCATCGGGATGATCCTGCGGCTCGAATTGGTCGAGGACGTGGGCGCGGAACGGTTGCGCGGCGGGGACCACCAGGGAGCCGGCGGGGTAGGCCACGCCGCCGACGACGAATTCCGCCGTGGCGCGTTGCACCGTGACGCCGGTGTCCAAGAGGGCGTTGGCGAATTTCGTGGCGGTGGGGAAATCGGGTTGGTCGGCGGAAATGATATAGCCGCGCGGGTCGCGCCGGGCCGGATCTCGGAAATACGCGGGAAACTCGTTGGCGGAGGCGCGGTTGGTTTTGGCGGCGTTCACCATTTTGGGGGTGATCGTCCAACTGTCCCGGTTGCCACGGTCGATGGCGTTGCGGCCCATGAGCCAGATGTCGTGGAGCAGGGGTTGCCTTTGGCGGGCGGCGTAGTCCAGCACGGCCTTGTTCGCGGATACGGAGTAATCGATGGACTGGCGGAAGTGCCAGGTTTGCGGGGCGATGGGCGCGAGGTAATCCGCCCGGGGGAGCTGGAGCGCGGGCACCAAGGGGATTTGGATGGGGGTGGGGCTGCCGACGGCCTCCGTGAGCAGGCCGATCATGTTGTGGAAATAGCAGGTGGTGCGCAGGCCGCCGTTCCACCAGGTGGAATAGCGGGTGCCGGAGCGGACGGTGGCGCCGGGTTTGTCCTCGGCGAGGAAGCGCTGCATCATGGCGGCGCCCAGGGCGTCGACGCCGCTGATGACGAGCGGGTCCACGTTGTAATTGAAGGGATCACGGAACGGGGGGCAGAAGATGACCGTGCCGGGCGGGCCGGTTTGGTGGTGGTTGTAAACGATTTGCGGAAACCACTCGTGGTACATCACCCGGTTCAGATTGCGGGTTTCGGGCTGGGTGGCGGCGTAGAAATCGCGGTTGTTGTCGTGCCCGATGTACTTCTGGTAAAGGCGCGGCAGACCGGCCAGGGTGCGCTTTTGGGGATCCGGGTTCCGCATATACCAATCGGAACACAGGTCCATGCCATCCGGGTTGGCGGGGATGAAGAGGATGATCACCTCGTCCAGGATCCGGCGGGTTTCGGCGTCGTCGCCGGCAACCATTTGGTACAGCGTCTCCATGAGCTGTTGGGCGCCGAGCACCTCGCTGGCGTGGAGGCCACCATCGATCCACACGACGGCCTTGCCCTCCCGGGCGAGGGCGTCCGCGGCGGCGGCGGGGACGGCGGCGGTGGCCAGGTCGCGGGCGAGGGCGCGGTAATGGTCCAAGCGCCGGTGGTTGGCCGGGGAAGTGACCACGCCCATGATTTGCAGGCGGCCTTCCGCCGTGGCGCCCAGCGGGAACAGCCGAAGCCGGGGGGATTCGTGGGCGAGCCGGATCCAGTAGTTGGTGAGTTGGCGGTAATTGGCGAGAAAGTAGTCGTCCCCCAGGTTGGCCCCGAGAAATTGGCGCGGGGTGGTGACCGTGGCGGCGCGGGTGGTGGTGCCGGCCAACAACCAGCCCAGCAGGGCGACGGCGGCGGCCCACCGGGACCAACGGACGGGGGCGGACAGGTTAGGGCGCATTTTTGTGGGGGGAAGGCAGGGGCGTGCTCTCGAGTTCGGTCAGTTCGCGGAGTTGTTCGAGGGCGGGGCGTTCTTCGACCGCGAGCAGGAAACGCCAGGCCCCCAGGACGCGGCGGTACAGCAGGGCGCGCTCCGCCGCGATGTCGCGCGGCATCCAGGGATCGGGGGAGCCGGCGGAGGGACTGGGCACCGCCGCGTTCAGCTCCACGCCGGCGGCGGCGGGGGTGGCGGGCGGATCGTTGCCGGCCAGGGTCTGTGCGGCGCGGAGCACGGCGGGATCGGTGGAGGCGCGCGCCCAAGTCAGGATGCGGTCATGGCGGTCCTGCGCCCACTCGGCGATGGCGGCGGCGCGGCGGGCGTCGAGCGACTGCGGATGGCCGTAGCCCGCAAACCAAAAGACTTCCTCGCGCAAGTCTTGCGCGTTGTGCGGAAAGAAGAAATCGTGACCATTGGTTTCAGCTTTGAGGAGGTGAAGTTCGAATTCACGGGCCAAGGCGGGCACGGGAGAGCCGTTTTCGGC
>CAIYZC010000383.1 GCA_903930565.1 uncultured Pedosphaera sp.
ATGCTGGCTCCAGCGCCAGAGACCGTGCGAGACGGCCGTCGCCGCGAAGCACACCGCCAGCGCGGCGCCGGCCGTCACCAGCTTGGTCCGCCACACCTGCGTCCGCGGGACGGGTTGCGTGAGGAGGAGGGCGAAGGTGCCCTGGCCGAACTCCCGGCCGAAGACCGACAAGGCCAGCCACAGCCCGCCCAACCAGAGCGGCAGCGAGGCGATTAAACCGCCTTCCCCGGCCAGCAGTTGCGGCGAAAACCAGCCCAAAATCCAAACCGGCACGATGGCCAGCAGGAGCGCGAGGCGGAACAACGGTTGCAATTGCCGGACTTCCTTCGCCCACAAGGCGTGGGTGGTCGTCCAAGGCAGGGTGCGGGATCCGGTGGTATTCATGGCCTTTGCTGGGTTTGGCGTTGGGCGTGGGGGGTGGCCGTTACGCCGCGGCGCGGCCCAGGGTGCCCGCCGCCACAAAAATCTCCTCCAGCGTCAGCGCCTGGCTGCGCAGGTCCACCGGCCGCCGCGCGCGCAGCCGGTCCATCATCGAGGCCCCGTTGCCATCGACCAGCACTTCCACGTCGCAGCCGGATTGCCGCACGCTCAACGCGCCGGCCAGTTCCAAATCGCCGGGCGCGGTGGGGAAGGTGGCGCGGATTTTTTGGAACCGCTCCCGCGCCGTGTCGGCGGCCGAAGTGAGCAGGACCCGCCCCCGCTCCACGATCGTGAATTCATCGATCAACCCCTCAAACTCGCTGATCAAATGCGTCGAGACCAACACCGTGCGGTGCTCCGGATCGGTCGCGTGATAGGCGCCGATGACCGTTTCAATAAATTCGCGGCGCACAATAGGATCCAGGCCGGAGGTGGGTTCGTCCAGGACCAGCAATTCCGGCTCGGGACACACCGCGCCGATCAAGGCCACTTGGGTTTTTTGCCCCTTGGACAACTGGCCGGCTTTTTGCGTGGGATCCAACTGGAAGCGCCGCAGCAGGTCGGCTTCCATGTCGCGGTTCCAGCGCGGGCGGAACGAGGCCAGGAATTCCAGGCTCTCGGCGATGGTCATCCACGGGTAAAACGCCACCGCGTCCGGCACGTAGGATAAGCGGGATTTCACCGCCACTTCGTCCCGGCGCGGGTCCAGCCCGAACACGCGCACGGTCCCGGAATCCGGTTGGAGCAGGTTGAGCAGGCACTTGATTGTCGTCGTTTTGCCGGCGCCGTTCCGGCCGAAAAAGCCGTAGCACCGGCCCGGCCGCACGGTCAGATTCAGGCCGTTGACGGCGTCCACGCGGCCGTAGCGGCGGACAAGGTTGTTGATTTCAATGACGGGGGTTGGGGCATCCATAAGCTGCTGGGTGGTACCGCGGTTAGTGGCCGTTTTGGGCGGAGTTCAGTTGGCCGGCAAAGTGGTCCAAGCGTTCGCGCACGAGTTCCAGAAAAGGTTCCCGGTCCACCTGCAGGTGGTGCGCCATCACGATCGCCGCGTCGATTTCCCCGGCCAGCATCCCTTTGCGCACCGGCGCGGAGAAGGGCGAGCGGCCCGCTTTCACAAAGCAGCCCTTGCCCTGGATGTTCTCCACAATGCCCTGCGCCTCCAGTTCCGAATACGCTTTGGCAATGGTGTTGCGGTTGACGCGCAACTCCTCGCTGAGCGGGCGGAGCGCCGGCAGCGCTTCGCCCGGCTGTAACCGCCCCGACGCCGCCGCCAGGCGGATTTGGTCCGCGAGCTGGAGGTAAACCGGCTTGCCGGCCTGGAAATCGATTTGGAAGATCATAACGTTGTCGCTAAGTGTTATACAACACTATGACAGTGGCGTTCAAACGTCAAATGATTTTTTTCGAGCCGTGGGAAAGCGCAACGAAACCGGGGTGGGGAAGGGGAGGTTAATGCGAACTGTCCTCCGTAGCGGGCGTGGCGTGGGAAGCAGCCCCGAAGCGGAGCGCGGTGGGGCGGGCTGGCCGGACTCAGGGGCGATTATCCGGTCAATCGCGGGATGGCAGTGCCGGATCCTGGCGTGCGCCGTGCCAAATGAGCAATATTTCCACCGTAATCCGTTCCTCCATAACCCGGTAGAACATACGATAGTTGCGGCACATCACTTGCCGAACACCCGCCGTTGATCCGCGCGGATACGCCGGGCCGATATGGGGAAAAGTCGCAAGGATTTCGGCATGGGCGAGGATGTCTGCTCCCAATTTCCGGGCCGCCGTGGGATTGTCCAGCGCGACATGCTGGACGATTGCGGTCAGGTTTGCGACCGCAGTTTCCGTCCAAATTATTCGGTAATCCATTCGGCTGCCAGACGTTGCCGTACCAGATTGTGGGGCACCACCCTGCCCATCGCCGAGTCGGCTTTTGCCTTTTGAAGGGCCGCCAGCAAGGCCACGTCTTCGCATATCTCCTCCAGCGTCGTGTCCTCGGGGAGGCGGCGAATCGCTTCGATGACCATTTCTTTGTCGCTCATCAATTCGAAGATAAGCTTGGACGGCGTTCGCCGCAAGCCGGGATTGGAACGTGATGAACGGCCGCCGACGATCCTCCGAACGTTCTACCCATGAACTGGCGGTTGGACGCGGGTGCCGCTTTTCCCGGCTTATAAATCCCCCAACTGCTTGTAATGGCTGAAACTTTGCTTTGGGCGCAGGGTATTGGCACACAAAGGCCTCGTGCTGTCGCGGCGCCCAACCCATTCAAACCTATGGAATACGATATCGAACCCGCCCGGGTGTCGCTCAGCGGCACCGAACGCATCTGGATCGTCCTCAGCCACCTTTCGTGGCTCATCGGGGTGCCCTTCCTGCTGCCCTTGGTGGTTTATCTGGTCATGCGCCATGAATCCCCGGTGGTGGCCGCCAACGCCCGCGAAGCCCTCAATTTCCACCTCTCCTTGATTATCTACACCCTCTGCTGCGTGCCGCTGGCCTTGATTTTGATCGGCGTCCCTTTGCTCATCGTCGTGGGCTTCGGCGGGTTGATTCTCTCCATCGTCGCCGCGGTCAAAGGCTCGGACGGCATCATCTACCGCTACCCAGCCTGCCTCCGCTTGGTCCCTTGAGCCGGTCCGGTATGGGGGAGGCTCAGTTCGCCGCCATTTTGGCGCGGAGCAGGGCCTCCTCCAAGCGGCGCGGGGAAACCGGGACGGCGGTGCCCAACTCCTGGGCGAACAGGGATACTTTGAACTCCTCCACCAGCCAACGGTATTCCTCCGCCAACCGCCGGCCTTCCAAGGTCTTGGGCGGGGTGGCGCGGAACTGCGCTTGCGCCGCGACGAAGGGGGCCAGTTGGCGGACGCGCTCGGCGTCCTTGACCGGATTCAACGCCGCACGCTCGGCCCGCAGCAACAGCGCTTTGAGGTAGCGCGGATAATCGTTCAGCCGGGTGAACGGCACGATGGTCAGGAACCCGCGCGGCATCAGGGAATCCAATTCCGCTCCAATGATGGCGGCTACTCCGGAACCGGGGCCGGGGCGTCCCGGTGCGGCGGGGGCGGGCGCGCCCAATTGCCGCAAGTCGGTCAGCGCCCGGGGCTTGGCGGCGGCGACCGCGGAGGGCGCCGGCCCGGTGCGACGGACGATGTCCTGCCGCAATTGGTACAGGGCGGCCAGCCGGTCGATCAATTGCGTGGCCAGCCCGGGGATGCGCTGGCGGGCGGCCGAAACGGCCGCTTGGAAATGCGCTTCCGTCAGGGCGGGCAAGGGCTCGACGGGCAATGCGTGGCGTTTGAGATGCTCCAAAGCCTCCAGTTGCAAAATTCCGCGCGCATCCGTGCCGACCACCGGCTCCAGCCGGACCAGGGCGCGCAAATCGCGCTCCAACCAGCCCAAGTCCTTCTGCACCGCCAACTCCACCAAGCGCTGCACCCCGGCCAAACTCGCCCGGCGGCACAACTCCTGGTTGCGAAACAACCGCACGCTCACGCTGCCGTCCTCCAGCAACAGGCCCGGCCACGCATAGAGCGGCACCGTGGGATCGGGAATGATCGTCAGCCGCTCCGGCAAATCGCCGAAGGTCCAGCCGGTGAGGCTGAAGCGCTCCCATTCGGTCGCCGCCCGGCGCCAGGCCGGGGGATCGCCCGCGGGTTGGGTTTTGACCTGCTCCAGTTGCGTGCGCAATTGCGCCAGGTCGCGGCCGGCCGCCAGCTCCTTGCGGTCGTGGCCCACAATGGCCACGCGGGGCCGCAGGTGCGCGGGCAGGGCGTCCGGCGGCCAGGACGTCGCCGTGACCGGCACGCCGTAGCGCGTGTGCAAGAAGCGCGCCAAATCGTGCAACAACGACGTCCCGGTGGGTTGCAGATCGCGCGCGATCTCCGTCACTTTGGGCGGGAAGGGCATCAGGTCGCGGCGCAGGGCCTTGGGCAGCGCGCGCAGCAATTCCGCGATTTGCGCCTCCCGCAAACCGGGCACCGACCACTCCACGCTCGCCGGTGAGATCGTGTGCGCCAAGGCCAGCGGCATTTCGAGCGTCACGCCGTCCCGGTCCTCGCCCGGAGCGTAGTGGTAGCGGAGCGCCACCGGCTGGCCGCCCAGGTGGGCCGCGTCCGGGAACGCCGCGTTGTCGAACGACAAATCCCGGCCCCCGGTGAGTTCCGCCTCGGTGACGTGCAGGAAGTCCGGCATGGCTTGTTCGCCCAGCACGCGGTTGAGCTCGTGGACGGAGCTGACCTGGTCCAAATGCCGCCCATAGTAGGCGCACAGCGCGTCGTCCAGGTTGCCGAAATCGTGCCGCCGCGCGCGGGTCTGCCAGGTGGCGATCTTGTGGCGCACCGCCCGGTTGTGGTTCAAGAAGGCGTAGCGCGCCGGCCATTCCCGTTCCGTCGGCGTGGGTTCCTCATCGTCGTCGTCTTTCGCGCGCCGGGGCCGCGGCGGCTCGGGCAGCAGCGTTTCCTCCACCAGGGCGGAGCGGATGAAAATCTCCGTGGCCGCCTTGGGGTCGACATTGCCAAAGGCCACCTGCCGCCGGAACACCTCCAGGCCGTGCAGGGTCACCCGCTCGTCCACCAAGACGCGTCCCGCGTGGGGCATCCAGCGCGGATTCTGGTGCGTGAACTGGCACAGGTGCGGCGCCAGCTTCACGATCCATTCGGGATCGATGCCCGCCAGCGTGCGCGCGAACAACTGCGAGGTTTCCACGATTTCGCCCGCCACGACCCACGGCGGTTGCTTGCCGGCCGGCGCCGGCGGGGCTTCGGACGCGCCCCCGCGCGCCCGGCCCGGCTTGGGTTTTTCGCCGCGTTCGTAAATCGCCGAGCCGGGGAACACCTGCAACTCCCGGTTCCCGCCGCTTTTGTACACGTTCCGCTCGGCCCGCGTGGCCACATGCCCGAGCAGGCCCGCCAGGATGGAGCGGTGGATGGCCTCGTAGGCGGCGTTGCTCTCGTTGAGCTTCAGGTTGCCCAGGTTTTCCAGCGCGGAATGCAGTTGCGCGTGCAGATCCTGCCATTCTCGCATCCGCAAGTAGGAGAGGAAATGGGTGCGGCAGAATTTCCGCCGCTGACCCTGCGTCCGCAAGTTCTCCCACTGATCGTGGACCGCGTTCCAAATGTTCAGCAGCGTGAGGAAATCCGACTGCGGATCCGTGAACCGCTTGTGCGCCGCGGCCGCCGCGTCCTTGGCGTCCAGCGGCCGTTCGCGCGGGTCTTGGATGCTCAAGCCCGCGGCGATGATCAGCAACTCGCGGGTGGCGTGCTCCTGTTGGGATTGCAGCAGCATCCGCCCCAGCGTCGGATCGATGGGCAGGCGCGCCAGGTCCCGGCCCAGTTCGGTCAATTCCCGCTGCTCGTCCAAGGCCCCCAGTTCATGGAGCAACGTGTACCCGCCCGAAATCGCGGCCGGCGGCGGCGGATTGAGAAATGGAAAGGTCTCAATCTCGCCCAAGCGGAAGGCCTTCATGCGCAGGATCACCTCGGCCAGATTGGCGCGTTGAATTTCCGGCTGCGTGAACGCGGGGCGCTCGTTGAAATCCTCCTCGGAATACAGCCGGATGCACACGCCGTTGCGCACGCGCCCGCTGCGGCCCTTGCGCTGGTTCGCGCTGCTCTGCGACACCTTCTCCACCGGCAACCTCCGGGTGCGGGTGCGGGGATTGTACCGGCTCATTCGCGCCAGGCCGGAATCGATCACGTACCGAATGCCGGGGATCGTCAGCGACGTTTCCGCGATGTTCGTCGCCACGATCACCTTGCGGCGCGGCGAGGGCGTGAAGACGCGTTGTTGGTCGCCCGCGCTCAACCGGCCGAACAACGGAATCACCTCCGCCCCGCCCCCGAAGCGGCCCGCCAGTTGGTCGCTGGTCTCGCGGATGTCCCGCTCGCTGGGCATGAAAATCAACACATCGCCGTCGCCCGGTTCGTACAGCGCGGTTTCCGCCGCGTTTACCGCCGCGTCGATGTAGGTGAGGTCACCCCGCTCCTCGGAATCCGCGTCAAACGGCGCGTAGATCACCTCCACCGGGAAAACCCGTCCGGACACCTCGATGATCGGCGCGCCGCCGAACGCCTGCGCAAACGCCTGCGTGTCGATCGTCGCCGAAGTGATGATGAGTTTGAGATCGCGTCGTTTCGCGAGCAAACCC
>CAIYZC010000384.1 GCA_903930565.1 uncultured Pedosphaera sp.
CCCGGCGGCGTGTTCAAGCCCTACGCCGGCGTCTCCACCGCCATCCTCCTCTTCACCAAGACCAACTCCGGCGGCACGGACCACGTCTGGTTCTACGACGTGGACGCCGACGGCATGTCCCTCGACGACAAACGCACCGAACTCCTCCCGCCGGAAAAGCTCGGCCCAGTGCCCAAGGTCGCGCTCAGCGCCGACGACCACGCGAAGAACAATCTGCCCGACATCCTCGCCCGCTGGACGCAGCGCGACCGGGCCGAGCGCCAGAACCCGCGCACCGCGCAAAGCTTCTGCGTGCCCAAGGCCGATATTGCCGCGCAGGGCTACGACCTCTCGCTCAACCGCTACAAGGAAGTCGTCCACGCCGAAGTCGCGCACCGCCCGCCAGGCGAAATCCTCAAAGCCCTCGGCCAACTGGAGGCGGAGATTCAGCAGGGCATGAAGGAACTGGAGGGGATGCTGAAGTGAAGGCGGCTGCGAAATGGCCATCGTTGCCGCTGACTGACGCCTTTTGGTTCCAGGAAGGCCCGGGCGTGCGCAACTGGCAGTTCACCACGTCTGGAATCAAACTCCTCAACGTCGCGAACATTGAAAAGGGCGGGACGCTGAATCTGGAGAAGACCGACCGACATCTCGATGAAACCGAGGTCGCGAAGAAATACTCTCACTTCCTCGTCGATGCCGGTGACCTCGTAATCGCGAGTTCGGGAATCTCGTTTGATGACGACGGCCTTCTTCGCACAAGGGGCGCGTTCGTTCGCGAAGAAAACCTGCCGCTCTGTCTCAACACGAGCACGATTCGATTCAAAGCCATTGATGGCATGTCAGACCTGCGATTCTTGAAGCTCTGGCTGAATGGCCGCGAATTCAGGTCGCAGATTACGAAGTTTGTCACCGGCACGGCGCAGCAGAACTTCGGGCCGTCGCACCTCAAGGCGACGAAGATAACCCTGCCGCCGCTGGCGGAGCAGCGGAGGATCGCGGAGGTGCTGGACCGGGCGGAGGCGTTGCGGGCCAAACGCCGCGCCGCCCTCGCCCAACTCGACTCCCTCACCCAATCCCTCTTCCTCGACCTCTTCGGCGATCCCGCCACCAATCCAAAGGGCTGGCCGTGTAAGCCTGTCGGCTCGCTCGCATCGAAGTTTTCCGACGGACCATTTGGCTCGAACCTCAAGAGCGAGCACTACACCGAAACCGGCGTGCGCGTGATTCGCCTCCAGAACATCGGCGTCGGCGAGTTCGTGGACCACGATGCGGCCTACATCTCGGAGCACCATTTTGCAAAATTGCAAAAACACGAATGCCTGGCTGGCGACGTGCTCATTGGCACAATGGGCGACCCAAACCTTCGCGCGTGCATACAGCCGAAATGGCTAACGATCGCGCTAAACAAAGCGGACTGTGTTCTGCTTCGTCCAGATGAAAGGGTGGCGAACGCTATCTTTATTTGCGCATTGCTCAATCAACCAGCCGCCGAACGGATGGCCCAAGATCTAATTCACGGGCAAACGCGCGCACGAATCAGCATGGGGCGGCTACGTGGCTTGGAAGTTCCCGTTCCCCCCATCTCGCTCCAGCGCGAATTCGCCAGGCGAGTGGCGGCGGTAGAGGTGCTGAAGACGGCGCAGCGCGCGTCGCTGGCGGAGTTGGACGCGCTCTTCGCCACCCTCCAGCACCGCGCTTTCCGCGGCGAGTTGTAGCCTCAAACATTAAGCCTTGTTCTGTCAGATAACCGCACCTATTCTTCTGACGTAATGGCCCGACCCAAATCATCGCAAAGCCTGGCTGCCAGACTGCTCCGCCGCATTCGCGGCCGCGCGGCTGGCGCGTTGTTTTCGCCCCGTGATTTTCTGGATTTGGGCGGTCGCGCGGCAGTGGACCAGGTGCTCTCGCGGCTGGTGCAGGAGGGGAGCGTCCGCCGGATTGGGCGGGGGATGTACGATTTGCCACGCGCGCATCCGCTTTTGGGCACCTTGGCACCCGATCCGGAGGCGGTGGCCCGCAAACTGGCTGGGAGCGCGGGCGAGCGTTTGCAACCGACGGGCGCCACGGCGGCGAATATGCTTGGGCTATCCGAGCAGGTGCCGGCGCGGATCGTGTATTACACGGATGGCCGGGCGCGGAAGACACGGGTGGGGAACTTGACCATCGAGTTTCGCCGGCGTCCGCCGCGGCAGATGGCGCTGGCGGGGCGGCCCGCTGCGTTGGTGATGTCGGCGTTGCGTTCGCTGGGCCGGGAGCATGTGACGACCGAACGGCTGGCGCGTTTGCACCGGGAAATGCCGGCGAAGGATCGCCGGCAGTTGCTGGCCGATTTGCCGATGACCCCGGCGTGGATGCATCCCTTCATCCGTTACCTCGCCACGGGCGAAACCAAGCCATGAACCGGATCGCCATACGTCAGCTTAAAGACCGCATCTTCAAAGCCAAATGGCCCGAACTGCATGAAACCGCGGGCAAGACGGAGGCGTTGGCGTATCCCGATCCGCTTTTGTCAGCCTATCAGAACTGCGCTTCCCACGAGGGCCTTTGATTTATGCAACAGCAGAACATCCCCATCAGCACTTTGGTTGATATGTATAAGACCGGTGCACTCCGGCTGCCCGAGATCCAAAGGCATTACGTCTGGCGCTCGACACGGGTGCGCGACCTGTTGGATTCACTTTATCGTGGATATCCGAGCGGCTCCATTCTCATGTGGGAGACCGACGAGCCGGTGCCAACTCGTGACGGAGCGATTGCGCAGGACACGACCGCGTTTGCTGGGCGCAAGCTTTTACTCGACGGCCAGCAACGGATCACCTCGCTTACCGCGGTCCTCAATGGCGAGCAAGTAAAAGTGCGTGGTCGGCGTCGCCCCATCGAAATCCTGTTCAACTTGGAGCACCGCGAAGGTCCACCCACCGAAGTAACGGAGGTGGAAGGCGACCAGAATTCATCGATGACGCCTGACGACGAGGAGTCTGACGAGACCGATGAGAGCGGTGAAGGTGAGGCCACCGTTGCCGAAAACATCAAACATTCCACCTTCGTTGTGGCCAGCCGGGCACTCCAATCCCAGCCACAGTGGGTCTCGGTAAGTGAGGTGTTCCGCACGGCGAATGATTCCACGATCTTGAGGAAGGCGGGCGTGGTGTCATTCGATGACCCCCGCTTCCAAAAGTATTCCGAGCGCCTGACCCGGCTTCGCCAGATTGCGCGCTACCATTACGTCGTCCACGTTTTGGAGCGTTCGATGAACTACCAGGAAGTGACGGAGATCTTTGTCCGGGTGAACTCTCTTGGGGCCAAGCTGCGGTCCTCCGACCTCGCTCTTGCCCAAATCACCTCGCGCTGGCAGAATCTGCTCAAGGAATTGGAGGCCTTTCAGGAAGAGTGCGAGCAAAGCTGGTTCACCATTGATCTAGGCCAGTTGGTGCGCGCCATTGTTGTCTTTGCCACCCGACAATGCCTGTTTCATACGGTGGGTAAAACGCCGATCGTCGACCTCAAACGCGGCTGGGAAGAGGCGAAGGAGGGATTGCGCTTCGCCATTAACTTTTTGCGCAGCAATGCGGGCATTGAGGACGAAACGCTTTTGTCTTCGCCCATGTTCATCCATGTCCTGGCCGCGATCAGCCGGGTGAAGGACAATCGTTTGGCCCAAGCAGAGCAACAAGCGCTGCTTCGCTGGCTGCTGGTGGCGAATGCCCGCGGCCATTTCTCTCGCGGTTCGACGGAAACGTTGCTCAACGAGGATTTGGCCATCATTTTCCGGACAGGTGAAGTGGCGGCCTTGTTGGAACCGTTGAAGCGCCAGTTTGGGCGGCTGCACATCGAAGCCGGCGACCTCGTAAACCGGGGTGCAAACAGTCCGTTTTTCTCCTTGGCCTACCTCGCGCTCAAAGCGGGAGGGGCGAAGGACTGGTTCAGTGGCCTGGGTCTATCACTCACCCATCAGGGCAAACTCCACTTCATCCAGTGGCATCACATCTGCCCCAAGTCGCTGCTCAAGGAAAAGGGCTACGAAACGGCCGAGATCAACGAGATCGCGAACATGGCCTTCATTACTGGCCAGACGAACCGCCGGATCAGCAACAAAGAGCCTTCGGAATACCTCGCGGGCATTGTGGCTGACCAAGGGCAACAAGCCCTCGACAGCCAACTGGTCCCCTCCGATCCAGCCCTGCTTAAGCTGGAAAACTATCGAGCCTTTTTGCGCGTGCGCCGGGAGGCGCTGGCCAAGCGAATGAACGAGTTTATCCGGGATAAGTCCGGGGCGACTGCATGAGCAACTTCACCTTCCTCCAAGCCGAGTGGCCCGACCTGCAGGAATCCGCGGGCAAGGCGGAGGCACTGGCTTATCCCGACGCGCGGACATCCTGTTTCCACGCCCGGCGCGGGTTGGAAGTGATGGTGAATTGGCTCTACAAGCACGATGCGGCCCTCAAGCTGCCGTACCAGGACAACCTGAGCGCGCTGCTCCACGAGCCGACGTTCAAAGCCACGGCGGGCGCGGCCGTCTTTACCAAGATGGTGCTCATCAATCGCCTCGGAAACTCCGCCGTGCATGGGCAGCGCCCGGTCCCGCAATCCGACGCGCTGACGGCGGTGCGCGAGCTTTTCCATGTTGCCTACTGGCTGGCGCACATTTACGCGCGCGGCGCGAAGCCGGCCCCCGGCTTGGCGTTCGATGCCAATGTTCTGCCCAAAAGCACGCCGCTGCCCAAGCAGACCATCGAACAGCTCCAGCGGCTGGAGGCGGATCTGCGCGAGCGGGACGAAAAGCTCTCGGCGCTGCTGGCCGACAAAACGGCCCTGGATACCGAATTGACCCGCCTGCGCGGCGAGATTGCCACCGCGAAAAAGGCCAACACCGCGCAGCCCGACACCCACAACTATGCGGAAGCCGAGACGCGGGATTACTTCATCGACCTGCTGCTCAAGGAAGCCGGTTGGGCGCTGGACCAGGCACGCGACCGGGAATTTCCGGTAGCGGGAATGCCCACCGAAGGGGGCAAGGGATTCGTGGATTACGTGCTCTGGGGCGATGACGGACTGCCCCTCGCACTGGTCGAGGCCAAGCGCACGAAGCGCGACCCGCGCGTGGGGCAGCGTCAGGCGGAGTTGTATGCGGATTGCTTGGAGCGGCAGTTCGGTCGCCGGCCGATCCTCTTTTACTCGAATGGCTATGAGCATTGGCTGTGGGATAGCGAGAATTACCCGCCACGGCCGGTGCAGGGTTTTCTGAAGAAGGCCGAGCTGGAGTTGCCGATTCAGCGCCGCACCACGCGTAAGAAGCTGGCCGGCGCGACCATCAACGAGGCCATTGTCGAGCGCTACTACCAGACGCGCTGCATCCGCCGCATCGCCGAAGCCTTCGAGCAGGACCGCGATCGCAAAACGCTTGTCGTGATGGCGACCGGCGCGGGCAAGACGCGCACGGTGATCGCCCTGTGCGATTTGCTCCTGCGCTGCAACTGGGTCAAGCGGGTGCTCTTCCTCGCCGATCGCGTGGCGCTCGTGAATCAAGCGGTGAACGCGTTCAAACGCCATTTGCCCGATTCATCGCCCGTAAATCTCGTCACCGACAAAAACACGGAAGGCCGCGTGTTCGTTTCCACCTACCCGACGATGATGGGGCTGATTGATGAGACGAAAGGCGGGCAGCGGCGGTTCGGCGTCGGCCACTTTGACCTCATCATTATTGATGAAGCGCACCGTTCGGTTTACCAAAAATACCGCGCCATCTTCGCCTACTTCGACTCCCTGCTCGTGGGCCTGACCGCCACGCCGCGCGCCGGAATTGACCGCGACACCTACGGCCTCTTCGACCTCGAAAAGGGCGTCCCCACGGATGCGTATGATTTGCCGGATGCGGTGGCGGACAAGTTTCTGGTGCCGTCCCGGGCCGTGTCCGTGCCGCTCAAATTCCCGCGGGAGGGTATCAAATACGAGGACCTGTCCGCGGAGGAGCAGGAACAGTGGGACGCCAAGGAATGGAGCGACGACGGCACCACGCCGGACTTCGTCGAGGCCGAGGCGGTGAACAAGTGGCTCTTCAACCTCGACACTGTGGACAAGGTGCTGGCGCATCTGATGACGCGCGGGCAGAAGGTGGCGGGCGGCGACCGACTCGGCAAAACCATCATCTTCGCCAAGAACCAGGCGCACGCGGACTTCATCCAGGAACGGTTCGACCGCAACTACCCCAGCCTGGCCGGAAAGTTCGCCCGCACGATAACGTTCAAGACGGAATACGCGCAGAGCCTGATTGATGATTTCTCGCGGAAGGACCAAGCCCCGCACATCGCCATTTCCGTGGACATGCTCGACACGGGCATTGACGTGCCGGAAGTGGTTAACTTGGTGTTCTTCAAACTGGTACGGTCCAAAACCAAGTTCTGGCAAATGGTCGGCCGCGGCACGCGGCTGTGCCCCGATTTGTTCGCGCCGGGCAAGCACAAGGAGTTTTTCTACATCTTCGACTATTGCCAGAACCTGGAGTTCTTCAGCCAGAATCCCGAGACCACCGACGGCGCGCTCGCCGAAGCCCTGGGCAAGCGGTTGTTCAAAGCCCGGTTGGAATTGATCGGTGAACTGGATCAGAAACTCGTCGGGGTGCTGCGGGACGGCCCGGTGAAGGAAGCCGAACTGCGGCGCGATGTCGCGGCGCTGCTGCATCGTGAAGTCTCCGCGATGAATGTGGCCAACTTCGTCGTCCGCCCGAAGCGCCGATTGATCGAGAAATACCGCCAACCCGAATCGTGGCGGGAGTTGCCCCCGACCGCCTTTGCGGAACTGGCGCACGAAGTCGCCGGCCTGCCGTCCGAACTCGAACCGGAAGACGAAGAGGCCAAACGCTTCGACCTGCTCCTGCTGAACCTGCAACTGGCGGTCTTGCGGGTGGAACCGGCCTTCCAGCGCCTGAGCGAACAAGTCAAAGCCATCGCCGGTTTGTTGGAGGAGAAATCGACCATCCCGATGGTGCGCGAGCAACTGCCGCTCATTCTGGCGCTGCAGGCCGACGAATGGTGGCCGGACGTCACCGTGCCCATGCTGGAAGATGTCCGCCGCCGCCTGCGCGCCCTCGTCAAGCTCATCGAAAAGGCCCGACGCCAACCCATCTACACCGACTTTGCGGACGAAATCGGCGGCGAAACCACCATTGAGCTCCCCGGTTTCGCCTCTCCGGACGGCTTCGAGCGCTTCCGCGCCAAGACCCGCCAGTTCCTGATGGAGCACGAGAGCGACCTCGTCATCCACAAACTGCGCATGAACGAACTGCTCACCGCCACCGACCTGCTGGAACTGGAGCGCATGTTGGCCGCCAGCGGTCTGGCCCAGCCGGAACATCTGGCCCAGGCCAAAACCGAAAGCCACGGCCTCGGACTCTTCGTGCGCTCCCTGGTGGGTTTGGATCGCGAAGCCGCCAAGCAGGCCCTGGCCGGCTTCATGACCGGTAAGACTCTCGCCGCCAACCAAATCGAATTCGTCAACCTGATCGTCGAGCACCTCACCGAGCACGGGGCGATGCCCCCCGAGTTGCTCTACGAATCCCCCTTCACCGACCTAAACCCCCAAGGTCCCGAAGGCCTGTTCAATTCCGCCCAAGTTGAGGAATTGGTGGGCGTCCTCTCCCAAGTCCGCGACCGCGCCGTCGCTTGAGCCACGCACTCGCGCCGAATCAACACCATGAATACCCAGCTCACCCCGAGCGGGCTTGTAGCCCGAAAAGGATGGCGAAGCTACGGCGGAAGCTCTAAATTGGGCGCCTTTGAGTGTGTGGGCAGGATCTGCAGAGCAGGCGATTGATTGCACCCAATTTTGGTTAACCTAACTAACTTACAATGAGCAAATACATTAGCCCCTATTCATTAGCACTGATTGGCAGCAATGGTGCGGATCGTTTGGCCTACCGTGACTATTTACAACAAGCTGAATTTCGCCAAGACTCGCGAGATGCCCAGGCCAAGGTGCAGTATGCGATCGCGAAGTCCTCTCGTGAATTGATCGCTACGCACGAACAGTTGGCAAATCGTGGCGGGTCTATAGCACAATCTGTGGGTAGTACTGCGGGGAATCCCGGGTCAAGGCAAACGTCGGTGCCGAATGGTTTAGGCCTTGATAACAGCAACCCGCTTCCGGTACGTGGCGGGTGGGGCGGCGGGTTCAACGCAGGCGCGCCCAACGCCCAGTCCAGCGACCCCTCCCCCGCAGGAAGCGCGAGCTGGCGGCTCGAAGACGCGCTCCCTGCTCGTTTTACCTCCCTGCTGACGCGGGCCCTCGGGGGGGGGGACGCACCTTGCG
>CAIYZC010000385.1 GCA_903930565.1 uncultured Pedosphaera sp.
CATCCGGTGCCCCCACCGCCCGCAACCTTACGCACTCACCGAAGGCCAAACACCACGCCCAAGACATCAAAAATCATGCTCATCCTGGTAATCCTGTCCAAAACCGGTCTTCTCCGCGTCTCCGCGCCTTTGCGCGAGCCATTCCCCTTGGCCCCCTTCGCGCCTTCGCGGCTTCGCGCGAGCCTCCGGTCCCAAGTCTTACGCAGTCACGGAAGGCCCGACGCGCACTTGCTCACATAAAAGCGGCCAAGCCCATACCCAACCAGCCCGCCCAATCGGTTCCCGGTCACCCGCCTGCGCGCCAGCGTTGTGGAGTGCGGAATGAAGTTCCGCTCGATCGGACGAGCCGCCATCCACCACCAAAAGACCCCGAGCGGATAACAGCCCAGGTCCTGTCATCCGGTGCCCCCACCGCCCACAACCCTACGCACTCACCGAAGGCCAAACACCTCCCCCGAGCCCTAAAAAATCATGTTAATCATGTTAATCATGTCCAAAACCGGTCTTCTCCGCGTCTCCGCGCCTCAGCGCGAGCCATTCCCCTTGGCCCCCTTCGCGGCTTCGCGGCTTCGCGCGAGCCTCCGGTCCCAGGTCTTACGCAGTCACGGAAGGCCACCACCGAATCGAACCGACCCACGCCGAGCCGCACCGCAAAACCGGGCCATACCGCTTCTTGGTGGGGTTGGCCTCCGGCCTGCCGTATCCCGGGGTCTCCAACCCCGTGGATACCCGCGCCCGCAGTGGGATCGGGGCGCTCCACCCCCAGCATGATCCATCCAACGCCTTTTCCAAACCACCGCCCACCGCCCACCGCCAACTGCTAATGCGGACTCGCCTTGGCCGACCACCAGCAACTGCTCCGGTCGCACGGAATTTTGTTCGGATCCATCAAGGTCGACCGGCCATCCGCGAAGGCGTAAATGGACTTTCCATTGTGGCGGAAGGCGCCGGGATCCTTCTGGGTGGCGCGGTTGAACCCGAAGCTGTCGGCGTCCCCCTGCTCCTTCCAGATCCACCAACGGTCATTGGGCCAAAGGGCGTCAAAGTCGCTGTTGCCGTCGCCGAAAAAAATCACCTGCACCGGCCTCTCCAATTGCTTCCATTGGCAAACGTCCCCTTCGTCCGGCAGCGGACGCCCGAAAGGCGGCTGGGCGCCGCCTTGCAGCCAGTGCACATTTACCGCTCCGATCCCGCTGCACAACTCGTTTTCCCCGGGCACCGCGATGCCGATCACCGCCGGGGTGGGGGACAAGGGCGCCACGCGCTTGCCGAGCGCGTAAACGTCGTTCCGCTCCGCCGGGCAGTCGAAAACACCCGCGTTGCGCCCAACGTAAGGAAACAGAAAAGTCCGCCAAGTTGGGCGGGCACCCCCCAGCTCAACTTGCATCGGCGGCAGCCAGTCCCCGCGGTCCGCGCTGTACATAAAAGTCCCCATGGCCAATTGCCGCTGGTTGTTCAGGCACTGGACCTCGTACGCTCGGGCTTTCGCCTTCGCCAAAACCGGGAGCAACAAAGCAGCCAAGATCGCGATGATCGACACCACCACCAGCAATTCGATCAACGTGAACGCGGCCGACTTTGCTTCCAGGCGCCCCATCCCGGCCCGGCGCCATCCATTTGGGAAAACCGCGCCCCCGGGCCGGCCAGACGTCCACAAGTCCGCCCCCCGCCGCGCGGGCGCGCGGCGTTGGAACTGGAACCATCGGTGCGGGTCGGTAACCATTTTACGCAATCAAAGGTTGTAAACGTAAACCTCCCCCGCGACCAGCCCGCGTCGTTTCGGTGACAAGCCTGAAACATGCGCAAGTCATGCAAGATCAGGGTGAAGCCGGAGTCGGGCCCAGGATCCGACACCACCCACCACCCGATTTACGTGGGAGACGAGGCGAGACTCTGACTCTCCCCTCCGTGCCGGTGGTCGCCTAACGCCGCGCCATAGCCCTTCGCCCGCGCCCCAAGATCCACATATGCGGACGGCGAAGCTCCCTCGGGGAATTGGTCCTTCATCTTGCGCGGATCAGCTCGATCCTAAGCTGTGGGCTCCTGCCGTTTGATGTCCTTGAATTTGTCGAGGTCACGATCAAAAGAGGCGACCGGGTGGTCGAGCTGTGCTGCCCGGGCGGCGAGCCAGGCATCTGAAAAATCCACGTTGATGGCGGCAAAGCGGTGCAACGCATCGCTGACTGTCCCTTCATCCATGGTTTCAACGCCCGCGTTCTGAACGATGGCAAGCAAAACGCTTGCCACCTCAGCCCGGGTCCGCCGATATCGTCCCATCAAAACATACACCGATTCGGCCACGATCAACGAATCCAGGTGCAGTCGTACTTCATGGCGTTCGGCTTTTTCGAACAGGGCGGTCGCCGCCGCGCTCTGTTTGACATCGTCTTGTACCAGAAAGCGCACCAGGACATTCGCGTCCAGCAAGTACTCTTTCATGCCCCTTGCCCGGAGATTCGATCATGGCGATCCAGCGCGGCCTTGGCCAATTCCGCCGCTGGTTTTTTCTCCCCGCTCACCTTCGTGCCGGACTTGAAGCATCCCGACAACTCGCTGATCGAGCGGACCCGCCGTCCCACCAGTTTGTCGCCTTCGACTTCCCACACGATTCGTTGACCGATTTTGAAAGGCAATTCCTTGCGCACGTGTTCCGGTATGGTGATTTGCCATTTGGACGTAATCGTCGATACCGTATTGCTCATGTGGTGACAGCATACTGCATGAACACATTCTTACGCAAATTAAACCTCCTTGCCATTCCTTTTTGCGAGCGTTTGCAAATCTCCGAGTGCCTTTCCGCAAACTTCCCGAGGAGTAATCCTCAACCGGCGGGGCGCAAGGTCCGCCCAACCACCTCAACCTCCCAAAGGAGACTTCCGAGAGGCACGCTCCCGCCGATGCATCTTGCCCCGGCCGCTGCCGCCCCTGAGTGCAAGCGGGTCTACTGGTTTTTGCCCCCTTTCCGTGGA
>CAIYZC010000386.1 GCA_903930565.1 uncultured Pedosphaera sp.
CGGCGTGTTGCCGACCAGCGCGTTTCCGGTGCCCCTGCAAACTTTGGGAACGAACAACGGCGTCAACCTGACCAACCTGAACGCCGCGAAACTGACGACCGGCGTGTTGCCGAGCAGCGCGCTGCCGGCACCGTTGCTTTCGCTGAGCACGAACAACGGTTTGAGTCTGACCAACTTGAACGCCGCGCAATTGAGCGGGGTCTTGCCGAGCGCGACGCTCTCCGCCGTTCTGCAAGCGTTGGGGACGAACAACGGGGCGAACCTGACCAACCTGAACGCCGCGAGACTGACCACCGGTGTTTTGCCGTCCAGCGCGCTGCCGGGGCCGCTGCTCTCCCTAAGCACGAACAACGGCTTGAGCCTGACCAACCTGAGCGCCGCGCAACTAACCACCGGCGTCCTGCCCGTCAGCGCACTGCCGGCGGGCCTGGCCGCGCTGAACTCCGGCAACGGGGCCAGCCTGACGAATGTCACTGGCAGCCTGCCCGTCGTGATGCAACCCCTGGCCACGAACAACGGGGTCAACCTGACGAATCTCAACGCCGCCAAGCTGTCCGCCGGCACCCTTGCGGACGCCCGGCTTTCCACCAACGTGCCGTTGCTCAACGCCTCCCAGACTTTCTCCGGCACGAACAACTTCCTGGGCAAGGTGAGTGTCAACGGCACGGTTTCCGCCACCAACTTTGTTGGGAACGGCAGCGGATTGACCAACCTGCCGGGCTGGTTGACCGCGAGCTCCGGCCAAACCCTGATCCCGAACCGCTCTTATGTGCTGACGAACACGGGGATCACCACGCTGACCCTGCCAACCACCGCCAACTTGGGCGATGTGATCAACGTCTCCTCCTTGAATGGCAACGGGGGATGGACCATTGGTGCCGCGTCCGGACAAGCCGTGGTGGGTTACCCGCCGCCGCCGTGGACGGGCCAACCGAAGGTGCCGCAGAACAACTGGACCTGCATGGCCGCCTCCGCGGACGGCGCGATGATCACGCTCGGGGGGACCGGGTCGCAACTGTGGCAATCCGCCAACTATGGGGTGCTCTGGTACGCCCTGGCAGGTTCGCCGACGGCGAATTGGACCAGCGTGGCGGCATCGGTGGACAGCTCCCACTTGGTGGGGGTGGTGGGTGGCGGCCAAATCTATACCTCCGCGGACGGGGGAAACACTTGGACGGCGCAGGCCGGAGCGCCGGCGGCCAACTGGACGGCGGTGGCGTCCTCCGCGAACGGCAGCAACCTGATTGCCGCCGCCAGCGGCGGGCGCCTCTACACCTCCACCAACGCCGGGGTAAACTGGACGGCGCAAAGTCATTCCATCATAACCAACTGGAGCACGGTTGCTTCGTCCGCCGATGGGACCCACTTGGTGGCCGCCGCCAATCCCGGCCAGGTCTTCACCTCGACCAACAGTGGCGTGAACTGGACCGCCCAAGCCGGCTTGCCCAATTACTATTGGACGGGCGCCGCCTGTTCCACCGATGGGAGCACGGTGGTGCTCATTTCCAATCCGGGCAGTCTGTACACATCCACGAACTACGGCGTAACCTGGAACGCCGCCACGCAGGCGCCCAATGGATTTTGGTCGGCCGTGGCCTGCTCGGCGAACGGGCAATCCATCGTGGCCGCCCAATCCGGCGCGGGCCTGTATGCCACGCCGGACGGCGGGATGACTTGGACCGCGCAAAATGGATTGCCCCTGTCGGCTTGGACCGGGGTGAGCTGCTCCACGAACGGATTGTACCTCGCCGCCGTGAACGGCGACGGGGGCACCTTTTACACCACGATTGTTTCCGCCGGTGCCTGGGGCACGGTGGGCGCTTCCGGGGCGGTGCAGTACGCCGGCAACGGGGTCTGGCAGCCGTACAATCCGGCTCCGGCCAGCGCTTCCGAGCTGATGGGCGGCACAGTGCCCATGTCCGTGCTCCCGGCGGCCTTGGTTCCCTTGAGCACGAACAACGCCTACTTCCTGACCAATGTGCAAGTAGGGGCGTTGACCGGCGGCTATCTCCCCACTTCCGTCCTCAAACCTTCGCTCTACAAATTGGCAGCCAACATCGGCAGCCTTTTGACGCGGCTGCCGGCCACCCAATTGACCAACGGA
>CAIYZC010000387.1 GCA_903930565.1 uncultured Pedosphaera sp.
AGGTGCGGAAGCACGGCGGGGAGTCCGGCGGCGAGGGCCCGCTGCGCGGCGGCTTGCGGGATCCGCAAACCGGCGGCGTCCAAATCGCCGAAGTAGAACACGGGGCGCACGCCGCCCACTTCCCGGAAGATTTCGGCCAAATAGGTCACGCTGTCCACGAAGCGGTTGCCGTCGCCGTAGGCCACGGCGCTGAAACCACTCCGGAGCGCGTTCCACCGGGTGTAGGTGTGCCACGTGGCGGCGTTTTCCACGACGAGTATGGGTTGATCGGCGGCGGCGGCCGGGCCGCGGCGCCAGGCGAGGGGCACGCCCACCGGCTCGCAACGGAGGTGGGTGCGCAGCTCCAAGCGGCCGGGGCGGAACAGGAGGCTGTCGGCCAACTCATCCAGGCGCTTTTCCCGGCCGAAGATTTGCAGGGACCGTTCCTTGATCGGCACCACGGGCCGGTCCGGCGCGCCGGGGCGCAGAAATTCGTGCAACCGGACCAGGTCCTCGAAGGGCAGGTTCAGCCCGCCGTCCGCAGCGAAGGCGAGGTCGGGCACCCAGGGAAACTCCCGCCACCGGCGAAGTTCTTCGTCGGTCGGAGCGGCCACGCCAAAGGCGTCGCGCCAGCGGGTTTCCGCGGCGGTGGGCAGGAGGACGCGGTCCAAGAGGTGCGGACGCAGGCGGACCGGGCGCAGCTCCAGCCAACCGTCGGCGGCCAGTTGGCGCAGGTCCGCCTCGGCGTCGGCGCGTTCGGTGGCGGAAAGCAAGCCCGCGTCGCCGAGCAAATCCTCGAAGCCGCGGGTGAACGGCCGGCCGGCCGCCTCCCGGCGCCCGCCCCGGGCGCGGTGCCACTGGGCGAACAACTCCCGGGCGACGGGCCGCGTGGTCGGGTTCATGCCGCGCTCAGGTGAGGGCCTCCAGGGCCTCCGCCATGGTGGTGAGCAGGGGCAGGTTGTCGATGCGGGTGACGTAGCCGTTCGCGTCGCGCTCCACTTCCTTTTGGCACATGATGACGGTCTGGGCGTGGGGCACCATCACGCCGAGGCGCTCGGGCGGGAAGGCCATGATCAACTGCAATTCAAAACTCTTGGCCAGCGCCAGGCAATCCTCGATGCCGTCGCCGGAGAGTTTCGAGAACGCCTCGTCCATCACCACCAAGCCGAGTTGCTGCGAGCGCGCCGAGCCGCGATCCCCGCGGTCGTACACCCGGCGGAACGCCGCGAGCATGGAGATAAAGAACGGCGCCTGGTTTTCGCCGCCGGACAGGTTCCGACCGCTGCGACCCAGGGAGATGGGCGGGGCGTCGGGTTTGTCGGCGGGCACCATTTCCAGGTCGTAATGGTGGTAGTTGCGGTAATCCAAGAGGCGGAGCGAGCGGGCGTCCGGATTGTCCGAATTATTGACGGCGTCCATCAATTCGCGTTTGGCGCGCTCGACCTCGGCGCCCAACAGGGTGTCGGTGATTTCCAGGCCGCTGCCGAGCAATTGCCACACCGCGCCGTAGCCGGCGGTGTCTTTTTTCTGACTGATGCGGTAGCGGTACTTGCCGATGGGCTGGCTGAGGTAGCGGTCGAGCAGCCGAATGGTGTTTTGGGCATCGCTGACCCGGCGGTTCAGTTCATTGAGGACGCTTTCCTCCAACCGGCGTTCCCAATCTTTTTTCCGGTCCGCCGCGAGTTGGCGGGATTGCTGCAATTCAATATCCTCAAGCACCTTCAACCGCGTGGACCAGCGGTCGTTGCTTTCGTCCTCCGGGGGGAATTCGTGCTGGTATTCGGGATGCCGCAACTGGCCGTGGGCGTCGCGGGCCTGGCTGAGCTTTTCGCGCTCGGCGCGCCGCAACCCGCGGGCTTCAATGGCGGCGGCGCCCAGCCGACGGGATTCGAGGAGCACGGTCTCCAGGCAATCCGCCCACTTGGGCGAGGTGGCGCGCCACTGGTCGCGTTCCCGCGTCAGCTCTTCCTCCAAAATTCCCGCGAATTCGCGGCTCAAAGCGACCCGGCTGGCGGTGAGTTCCAGTCGGAGGGCGGCGCACGCGGCTTCGGCACGTTCCAAGGCTTCCCGTTCCGGCCGGGTGGTCAGCTCAAAGCGGTTCTTGCGCTCGAACAGGACGGCGATCCGGGAAAGGGCTTCCTTGTATTGCGTCTCCAATTCCACCAGGCGCCGCTGCCGGGCGTCGCGCTCGGGCGTCATCAGGAGCCCGATGGTCTGGCGGGTGCGGCCGAGTTCGGCCTCGTACTCCGGCAACTGGGGCAACTCGGCCGCGCGATCAGGCAGGGCGCCGTCGCCCAAGCCGCCCTTGCGGCCGGAGTCCAGCCAGGTCTGCACATCGGTCAGACGCTGCTTCAACGCGGCCAGCTCCACCTGCGCCTCGTGCTGCTCCTTGCGCTTTTGCTGGCGCATCCGCTCCAGACCTTCTCGGCCCAGGGTCAATTCGACCCCGGCGGCGGGCTTGAGCCGGCGGCGGAGCGGGGCTTGCTTGAAAATGCCTTCCGGGGTGATCGCGCGCGGGGCGTCGGTCTTTTCCAGGTCCGTGACGTTTTCCACGCACAACACGTCCCCCAGCAGGTGTTCCGCGTAGAGCTTGGCGACGGGGTGGGTGATCTCCACTTTCGTGAAGAGCGAGTTCTCGCGCGTGCCGCCGCGCAACTGGCGCGTTTCGGCCGGGTTGAGCAGGGATTCCGGATCGCGGCCGGGCGGGGTCTTGCGCAGGATTTCCAGTGCGGTCCGGTAATCCGCCACGTTGCTCACCACGAGCACCCAGCGGTTCCGGGCCAGGTACAATTCCAACGCCGGCCACCAACGTTCCGCCTCGGGTTTCACTTCGATCAACCGGCCCAGTTGTTCGACCCGGTCGCCCAGTTTTTGCCGCAGAACGGTGAACACGGGAAACGACCCGGGGGCCTGGCCGCGGTCCAGGTTCTCCAAATCTTCCGCCAACTGGCGCAGCCGTTTTTCCGTGCCGGCGATTTCCCCGCGCACGGGGTGCAGCAATTGGTCCACCGCCACCCAGACTTCGTTGAACCGCTCGGCGAGTTTTTGGAGGGCCGCCAGGCGTTCCGCGTCCCGGCCGGACCGCAGGGTCGCCAGCCGCCGGTCGTCCACCACCAAGGTTTTGCCCAGGCCTTCCAGCGGGATCGCCTGGCCGTGCTTGAGCCAGTTCATCCACCGGTAATGCCGGTCGTCCAGTTGCTGGCGGACGGATTGCTGGGCGTCGGTGAGTTGCGCCACGCGCGCCTGCAATTCCCGCCGGCGGTGCTCCATTTCGGCGATTTTCCCCGCGTCGGGATCCTTGTTGATCTCGAAGCGCACCTGGTCCAACTGGGCCTTGGCGCCCGATTCCGCCTGGGTGGCCTGCTCCAGCTTTTGGAGGTCGTCGGCATGTTCCGCCTCCAGCCGGCGCAGGTTGGCGGTGTGGCGCTCGCGGCTTTCCTCGGCCTGCAGGAGTTTCAGGGCGTGGTGCGTGTGGTTGAGGATGGCCTCGCTGCGCCGGGAGGTCTCGTAGATCTGATGTTGGCCGGCGATGCGGCGCAAAAAGCCCGCCTCGTCCTCCTGCTGCTCCAACCGCAACCGGGTGTCGTCGTAGGCGCGCAGGGCGGTCTTCACGTCCCGCACATCCAGCGGGCTGGC
>CAIYZC010000388.1 GCA_903930565.1 uncultured Pedosphaera sp.
ACTTGAATCGCCCCGTTCGCGGGCACGGTGTTGGTGGCAATCGGCACCCAAATCCCGGGCAGATTCGTGGTCCGCTGCAGCACATACGCCGACCCAATGACGCCGGACGCCGTCAACGTCGTGGGGTTCCCGTTGAGGATGCTCAAATGGCCGCCGTTGTTGCCCCCGTTGGCCAAATAAAGTTCGCCATTGTAAAGCCCCAGCGCGGCCGAACTGGCGGCACTATTATTCACGGTGACGGCGGGCGGCGCGCCCGCCACGAAACCGCTGTTGGCTTTGGCGATGAGCTTGTAAACCCCGACGGGCAGGGGAGCGCCCGTTACGCTGACCTTAAAGGTGGTCGCCGCCGACAGCGTCAGCCCGCCGGAGGTGATGGTGAAGGCGGGATTCAAGCCGTCGTACGTCAGGGACACCCGGCCGGCAGTGGCATTGTTCGTGCCGCTGAGGATCGCGCCCGGCGCGCTGTTGCTCAACGTTTGCCCGGCGCCCAGCGTGAACGGGCTGGCCAACCCGGCGACGTTGAAGAGGGCATTGCTGGCCACCACAATGACCGCCGAGTTGGCGATCCAACCACCGCCGGTCAGGGCCAACGCCCCCGCGCTGATGAAGGTATTGCCGGTATAGGTATTGGTGCCGCTCAAGCTCAGGGTGCCGGCGCCGGATTTGGTCAGACCGCCATCCGTGGCGAGGTCGCCGCCGAGGGCGGAATGTTGCAAGGGCTGGCCAATGGTCACGTTAAAGCCGGCGGTGTCCAGCTTCGCGCCATTGTTGCGGATGTTGGCGCGCGTCAACCCCTGCATAAAGGCGGCGGTGCTGGTCGTGGGTTGGAGCAGGCCCCCGTTGAAATTGAACAGGCTGCCGCCCGTGGCCACGGAAGCGGTAATCTGAGGGACGGTCAGGATGCCGCCATTCAAATTGTAAGTGTTGGTGCCGGCTGTGCCGGCATAGTCCAAATCCAGATTGCCGGCGCCGCCCACCGTGAGGCCTGCGTCCCGGTAAAACGTGACCGCCCCGCCAAGTTGATTCACCACATTGGAGCCGGTGTTGTTGTTGCCGCGGGACATTTTGATGGACGAGCCATTTTCGAGCAGCAGATTGCCGCTGTTGATGTCCAACTCCCCGGCGCCGCTGTCCCAGGTGCCCACCGAGAGCCATTTGCCCGCCGTGGGGCCGAGGATGAAGTTGCCGCCGTTCAGCACGACCCGGCCGAGACCCGTTCCGGCGAACTCGATCGTGGCGTCGTTCGTGGAGATCAACGTGCCGCCGCCGCCCACCGTGACCGTGCCCGAAATGGAATTGTCGGAATAATTTCCGCGGGCCACGGTCAGCGAGCCCACGGACAAAGTCGCGCTGGCCACCGTGACCGCGCCCGTGGCAACGTATTGCGCTCCGTTCTGGTCGGAGCCGCCGACGCGAAATTCGCCGCCGGTGGCGAGACTGCCGGCGCTCAGGGCGAGATTACCGCCGCCGGTGAGATAACCAACGGTGGTGGTGCCGGCGCCAAAGGTCGTGGCGCCACCGGTGACGTTCAGCGTGCCGGCGGCAACGGTCAAACCACCGCCCAAATTGTTGGCACCGTTCAAGGTCAAGGTGCCGCCGCCGGATTTGGTGAAACCCGAACTGCCGGCCAGCGGCGCGGTAATCGTCGCCAGGTTTTGATTCACGGCAATCGCGGGCGTGATGCCGCCACCGCCGTCGAGGGTCAGGGTGTTGTTGCCCGCCAAGAGCCAGTTTTGGGAACCGATGGTGTCGCCGAACCGCAATCCGCCGATCGTGCGGGGGCTGTCGAGGGTCACGGTCGGATTGGCGGTGATGTTCAGGGTGCTGAAATCCGCGATGCGGCTGAGGCCATTGGCGACGGTGCCGCCACTCCAATTATTGCCCGTGCTCCAATTGCCCCCGGCGTTGGTGCTCCACACGCCGCTGATGAAATTTGGATTTTGCGTGCCGTTGTACAGCACCGCAATTTGCGCTGCCGTCATCGCGTAATCGGTGATTTCCACGGCGTCGAGTTTGCCGTTGAACAACGGATCGGCGGCGAACTGGCTTTTGCCCAGGTAATTCTTGGTGGGGCTGAAGGCGCCCGGCGTAAGCGTCACGGCGCCGGAGGCGGCGAGCGCGCCATTGATGTAGAGGCCGGCGGTGGCGCCGTTGAGCGTCACGGCCACGTGCTGCCAGGCACCGGCGGCCAGCACGCCGGCACGCTCCACGATCTGTTCGCCGGCCCCGTTGTTGATGGCGAAGCGCACGGTGGTGCCGGAACTGGGCGAGAGAAACAGGTATTGGCTGGGGGCGCCGCCCTGCGTCGTGCTCACGCAGCCGAAATCAAAGATGCGCTGCCAGTTGGCGCCGCCGTTCCAATAGACCCACGCGGCGAAAGTGAATCCGCTTCCTTTTGCGATGTTCGCGGGCAGTTGAACGTAGCTGTTCGCCCCATCCAAAACCAGGGCTTGTGCCTGACCTGTGTGGCCGGTGGCATAGCTCGGCGCGCCGATGGCCATGGCATTGTTGTAATAGCCGGAAGTGTCCCACAGATTGGTCGCGAACAAATATTCCGCGATGCCGCGCGTGCCGTTGTCCGGGATCGCCTGCGCATAACCAAGGTTGGAGACCAGATTGGAATACGTCGAGCCCGCCGGCGTGACCGCCCCGCTGCCGTTCACGAGCGAACGGCCGTCCTCGACCCAGTTGTAAAGCGCATAGCGCTCCACGAACGGCGTGCTTTCGAGCATCTGCGTCATGGCGGCAATGTCCGCTTGTTGCTGCGCACCCGTGGGCACCGGATACGGATTGTTGTCGGTCCAGTTGGCGCCGTTGTTCCATTCCGTGAGCCAGATGGGCTTGTGCGTGTTGTTCCAAATGTTCAGCAGGAAATTGTAGAGTTGCGAGGCGCAAGCCGAGGGATTCGCGGGATCGGCCGCCCGATAATAATGTTGCGCGACGAAGTCCACTCGCATGCCCACCGCCGCGGCCTCATTGGCTTGCGGCGTGGAGATCCCGCTGATGAACGGCAGGAGCCAACCGGCCACCCCGCCATCGGTGCAGGCGGGCGACCCGACCCGTTGACCGGTGGCCAGCAGATCCGGCCAGGACCAAAAGGCGTCCGTCACGGCCACGTTGGCTTGGCTGGAGCTGTCCGGCTCATTGTAGCCCAGCAACGTGGTGATATCGGGCGATTGCCAATTCTGCCCCAACCCCGGCCACCACCGGGTCTGGCGAATGGCCGCGTATTCCAAATCGGGCGTGGAATTCTGGTCAATATTCCAGTCGTACCACCAACCCACATTGAGATCGGCGGCGGGCGGATTTCCCGCGATGCCTTTCTTGCTCGTCCAACGCCACGGCGTGATGTAAATAAATTGCACTTGCCGGCTCAAAGTCACCGGCAACACGCCGACTTCCAAATCGCCGTCCTGGGCGATGTAACATTGGCTGTAATTGGCGCCATTCGCCGACTGCGCCAACACCGCCATGTAACCTCGCTTCAACTTGAAGGAACTGAGGTTGGTGTAAGCCGTGCCCGTATAGTAGTTCCACTGACCATAAGCCGTGGCCGTGCCGGTGAATTCGGCACCGGTGAACGCGGTCAAGGGCTGGAAGCTCGACGATTGCGGGATGACCACTGCGCCGTTCTGACCGTACTGCACCACGCGGCAATTGCCGCCGGCCACCGCGGCGGCCCCATTCACGCGGACCTGGCCCAGATAGGCGGAGGTGGTGACCGACGGCTTCACATTCGGAAGGAACAACCAGGCATCCACCGAATTCAAACTGACCGTGCAATTGGCCAGGGGCGTGGTGGCGTTCGTCACCCAAAGTTCGCAGCGGTTGCTGAGCGTGACATTGACCCCCGCCAGCAAGCCGTATTTTTGAACGCCGTTGGTGATGGACAAGACATTGGGCAGGATGGTGATCGAATTGCTGATGCTGGTGGTGGCGCCGTTGGCGTCGGTGACGACCACGTAATAGTGGCCCGAGTCGGTGATGGCGGTGTTGGTCAGGACCAGTTCCGAGTCGTAAGCGTTGGTGGACGCAATGGTGGCGTTCAGTTTGACGGCGGGATCAATCCGCGTGCCGTCCTTAAACCATTGGAAGGTCGGCGTGGAGTCGGTGGCGGCGATGACGGCCAGGGCGATCGAATTGCCGGCATAGACGGGGCCGGAAGGCGCAACCCCGGGCTGGTTCACGATGAGCGGACCAGTGGCCAATTTCAGGGTCAATTGCAGATACGGTGCGCTCCCACCGTCCTGGCTTCCCCAAGTGCCCCAAGCGGTGTCCAGCATGAGATTGAGCGGGTTGGTGGTGGTGAGCGCCGCGGCGGCCAAACCATAAAGATTCGTGATGGCGTAAACCCATGCGTTTGGATTCCCGCTGCTGGCGGCGGCATCCCAAACCAGTCCCGTGGCGGCCCCTCCGCCGGCCTCGCCACAATAAAGCAAGCGTTGTCCGCCGGCGGGCGCGCCGGAACCCGGATTGGCCCAGGTTGCCGAGGCAGTGAAGTTGGTCGTGGAATCGAGGCGCCAGCTCTGGTAGTTGCCCCAGTCGGAATGCACGACGAATTGGACATCGGAGAGCGTGAAACTATTCGCCGCCGTCTTGGGCAAGGCGAATTGATAAAGGGTCCGATTGTCCACGCCGTTGGCGTCGATGCCCCACTCCATCCAGCTATTGACTTGGTTGACGACGCTATTGTTGGAATTGATCCAAACGCTCAAGGTGCCGGCATTGGGGTACGCCGTGCCATTGATGCTCACTTGTCCGGTCGAATAGGTCAACTGCACCGCCGACACGGACATTGCGGCCATAAAAATGACCGCTTGCAAAAGCCAATAAAGTTTCACGGCAGGGGGAAATATTTGAGTCATTGCGCGCCAACTGGTTGGGTGGCGGCCGGGATTTTGGGTCAGGGTCCCCGCCCCGGTGCCACTTCGCAACGCGGCTGGGAACACGCTCTGGGAGAGCCCATCGACCGCGAAGCCAACGGCCGGACTTGAGCGGACGTTCCTGGCAGGCGGCAGCGGAGCCCGAACCGGTTGGGACCGTCGATGGCCGGCAACCCGCCGTTCCAGCTTCAAACGAGCTGGTTCACTCAAATTGAACGGCGGCGCAGGACGTGGCATGGCGGTAATTTGGCACGAAACACTCATAACGCCAACTAATTGGAAGTCAATCCGCGAGGACGGGGAATTCACCGCCCGGCTAGCGGAGCCGGCATTTGGGGGCAATCAATCGGAGCGCCTAGTCCGCGGCGGGCCGGAATTGACACCGGGGGCGGGGTTCTGCCAGCTTGGGGAAAGATGATCGACCAACCACCGTTTGCACGCGGGCCCGGGAATTGCGGGCGCCGCCACTGGAAATAACCGCGCATGCGCTATTTCCGTGAACTTTCGGTGGCGGTGGCACTGGCGGGGCTGCTGCTATTTTTGGCGGTGGTGGCGCCCGGGTTTTACCAGCCGCAACCGTTGCTCTCACTTTTGGCCCGGGAAGCGCCGGCCTTGGTGGTGGCGTGTGGCATGGCGTTGGTGGTGATCGCGCGGCAGATTGATATTTCGGTGGGTTCCCAGTTCGCGGTGTGCGGGGTCAGCGCGGGGATGTTGGCGGCGGCGCATTGGCCGCTGGGGTTGGTGTTGCCGACGGCCATTTTGCTGGGAGCCTTCATGGGTTTGATCAATGGGGTTCTGGTTGCGGGGTTGCGCTTGCCGTCCATCGTGGTGACGCTGGCGACGATGGTGACTTGGCGGGAGGGGTTGCGGTGGCTGCGGCAGGGACAATTCGTGAATCTGCCGGAGGGGACCCAATGGTTCGGGTTGCCGCAAGTCGCGGGGCAATGGGCGTTGGTGGTCTTCGCGGTGGTGCTCTTGGTGGTGATGGGGTTGGCGATGCGGCATCTGGCCTTGGGCCGGTTTGTTTATGCGGTGGGTTCGGACGCGGAGGCGGCGCGGTTGGCGGGGATCCGGCCTTTGGCGGTCACGCTGGCCACCTTTGTATTTTTGGGGGCGCTCACGGGCTTGGCGGCCATGATGAACCTGGCACAGTCACCGCAGGTCGATCCGAAGTCCGGGTTGGGGATGGAACTCAAGGTCATCGCCGCCGTGGTGGTGGGCGGGGTGGCCATTTCCGGCGGGCGGGGGAACTTATGGGGGGTGTTCGCCGGCTTTCTGCTGCTCGCCTGCATCAGCCCGGCGCTGACCCATTTGCATATCGAGGCCTATTGGGAGAAGGCGATCCAAGGCGCCATCATTCTATTGGCGGTGGTGGCCGATGGGCTGCGCAGCCGGCGGCAACCGCGGTAACCAGGGACATGGCCCAATGAAAACCAACTGGCGCACGCTGCTTTTGCGGCAGGAAATCATCCTCCTGCTGGTCCTGATCATCGAGTGGAATTGCTTCAATGTGATCGGGCGGCATTTCGGTTCGCTCGACAACACTTTTGACATCGTCCGCCATACGGTGGAAATCGGCCTCCTGGCACTGGTGATGACGCCGATTATTTTGACCGGCGGCATTGATCTTTCCGTGGGGTCCTTGTTGGGTTTGTGCGCGATCCTGTTCGGCAAACTTTGGCGTGATGGCGGGTTCAGCATCGGCGCCGCGACCGCCTGCACGCTGCTGGCGGGGGCCGCGGCGGGCGGGGTGAACGCCACGCTCATCACCTGGCTGCGCCTGCCGCCCTTGATCGTCACCTTGGGCACCTATTCGCTGTTCCGCGGCTTGGCGGAAGCCATCACGCACGGCGTGGATACCTTCACGAATTTTCCCGCGGATTTTTTGTTTCTGGGGCAGGAGCGGTGGCTGGGGGTGCCGGCGCAAGCCCCCGCTTTCGTCTTTGTGGCGTTGGCCGTATGGGTGTTGGTGCATCGCACCACCTTTGGGCGCTCCTTCCGGGCGATCGGGTTCGCCCCCGAGGGGGCCCGGTACGCGGGCATTCCGGTTGAGCGGCGGCTGGCCTTGGTTTACGTGCTGGCGGGGTTGGTGGCGGCGCTGGCGGCCATTATTTACAGCGCGCGGCTGGGACAGGCCAAGGCCGATGCGGGAACGGGTTACGAACTGTTTGCCATCACGGCCGTGGTGCTCGGCGGGACCAGTATTTTTGGCGGAGTGGGTTCGGTGCCGGGCACGCTGCTGGGGGTCGCGGCCATTGCGGTGCTCAACAACGGCCTCGTGCACGCCCGCCAGCCCCGGGAAGTCGGCGGACTGCTGACCGGGCTGTTGCTGATCGTCACCATGACCGCTTCCGTCCTGCCCAAGTACCTCCGCAAACCCGGTTCCCCGGCGAGCGCGGCGGGGAAATGATGGCCGCGGCGCCCGCCGTTGCCGGTTTGCACTTGCGGGGAGCCGCCCGTCTGGCGCAGGCTCCGGTCCGCCAACCACTGCCGCCCACCGCCGGGGGAGTGAGGGCATGACAACGCACTTTTAGAAACATCGAGAACGCATGAAGAAAATCATTTTTTTGGTCTGGGTCGCCGTGGCGGCTGGGCTCACGGGCTGTGTCACGACGAAGCCATCGGCTTGCTGCACGGACAGCTGCTGCTCGCTGGACGACACGAATACGCTTATTATGGCCTATTCCAATGCGGTGGTTGACGCCGCCCAAGCGCTGCCTTCCGAGGTCAGCACCCACCTTACGCCCATTACGCCGTTCAATTCGCGGCTTTCGTGGCGGACAAACGGTCAGGGCGTGTTGCAAGTGAAAGCGGCCACTTTTATGGCGCATAACATCGCGACCAACTATTGGGCTCCCGGCGTGCACACCTTTACGAGCCGCGACCAATGGTTCACGGTGTATCCCGACCTCAAGGAATTCTGCGCCCAATACAGGGGGACCAACCAATTGCTCCGGATCAAGGAACTGCTGGGCCTGCCGCCTTCGAACCCCAATGACACCGTCGCCGAGTTCTGGGTGAGTCCGGAATACGTCTTCCGGCCGGCCGCCGAACCCGCGATCAACTCCGTCTCCGCCGGCGTCACCGCTTCCGCGACCGCGCCGCTGACCGGCCCCAGTGACCGCGTTCCGACCTATTGGGTCGATTGGTTCAACAACTTCTACAAGTCCTGCGATTACAAGATGACCCAGGGGGTGGAAAAATCTTTTCCGTGGACCCAGTTGGGCTACACCTACGATTGGGAGCCCGGGCGCACGAACCACGTTGGGCTGAGCGAGTTTGTCATCCCCAGCGGGACGCTCAACCAGGCGCTGAAGGTCACTCCGGTCGTCGAGGTCGAGGCGTTGTTGCCCGCGGCCACGTACGGGAAATAAGCTGCAATGCGGCGTGGGGTGGGGCGGGGCGAACGTCCCCTGCGGACGCGGCAAGCGGTGTCGGGGTTGCCCCTCGGCACCGCGGGGGTTGGAACGTGGGAAGTTCGGGCTCGCCAAACAACTCCGAATCGTTGGCGCGATCCCTGCGATCGCGCCAACGGTTCGCTGCTTATTTTAATGCGTTTTCCAGATGGATCTAATTAGTTTGAACGAGTGCGCAGCCGGAGGCCCACCGAACCCTTGGAAATTGGGTGCAGCAGTTTCAAAATTCGGTGGGGCTGAGCAAACGACTTCCGAATGGCCGGGGTAAGGCCGGCAACTGGCTGTTTCCGTAGCCACAACGATTTGCAAGTCATCGTCCTGCCCCTCGGATTAGGCCGACCTTGCAGGGCTTGTTACCCACGTTGTCCAGCCCTTGGGCGTTGCCCCATAAGCGCTAACTTGAAGTGCCTGCATCCGTATCTTACGAGAATTTGGAAGGCATTGTGCATGGTTATTTGGATGCCTCCTGAGCTGGAAGTGCGGGCGAAACCGCGGAGCCCTATGCCGGCATGAAAATAACCGAAAGCAACAGGGAGTGTACTCCCAATCCCAAAGGGATTGAGCCCTTCAGCCCGGGGTTGCGACGGAGGAGCGACCCTGGGTCCAGGTGCCGAATATCCGCAACCCGGAAAGGGTTGAGCCGGTTGGCCATTGGCACGTCCGAACGACGGCGGCGCAACCCCTTCGGGGTTGGAAACGCATTGCCAACTGACCCAGGGTAGCGCCGATGACGGCGCAACCCTCGGCTGGGGGACACAACCCCGTTGGGGTGGAAACGATGGTCGCTGGGTCTCGGCAAACTGCCTGCATACGGCCTGCGAGACCGGGAAAATCTTGGATATTCGGTGTTTTTTGTGGGTGAGAAGCCGGTCCGCTAAGTTGGCTTGGAGGGTGAACAAGTGCCCAAACTCTGGTTTCAGGGCGGGCAGCAGCCGCCGGGAT
>CAIYZC010000389.1 GCA_903930565.1 uncultured Pedosphaera sp.
CCGCCAACTCCACCACGTCCCCGGCCACCATGCCGTCACCGTCCGAGAAGAACGCGGCATCCGCCACTTGGATCACCGTCCCGATGCCGCTCGGGCTCGTGATCCAGGTCAAATAGGCGCCCGTCCCCAGGCAGGGGCTGTCCGGCCGCAACCGCACTTCCAGCGTCGCAAAGTGGGCCTCGGACGGATTGATGGTGACCACCACGGAGTGCGGATCGAGCACGCTGGCCGGCCCGTGGGCCAGGGCGACGCGGTGGGTGCCCGTCTTCTCAAAGCGCGGATCACCGTTGCTGCTGTTCGTCCACTGCGCCAGCCAATGGTTGTCCGCCACCCCGCACTTCAGGAACAGGACGCGATTGGAAACGGAAGTCGGATCGCCCACGGCGCCGTTGTAGGCCAGCAGGTTGTTCACGAACACATTGTTGGTGCCGTAATTCACCTGCACGGCCACCTTGCGGAAATCATACTCCTTGGTGACGGCCGTGACCAGGTTGGTCAGGTGCAACTGGCCGAGGCAATTCCACGCCAGGGTGTTGTTGTAAACATGGTTGCCGTCACAGCGCGGGTCGGTCGCCCCGGTCCCGTCCTTGTTGCCGTAGAGCAGCAGGCCGTATTGCTGCGACCACAGCACGGCATTGAAGCGCACCAAATTGCTTGCGCCACAGATTTCGATCCCGTTCCCCGAAGGATTCGCCAACGCCTGGCCCGCGTAGCGCATTTCATTGAACTCAATCACGTTTCCCATCGCCCGCGGCTCCACATCCAGGCAGCGGTGCCCGCCCAGTTGCCCGTACTCCGGCCAGTAAACCCACGGCTCGTTGTGCAGCCAATTGCTCCGGATAATATTGCAATTGGATTGAATCTGCAGGACGTCGTGCCCGCCGTGATACAGCGTGTTCCGCTCCACCAAATTGTAGCCCGTGAAGTCGGCGGGGTTGCTTTCACTGTTCCCCAGCAGCAGCGGCGTCCCCTTGTCCGCCTGCGGCACCGCGACATAATCATGGTGGCTGTCGTGCAGGTAGTTGTCGTGGATGTGGTTGGACACGCTGTTGCCGACAAATTGAACCATTCCATTAATGGCAAACCAAGGATCACTGTGCCCCAAGTCGCAGTAGGCCAGCTCGCAATTGGTGGCCGCCCGGTACCCCGCCGTGCGCTGGCAGTTGGTGGCGTTGATCCCGCAGATCCGCACGCCTTGCCGACCGTAAACCGAAAGCAATTCGGGAATGCCCTGTTGATTGGCGAAGAGCGGGTACTCGTGCGGATAGTTGCTCAAAGTGACGCCGTCGGCGACGGGATCAAAATACTGGCAGTCGTAATTCGTGCAATTGTAAAAGCCCCCGCGCACGAAGGTCACGTCCCCCGGCTGCATGGCCAGGGCCGCGCGGTGCAGCGTGAGAAACGGGCCGTCCAAATGGTTGCCCGCCTCGGGCATACGGCCGCTCCAAAGATCATTGCCCGTGGTCGCCACGTAATAGGTGGCGGCGGGCAGCCCCGCCGCCCCCGCGAGCCACAGGAACGCCGCCACCCAGAGCCCGGGCCAAAGGCCACGCCTCCGCGCCGGGCGCACCGTCGCGCCGCTCGCCGTCAATAAGGGATTACCCCCCGCCGCGGCCCGGGCCGGTGCGGTAAACATGTGGAACATCATTGGCAATTCCAACCTCGACCAGGTTTCCGGCTTTGTCAAATCGGGTTTTCCCCCACCCCCGGCGCGCCGGGGGCGGCGGGCCGCCCCCGGCAACAGCCGGTTTGTGGGTTGCGCTTGGAAAGTTGCGACGGCGCCAAAAACCCGGCGCAGAAAGGTGGGGAAATCGTGGTGCATACACCCTTGGTTAGAGCGTTCCCGCGCCAAGGTTACCGGTTCGGCCTACATTTGACTACCCCCGCTCGCGCCGACCGCGGGGATAAAAACAAAAGCCCCCCGGATCATGGCGACCCGGGGGGCGGAGGGAAACCGGCAGGACTCAGAACGCCAGGGTGAGGACGCCGGCGGAATCCGCCGCGAAACCGGTCGCGGCGGGCGCGACGGTGACGGTCAGGACGCCGGCGTTGACCCCGGCACTGACGTTGTAGGCGGCCCCGGGGACGAGGCCCGTGACAAGGTGGTTCACCACTCCCGCGGGCACCGCATAGGTGGCGCCGGTGAAGGCCGCGAAGGCGTTGACTTGGAACAACACCGCGTAGGTGCCGAACCAGGCGCCGTCCAGGGCCGTGCCCTGCGTGCTCGCAAACCAGGTGGCGACATCCGGCGTGGCCCCGGCGTCGCTGCCCTGCAACACGTGGAGGAAGCGGGTATCCGCGGGGTTCGCGGGATCCGCGATGATCAGCCGGTGCGTGGCCGGCTCGAGGTCGGCGATCGGATTGAGCGTGCCCGCGATCGGGATCACCGCCAGCGTGGAACTGGCGGGCAGCAGCGAGGTGATGCTCAGATGCTGGCCGCCGGGCGTCGTCGTCGTGATGACGTTGCCCGCCACGGCGGGGGGCGCGGTGACCGCGAGATTGAAGTGCTTGAACAAACCGGCGTGGGCGGAGGTGGCGCGGTCGTAGATGACGATATGGTCCGGCTTGAGCCAGAGGATGGACCGATTGGCCTGTTGGATGTCCAGCGCCGCGTTGTTCGGCGACCAGACACTCGGGCGGTTGTAGAGCGGAGTGCTGTCACCGAAACAATAACTGTAGCCCGGCTGCACGCCCACGAAGACGGTGGGGTCGCCGCTGTTCTCCCCCAGGCCCCATTGCGAGCCGTTCGTCCAGAACTGACCTTCAAACCAGGCGAGATTCTGGGGATATCCATTCACGCACCAATTCTGGAGCGAGAGCGTGTTGTGGAAGTCGGTGGTGAGCCCGATCTCGTTGTTGTCATAGTTGGCCACGCCCTTGGTGAGCCACTCGCCCTGGCGGTAGAACTCGAATTGATTCGCGTCGGCCTGCTGGTGGTTGATGGAAATCCAGCTGCAGCGGAAATCAAACAAGTTGGCGTTCGTGGACCAATCGGTGCGGTCCACCAGGCGGCCCTGACCGGGATCGTAGAAGGATGTGGGATACCCGGCCTGCGGGGGCACGGTGGTGGCCGCGGGGTCCAACAAGAGGAAGCTGAGCAAAGCGTCCTGCACCCCCCAGGTCCAGGGATTCTGCACCCGGCCGAGCAGACCCGCCGGGCCGCCCTCGACCGCGGTGGTGACGAACCAGCGCTCGGCGTTTTGGCGCGACAAATCGCCATTCTGACGGTCCAACAGGCTCAGCAGCCCGAAGGGCACGGCAAAGTCCGGCGTGGCGTACATGCGCAGAATGTCGCCATAGCTGGCGAACTGATAAACTTGACCCAGGTAGGACTCGCTCGGCGGCACCATCGGGGCGGGCACCAGGGAGGATATGAAACCTTGCACGAACCGGGCCCAATAAGGCGGATTGTTGGCCAGGCTGACTTGGGGACCCGACAGGGCGGGATCGGCAAAACCCGCGGTCTTGAGCGCCAGCAACTGGCCCATCATGAAACCGATGGAATGGCCGTACAGCATGCCCTCGGGGGGCAACCCGCCGCTCGCCAGACCGACGGACGCGGAAGCGGGCAGATTGTAGGCGGCGCACACGGTGTCGTGGTCGCCAAACATCGCGAACTCCTGGTAGAGCCATGCGCCGGTCGCGTCCAGAATGTAGCTGCGCAGCGTGTTGCCCAATTGCGCCGGCACCTGCGTGGGATCCAGCACGGGATCATCCGCGGGGTCCAACGCCAGAGACATGAGCGTGACCAACCGGGCGTGGCCGAGGTAATAGTTGTTCGCGGCCATGCGGTACGCATCGCCGTTGGGCAGCAGGGAGGGGTCGTTCATCACGCCCACCGGCGCGGGATGGTCGCCGCCGGTCGTGGAGGCGTTCAGGCACTGCGTGGCCCAGATCAGAAACACGTTGCGGATGGTCAACTTGTCCGCCGCGCTCAAAATGGGTTGCCCCATCGCGTCGGTGGCGTTGTAAATCCAGTCCACCGCGAGCGGCCAGCATTCGGAACCCGCGTTGGCGCGGTTGTAGGTCGCGAAGAGGTGGTCGCGGAACGGCGCGCCGCTTTGGATGCCCTGCACGGCCTGGTTCATGACATACATGATCAAATTGCGCGTCCGCTGGGCATAGGCGATCCGTTGGTTCGGATCATTGTCAATCAGGGAGGCCAGCGCGAACAGGGCCGCGTACTGTTCGGAGATCAGGCCTTGGTAACCCTGCGTGTCACCGAGGTCGGGATAGACCGGGTTCGGCTGGCCGCCCGGGAAGAACTGGGTGTCGTAGTCATTCACCGCCTGCGCCAGCAGCGGCAGCAAGCCCTGCGCGTACACCGGGTTGTTGCTCGTGGCCCAGCTTTGCAGCCGGGGGAGGTCGGCCGGGGTGACCCACAGGCGGGGGTGGGTCGTCACGGGGAACGCCACGTTGGTGACCGCGGGGGCCGGGAAGCCGAAATTGGCCGTCACCGTCGCCGGCGCCGCCGGCATCACCAGGGTCGTGTTCGCGGCGTGCGGATTGGCCACACTCGCGCCCGTCCACTGCTGGAACACCTGGCCCGCGGGCGCCGCGCCCGCACCGAGCGCCACCGTGGTGCCCGCCGGGTATAAACCGCCGCCCGTGCCGTTGTTCACCGTGAGCGCATACGTCGCGGGCAGATTGGTGACACTGGTGAAATTCGCCGTCACGGTCGTGTTCGCGGCCGGCATCACCAGCGTGGTGCTCGCGGCGGTGGGATTCGCCACCGTCGCGCCGGTCCAGTTGACGAACACCAAACCGGCTGGCGCGGGGTTCGCCGCGATGGCCACGGTCGAATTCGTCAGGTACACCCCGCCGCCCGAACCGTTGACCACGGTGAGGGTGTAAGTGGAGTTGGTCGGCGGCAGCAGCGTCATCGAGAAGGCCATGGACGCGGTGTTCGTGCCGGCGTCGGTCACCGTCACATAAGCCCGGTAGGGATAAGCATAGGCCCAGGCGCCCTCGTTCGCCGGCGTGGTACCGGTCAACTGGCCGTTGGGCAGCAGGGTCAGGCTGTCCGGGAAGCCCCCGGCTGCGATCGTCCAAGTGTAGGGCGGGGTGCCGCCGACGGCCGCCAACGCGGCCTGATAAGGCGTGCCCGCGACATCCGGCGCCAAATTTGTCGTCGTGATGGCCAGCGGGATGAAGTGCGGCTCGTCCACGGCGGTGACCGTCGTGTTCGCCGCAGGCATCACCAGGGTGGTGGCGGCGGCGGCCGGGTTCGCGACGGCGGCGCCGGTCCACTGCTTAAACACCTGGCCGGCGGGCGCCGGATTGGCCTGCAAAGGCACCACGGTGCCCGCGGGATAGACCCCGGCCCCGGTACCGCCCACCACCGTCAGGGTATACGTGGGAACGTTCGTGTACGTCGCCGTCACGGTGCAGTTGACCGCGGGCATCGTCAAGGTGGTGGCCGCCGCCGCGGGATTCGCCACCGCGGCGCCGGTCCATTGGCTGAAGGCCTGCCCCGCGGGCGCCGGGTTGGCGGTGATGGCCACCACGAGGCCGGCGGAGTAGGATCCGCCCCCGCCGCCGTTGACCACCATGAGGGTATGCGCGGGCCGGTTCGTGTACGTCGCGGTCACCGTCGTGGCGTAGTGCGGCATGAGCAGCGTGGTGGTGGCCGCGGCCGGGTTCGCCGTCGGCGTGCCGTGCCAGTTTGCAAAAGCCTGCCCCGCGGGCGCGGGATTCGCCGTGATGGTCACCATAGTGTTGTTGGTGTACGAACCGCCGCCCGTTCCATTGACCACCGTGAGCGGGTAGCTCGGCGGGGGCAGGTTGGAGTACGTCGCGGTCACGCCGGCGGCCGCCGCCGGCATGGTCAGCGTCGTGGCGGCCGCGGCCGCGTTGGCCACCGCCGCGCCCTGCCAACCGGCGAAGGCCTGCCCGGCGGGCGCCGTCCCGGCTTTGATCGCCACCACGGCGTTGGCCGCATAATTACCGCCGCCCGTGCCGTTGACCACGGTCAACGGAAATTTCGGCGGCGGCAGATTGGTGTAGTTGGCCGTGATGGTCACCGCGTAGTTGGGCATGGTCAACGTGGTGGCGGCCGCCGCGGGGTTGGCCGACGGTGTGCCGTGCCAGTTCGCGAACATCTGCCCGGCCGGCGCGGGATTGGCGCTGATGGCCACCACGGCGCCGTTGGTGTAGGCGCCGCCGCCGGCGCCGTTGACCACGGTCAAGGTGTGGGTCGGCGGGGGCCCGGCGAACGCGCCGGCGCCCGTCAGGAGCCAGGCCAGGAGGCAGGCGAGGAGCCGGCCGGCCAATCTGCCGCGGGATGGGGAAAGCCCGGCGCGGGGGCGCGCGGAAGTTTTGGTTGGCCACCGGCCTCCCGCGGGAAACCGGCCGGGAAAAATAAGCATGTCGTTGTTGTTCATACAACCCCCTGCTACACGCTTTCGCCCAAAACGTTACACGCACTCCGCCCGCCCCGGCCAAGCCCTTCGGCGCGGCGCGGGAAAGCCCGGCCCGGGCGGCCGCCCGACGCAAAAAAAACCCCCGGTCCGCGAACGGCCCGGGGGCTCCTCCCAAAATTCCGCGGCGCTCAGAACGCCAGGGTCAACACGCCGGCCGGGTCGGCGGCGTAGCCCGCCGCGGCCGGTGCCAGCGTGACGTTCACCCCCCCGGCGACGATTTGTGCCGTCACCTGATAGTGCGCGCCGGGGCTCAGCCCGGTGATGAAATGATTCACCACTCCGGCCGGCACGGAATAGGCCGATCCAGTGAACGCCGCGTACGGATCCACTTGGAACAGCACCGCGCTCGCGCCAAACCACGCCCCCTCCATGGCGTTGCCCTGGTGGCTCGCGAACGCCGTCGCCACTTCTGGCGCCACCCCGGCGTCGGTCCCCTGCAGGACGTTGAGAAAGCGGGTGTCGGCCGCGTTCACCGGATCGGCCAAAATGATGCGATGGGTGGAAGGCTCCAAATCCGCGATCGGATTCAACGCGTTCCCAATCGGGACCACGGTCAACTGCGCGTTGACCGGCAGCAAGGCGGTGAGGGTCAGATGCTGCCCGCGGGGCGTCGTGGTGGTGATCACATTGCCGTGCGCGACCGGCGGGGCGGGCACCGCGAGGTTGAAATGCTTGAACAACCCGGCATGGGCCGAAGTGGCGCGATCGTAAACCACGATCTGGTCGGGCTTGAGCCAGAGGATGGACCGACTGGCGTGCAGAATATCCAGCCCGGCGTCGGCGGGGGAATTCGGACTGGGCCGGTTGTAGAGGGGCGTGGTGTCGCCAAACGCGTAATCATAACCCGGTTGCGCGCCCACGAAGGCATGGGGATCGCCCGCCCCGCCGCCCAACTGCCATTGCGAACCGTTGGTCCAAAACGGACCCTGGTCCCAATCGAGATTGTGCGGCACCCCGTTCGCGCACCAATTCTGGAGCGACAAGGTGTTGTGGTAATCGGTGGTGATGCCGTTGAGGTTGTTGTCATAATTCGCCACCCCCTTGGTCAGCCACTCGCCCCGGCGGAAGAACTCAAACTGGTTCCCGTCCGCCTGTTGGTGGTTGATGGATTCCCAACTGCACCTGAAGTCGAACAGCGTCGCATTCGTGGACCAATCCGTGCGGTCCACGAGGCGCCCCGCCGGGGCGTCGTAAAAGGCGGTGGGATAGCCCGGCTGCGGCGGGGTCGTGACGGCGGCAGGGTCCAGCAACAGGAACGCGAACAAAGCGTCCTGCACGCCCCAGGTCCAGGGATTGGCAACGCGCTCGATCAGGCTGGGCGCGCCGCCCTCCACGCCGTTGATGGCGAACCAGCGCTCGGCGTTCTGGCGCGAGAGATCGCCGTTCTGCCGGTCGAGCAGGCTCAACAGCGCAAAGGGGCACATCAAGTCCGGCGTGGAATAGCTCTCCAACACGTCGCCGTAACTCGCGAACTGGTAGACCTCGCCCAGCCACGGCTCGCTGGCGGAGGTGATCTGCACCGGCACCAGGGAGGAAATAAACCCGCGTACGAACCGGTCCCAAACCGGCGGATTGTTGATGAGCGCCGCCTGGGGTCCCGCCAAGGCCGGGTCCGCGAAACCGGCGGTCTTCAGCGCCAGCAGTTGGCCGAAGACGGCGGCAAATGATTCCCCGTAGAGCATCCCCTCCGGCGGCAGTCCCCCGCTGGCTATGCCTACGGATGCGGTCGCCGGCAGATTATAGGCGGCGCACACGGCGTCGTGATCGCCAAACATCGCGAATTCCTGGTACAGCCACGCCCCGGTGGCGTCCAAAATGTAACTGCGCAGCGTGTTCCCCAATTGCGCGGGCACCTTCGCGGGGTCGAGCACCGGATCATCCGCCGGATCCAAGGCCAGGGAGATGAGCGTGAGCAACCGGGCGTGGCTGATGTAGTAGTTGTTTGCCGCCATGCGGTAGGCGTCGCCCCCCGGCAGCAGCGCGGGATCGTTCACGGCCCCCACCGGTTCCGGATGATCCCCCCCGGTGGTCGAGGCGTTCAGGCAGGCGGTGGCCCAGGTCAGAAAGGCGTTCCGCACCGTTAATTTATCCGCGGCCGTCAAGATCGGTTGCCCCTGGGAATTCGTGGCGTTGTAAATCCAATCCACGACCAGCGGCCAGGCTTCGGAGGACAAACCCGCGCGATTGTAAACCGGAAACGCGGGGTCGCGGAACGGCGCGTTGGCCAACGGTCCCAAGGCGGTCTGGGCCAGGGCGTGCATAATAAGGTTCCGGGCCCGTTGGGCGTTCAGAATGCGGTTGGCCGGCACCGGGTCGATCAAGGATTGGAAGGCGAAGATCAACGCGTATTGTTCGGACAACTGGCCCACGTAGCCCTGCGCATCGCCGAGATCGGGATACACCGGATTGGCCACCCCGCCGGGAAAGAATTGGGTGTCATACACCGCCGCCGCCTGGGCGAGCAACGGCGCCCAGCCCTGGCCGTAGATGGGATTCGCCGGCGTCGCCCAACTCTGCAACCGGGGCAGGTCGGCGGGCGTGAGCCAAAGGCGCGGATGCGCCGCCACGGGCAGGGGCACGTTGGTGATGGTGGGCGGCGGGAAGCGGAAGTTCGCCGTCACCGTGGCATTCGCCGCCGGCATGACGAGCGTGGTGTCCGCCGCACCGGGATTGGCCACCGCCGCCCCCGTCCAGTTCTGGAACACCAAACCCGCTCCGGGGGCCGCGGCGCTGAGGGGCACCGTCGCGTTCGCCGGATAAACGCCGCCGCCCGTGCCGTTGTTCACGGTCAGCGTGTACGTCGGCGGCAAATTGGTCACGCTCGTGAAATTGGCCGTCACCGTGGTGTTCGCCGCCGGCATCACCAAGGTCGTACCGGCCGCCGCGGGATTCGCCACCAGGGCGCCGGTCCAACCCACGAAGGCGAAGCCCGCCGCCGGCGGGTTCGCCGTGATGCCCACCGCGGTATCGGTCAAATAGTTGCCCCCGCCGGATCCATTGACCACCGTGAGCGTGAACACCCAGTTGGTCGGCGGTTTCAAGGCGAAACTGAAGCCGGCGGCATAAGCGTTCGAGGCGGCGTCCGTCACCGTCACGTAAGCGTCATACGGATAGTTCAACTCCCAGTCCGCCGTGGCCGTCGGGGTGCCGGCCAGCAAGCCGTTGGTGGCCAGGTTCAGACCGGCCGGGAAGCTGCCCGCCGTCACCACCCATCGGTACGGCGGCACGCCGCCGGCCGCGTGCAAATTCACCGCGTAGGAGGCGCCGGCCGTGGCGGGCGGCAGGCCCGTGGTCGTGATCGCCAGCGGCAGCCCCGCGGCGCCGTAGTTGGCCGTGACGGTGGTTTTCACCGCGGGCATGACCAGCGTGGTGGTCGCCGCGCCGGCATTGCCCACCACCGCGCCGGTCCAGCCCGTGAAGATTTTGCCCGCGGGGGCCGGGTTGGCCGTGATGGTCACCGGGGTGCCCGCCAGGTAAGCACCCCCGCCCGCGCCCCCCGTAACCACCAAGGTGTATTTCGGCAGGTTCGTGTAGTTGGCCGTCACCGTCGTGTTCGCCGCGGGCATGGCCAGCGTGGTGGACGGCGCCTTCCCGTTCGCGACCGCCGCCCCGGTCCACTGACTGAAGGCCTGGCCCGCCGACGCGGGGTTCGCTTGCAACGCCACCACGGTTTTCGCGAGGTAGGAACCACCCCCGCTGCCGTTCACCACCGTCAGGGTGTAATGCGGCGGCAGGTTGGTGTAGGTGGCGGTCACGGTGACCGCATAGTTGGGCATCGCCAGCGTGGTGGCGGGCGCGGCGGGATTCGCCACCGCGAACCCGGTCCAGCGGCTGAACGCCTGCCCCGCCGGCGCGGCCGCGGCGGTGATCGGCACCACGGTATTCGTGGGGAACGCGCCGCCCCCCGTGCCCTTAACCACCGTCAACGCATGGGTCACCACCGGCGGCGGCGCCACGGTGAGCGTCAGGGCGACCGCAGCGTGCCCGTTCGTCGCATCCCGGACCTGCACGGTCAACGCCACCTGGTTACTGACCGCCGTTGTGCCGGCCAGCACGCCGTTGGTGGGATTGAGCGTCAAACCCGTCGGCAAATTGCCCGCGGTGAGGGACCATGTGTAAGGGGTCTTGCCGCCGGTGGCGGCCAGGGTTTGTTTGTAGGCCACGCCCGCCACGCCCGGCGCCAGCGTTTGGGTGGTGATCGCCAAGGGGGCCGCCGCCCCCAGGTTCGCCGTCAACCACCAGAGGCCCAACGCGGCCAACGCCCGGCCCCAGCCGCCGCGGACCCGGCCCGGGGGCGACGAACGAAGCTGGCGGCTTTCCCGACCGAACCAACCCCACCCGGCAACCATGAGAGTATTCATTCACCGGCTTCTAGAACCTTTCGTGCAAAAGGTTACGGCCGCCCCCCAACAACAAAAATCCCGGGCCGCGAACGACCCGGGATCTCCTCCCAAAAGCAACCCCGGCCTCAGCCCGGCCCGGGCCGCGCGCCGCCGCCGCCGCTGGTGCGCGCCAGCATGTAGTCGACTCCGGGCGCCGACCGCCAGGGCAGGACGAACACCGCCCCAAAGGCGTTGCCGGCCGCGTCCGTCACCGTCACATACGCCGCCGGCGGGCAGTCCGCCTCCCCCTCCGCCGGGGCGGCGGGCACCCCCTCCAGGCAGCCGTCGGCGGTCAATTGCAGACCCGCCGGAAAACCGCCCGCCGTCACCAGCCAGCGGTAGGGCGGCACGCCCCCTTGCACGGCCAACTTTTGCGCGTAAGCCCGCTGCGCCGTCACCGCCGGCAACGCGGTCGTCGGGATTGTCAACGCCCGCGGCCCCGCCGGCCCCGCCGGCACCACCGCCGCCGCTGCTCCCGCGCCCGCGCCGCTCCGGGCGGGCATGCTCAGGGGGGCCGCGGCGCAGACCAGCGCCGCCCACAACCACTGCGGGCGGAACCAGCCGCCCCGGCTGCCCCACCCCAAAACTTTGGACTTCGTCATCATTCACCGGCTGCTAGACCGTTCCGGCAAAAAGGTTACCGGCCCGCCCCTCGCCGTCTCCCTTTACCAAGCCAGACCGTACTGCGCCAGGGCGGCGCGCAAGGCGTCGGGATCCACGATGTCGATCCGCCCGTCCAACCGCAAGAGGCCCAAGCGATGACCGTCGGGCAGAAAGCGGATGGCGGAGCACTCGGCGGCCCCCCGGGGCAACGGCAGCCGAATGAGTTCGGCACCGGTGCCGGGATCAATCAGCGCCAGCTCCCGCTCCCGGCTGACCACGGCGTAGCGCCCGTCCGGCGCGAGCGCGAATTTGGTGTGATCGCCCCCCAGTCGACCCTCCACGTAAGCGCACGGCGCCCAGTCCGCCGTGCGCCAGATGGTGCTCCGCGTGTGCCCGTTGGAGGTCATGGCGAAACGGCCGTCGGCGCTCCAGGCCGCATCGCAGGAGGGCACGCCCGCCAATTCGCGGACGACCCGGCCATCGGCCACCCGGCACACCCGCACCGGGGGGGCCGGGGCGTTGTCGTGGGTGGGCCAACTGTTGAGCAAGATCGCGGCCCCGTCGGGACTCAGGGCCAACGAACAGAGATCCGGGGCCGGCCACTCCCCCGCCAATTCCACCCGGCCGCCCGCATAGCGCAAGACCTTGACCGTATCGGCATCGAAATTCAAAAATGCCAGGACGCGGGCGCCCGGCAGCGCGTTCACCAGGCGATAGCCCGGCGCGGGATCCAACACCGTCGCCGGGCCGAAGCGGGGCCGACCCGCGGGGTCCAGTTCGATGGTTCGGCGCGTCAAGCCCGTTTGGCTGGAAGCGTGGAGCACCGCGCGCCCTTCATCACAAAACAGGGTGCCGGAAATCTCCAACCCCTGGGATTCCGAGTCCGCTTCGGCCAGCGCCCGCCCGTTCGCCACCGCCCGCAAGAGCGTATACCGGCCATGGCTTGAAACCACCCAGCGGCCGTCGGGCGAAAAGTCCAGGCAGCACTGGTTGACACTCAGTTCATAGCCCGTCGCGCGCGGGGGCCGCAGCGGGTGGAAGCCCACCGGCAGCTGGAGTTCCCACCGGGTGCAGACCCCGTTGTCGCCGGCCAGCACAAAGCCCCCGCCACCGGACGCCGGCGCGACGGGCGAAATTCCCAGTTCCTC
>CAIYZC010000390.1 GCA_903930565.1 uncultured Pedosphaera sp.
CTGAGCTACAAAACGGAGCATGGCGCCCGAGTGGGGGATGTGTTCATGAGCCTGATCCACACCTGCGCCCTCGGGGGGATCAACCCGTATGAGTATCTGCTGGCCTTGCAAGTCAACGCCGCGGCCGTGCTCCAGGATCCCACCGCCTGGCTGCCGTGGAACTATCCCAAGTCGGCTGCCACCGCCAACTGAATCCGCCGCCGCGGCGTGGGGCCAAAAAAAACCACTTTTTTTCGCCCCACGCACGCTTGCCGATGCGACACCGCGCGGGGAGGAATGGGCGAAACCGCTGGCTTCGGACCTGACGGCGGCGAGGGGTATGGGCGTGCCGCCAACTCCCAGGTCTTGGCGTGCGGTGAAAGCAACACGCGGCACCGCTTTGGGGGGCGTGGAGGGGCCGTTTCCATGGAACTGGCTGGGTGGCAGGCGGGTGGGCGAGGTTTGGATTTCGTGGCTCCCAGCGTCTGGTTTCGCCTCGCGGGTGGACCCATTTGTGGAGTTTCGAGTGGCGGGACAAGTTCAAAAGCGGTGCCACGCTGCGCTACACCGCACTCCAAGACGCCGGCGCGCGGAAGGTTCACCGCGTGACGTAGAACCCGCACAGACTTCAGCCAGCTCCCGCCCGGGTGCGACCTTCGGCCAGCTGAAATCTCCCAAGTCGATGGCCATGGGGCGCAACTCCCCACTGGCGGCCTCCGCCAAGGCGAACGATGCGTCCACGTGCGTGCGGCATCCCGAACCGGCCGGGAAAATCGATGGATGGCCCGGTTCCAAAGCTGTGGGTAGTCGGGCGGGCCGGCACAAGGCACAGGAGGCATCCGCCCAGCGCCAGTGGCCAACCGGGTGTTCAGTATGGCATTTTACGAGCCGGGCCGGGCCGGGCTGGAGGAAACGCCCTGCTTCAACCGGTTCTGCCGGCTTGAATGGCTTCATGAATTGGCGCTGCCCACTTGACGGCGATGTGGGAAGACAAATTCGGTTGGAACAACTTGACGTAACCGGCAGCTTGGTTAAGATGAGGCGTCGATTAAAATAAATTCATAAATTATGGGACGTGCCAGTGATTCCAAAGCCAAACTGCTCAAGGTGGCGTTTCAGTTGATCTGGCAACAGAGCTACGGTTCCGTGAGCGTGGACGATATCTGCGAGCAGGCGCAGGTCAAAAAGGGGAGCTTTTATTATTTTTTCCGCTCCAAATCCGATCTCGCCGTGGCCGCCTCCGACGAATACTGGCGCGTCAACCAACCCGAATACGACCGGGTTTTTTCCACCTCCGTCCCGCCACTGGAGCGCATCGAAGGATATTGCCGGATGGTTTATGAGATGCAGCGGGAACGGTATGCCGAGACCGGCCGGGTGCTGGGATGCCCGTTTGCCACGGTGGGCTGCGAGCTGAGCACGCAGGACGAGAAAATCCGGCGGAAATCCGACGAGATCTTCAATCGGACGTGCGAATACCTCGAATCCGCCCTGCGCGATGCCGCGGCGGCGGGATATTTGGAACCGCAGGAAGTGACCGCCAAGGCGCGGGCGATTTTCGCCCTGGTCATGGGCATGTTGCTGCAAGCCCGGGTGCGCAATGATCCGGAAGTGCTGGTCGATCTGGCCACGACGGCGCTGGATATGGTCGCACCCCGCGCCCTAGCTTGAGCCAACCCCGCTCAGAGGCGGTTCAGCAGGTACAAGCCCAACCCGAGCACCACGCAGAAGCCAACGGCGAGCAGCAGACTCCACCGGAGTACCGCCCCGGAACGGTGGACTGAAAAAGGATTCGTCGCGGCCAATTGTTTGCCGGCGCAATCGTAGCGTTTGCGCGCCATACTTGCCAAATTCCCGCTCCAAGGACCGGCCGCCAACCGGCGACCAAACCCCGGGGCTATTAACTTCATTGATCGCACACTTCAGCCCATTGCGCCAATGATATTTTCCCGGCGACGCCGGCGGGGGGATGACGCCATGGCCGGCAGGCGGGCGTACGGGCTTTGAAAAGGGGGCGGGAGCAGCGCGGCGCACCGCTTTGGGGGGCGTGGATGGGCCGTTGCCAGGGAACCGGCTGGGTGGCGGTCGCGTGGGCAAGGTTTGGATTTCGTGGCTCCCAGCTTCTGGTTTCGCCTCGCGGGTGGACCCATTCGTGAAGTTTCCAGTGGCGGGACAAGTTCAAAAGCGGGGCCACGCTGCGCTACACCACACTCCAAGACGCTGGCGCGCGGACGATGCCCGCCGAGACGCCGAATCCGCGGAGCCGTCACACAATGGAAGTGGGAGAGCCTTCCCCCGCCACCCTCCAGGGCGGTGGGGAAACCGGTGAGCTCCCCGGCGGGTTACGCCGGGCTAATTTCCCACAACCCTCCGGGTTGCCTGGAGTTTGGCAAAAGTCCGCCTCCGAATGATCGCGGCAACACCTCCCTTCTGACGCCGCCAATCCGTTTCTGACCGTTCGCTCGCGCCCTTTTC
>CAIYZC010000391.1 GCA_903930565.1 uncultured Pedosphaera sp.
CGTTTTCGATGCCGAGTGTTGGACGGAGCCTAGCCCAAACAAATTCGCGGTCAAGCGCGCAAAACACTTTTTGGCGGGACGATTCGGCTCAAGGGGGAAAGGCTCGCGCGAAGCCGCGAAAGGGGCAAAAGGGTACGGGCTGCCGAATGGCGGGGGCAATTGGACAATTTTGGTGGCGATGGCGGTTGTTCCCACCCTGGCCCTGTCTCCCGGGGCGAAATTCCCCATCAGGCCATACTGCCAAGGAACCCTGAAAATCCTGTTTGGAACAAACCCGGGGCTTCTGCGACGTTTTGGCGCTTTCTGGGGTTTTCGGCCCCTGTTTCGGTGCCGACTGCTTATTGTGATGGAACCACGGCGAGGTAGTAGGCCTCGGTAATCCCGCCCGAGGTCACGGTGCTGAACTCAAACGAGCCATTTTGATCAAAAGTGAACCCCGGCACCACCGTCTGCCAAACCACCGGCGGGGCCAAATTGGTGGTCACCAACAGATCCCCCGTCCCACCCGGCGGGCCTTGCACGCCAAAGGACAGAATCCCATTGGCCCAATTCGGGGCACTGACCGGATAGGGCACGAGAATGCTCAAAGTTGCCACCTGGCTGGTGACTGCACCGAACGCGTTGCCGACCACCGCGAAAAACGGGCCGGCATTTGCGGTGGTCAGATTTGGCAACACCAGCGCCATGCCGGACGTGTTCGTGACCACCGGCTGCCCTGCAAAAAACCAAACGTTCGTCATCGGAAATTTGCTGGTCGCACCCACCAACAAAGTCGCGGTCGCCCCGGCAACGTTCGTCTGACTCTGCGGCTGCGCCCCAATTATTGGCGGATTGCATTCCGCCGTAACCTGCACTGCATCCGACCGGTTGCCATGGCCAAAAACCGGTTGCCCTTCGGCGTTGGTGCCGGCCCAACTGGCGGACAGCGTGATCGTGTAATTCCCCACTGCGGCATAAAGTTTGGGCAACAACGCCGCTCCCCCCGCAAAACTATTGGACGTGCCATCCCCAAAATCCACCCACCCAAAAGCGTTGGTCACCACAATTCCCGGGCCGGGATTGAGATTCGGCCCGTAGCTGAACGGCCCGGTGACGCAGGCCAGCAGTTGTTCCGACGCCCCCAAATAGCCTTGGTTGATCGTCACCGCGTTCGTCCCGCCCGTGTCCACCCCCTGGCCGTCGAAACTGCCGTGGCCCTCCAACCCGTAAACTCCCTCCCAACCCGCCAGCGCGTAGCTCAGGCGTCGCGGACGACCGTCTAAAAACGGCCCCCATTTGATGGAACTGGACCTCGGATCGAAAACGCCGTCCTGATTAATCGCGCTGGCGCGCAACCCGAGCGGAATAATTTCGGTGACGGTGTAGCACTCGACTCCCGCCTGTACATGAACATTGATGTTCACCAACGGCGCATCCGAACCATCCCCAGAAACCCGCCTTGCGAGCTGCAATAGCACCGGCGGCGGCGCGGCCACGTAATATCCCAAGACCGACTCGCTCGGCATTTCGTTGGTAGCGAATGCCACCGCCCGCAGCACTGTGGGTGCGTAAAACGTCAGAGGTTCCGCCGGGTTGTAGCGCATCGAAAACAGGTTGGGAACGGTCCCATTGGTGGTGTAAAATACTTGAGCCAATGGCTGGGCTTCCGAGATGTTGACGACCACCGGCAACCCCGAACCCACCGCCGGCGAAAGCACCGGCGCGGGCGTTTGACTCGGCGGCACCGGAACCGGCGGAGCGGGTGGCGCAGGAAACGTGGCACTGAAAGCCGCAGCCTCACTGTCACTCGCCCCGTCGATACTCCAAGACGCCTGGGCCGAGAAAGTCCCACCGCCCGGGCCCACCGCTTCATAGGACACCACCTGCACCGCATTGCTCCAAAAAACCCCGCCCAAAACTTGATTCTCGCCTGACAGATAAATTGCGTTGGTCACATAAATTGCCCGGAATCCCGGTGCCAGCGTCTCCGTGAGGGTGGAGCAGATAGCGTTCGTTCCCGGAGTGAAGGTCAGGGTCACCAAGAAGCCGTGTATGGAATTGGTGACAGTGCGGCCGAAAACCGCATTGTTGGCAGGTGGCGCGGGGAAATAATAAGCAAGTGAAGGGTCGCTCGAAACGTACCCCGGAGCCACCGCTATCGCCCGAAGCACCGTGGCGCCCACCACCTGCACGGGACTGCTGTACATCAACGAATTCGTCGTCGGAACCGTGCCATCCAGCGTGAAGTAGATCGAGGCAGTGGCAGTGACCGTTGCCATACTGACGGAGAGCGGCATTGTCGAAGGAAGCGGGGTGCCGCTCGGGGGCGAAAACGTCGGAGCAATGTGTCGCATCGGCAAGCGTGCGTGGGGCGAAAAAAAGTGGTTTTTTTTGGCCCCACGCCGCGGCGGCGGATTCAGTTGGCGGTGGCAGCCGACTTGGGATAGTTCCACGGCAGCCAAGCGGCGGGATCCTGGAGCACGGCCGCGGCGTTGACTTGCAAGGCCAGCAGATACTCATACGGGTTGATCCCCCCGAGGGCGCAGGTGTGGATCAGGCTCATGAACACATCCCCCACTCGGGCGCCATGCTCCGTTTTGTAG
>CAIYZC010000392.1 GCA_903930565.1 uncultured Pedosphaera sp.
CGTCCTCGATGCCGAGCACACCGCGATGGCGTCCGTTCCACGGTGCGTAGTGGCGCCCGCCGTTCGAGTGCCACAACACGGTGGAGGCGAGATACGCGGGGTTTTTCAAGGAGAACCAGACAAACTTTTTGTCCGGAAAAACGACGGCCGCCCACGCGAAATCGTCCGCATCCTTGTGGTGCAGCATCACGAGGTCCTCGAAGCCCTTCCGGGCGGGATAGCGGGTGAGATCGGCCTTCCCGCCATTGGCCATGGGCACGCGGTCAAGTTGGCGGAACCACGCGCCTTCCTTGAGCGAGCAGTAGCCGCCTGCAACGGGGTTCTCAAACGGAACCGGGAGGACTTGGGCGAGACGCAATTTGCTTGTGGAGATGACGCCAGGTCCGTTGCGGGTGAAGTCGAGCATGGCATGGTGTCCCAGACACATCCCGCCTTGGAAACCCTCCAGCAGGTGGGTTTGGTAAAGGTTGGTTTCGCCTGCGCGGGCTTCGATGATCTTGGTGATTTTGCCGGGCCGGACGCGGGTTCGCAGCGTGGCGACAAGACGTCCGCCTTCGGATGAATTCACTTTCCATGTGGCATTGGCGGACTCGCCGTGGGGCGGATGCGCCTCGCCCCGCCAGGCTGGCCCGGCGCCGAAGGGCGCACAAAAGAAGTCTCCCCGCAACTCGCGCAGCAGGGGGATGAGTTTCTTTGCTTCCGGTTTCTCGCACCACGGAGCGGTGGAGAATGGTTCCACGGTTTGGCGTCCAACGCGAAACTTGACCCCGCTGAGTTGCCCACCGATGCGGGTGATGTCGAAAGTAACGTTCATAGAATGGTGCTGATTGGTATGGGGTGAAGATGGTTGAAAGAGCCAGTGGCCGGACTGGAGGGCGAGATTAATGGTGAGTGACAGGTTAGCTCGGCTGGACCAAGCCGTGAGTGGCGGACAAGATCGTTGGGTGGCCATCTTCCGTGAAGCTGGTGGCGCTGATGATCGCGCGCTTGCGGGTCTTCGGGACCGCTGCCGCTTTCTTCGGGCGCCCGGCTTTATTCCGGCCGCCGCCATGTGCCGCTGACTTGACCGCCTTCAGGAAGGGGTTCACGTCGGAGAATCCGGATCGTTCGGGAAGCCTGGAAAGCTCTTGGGGGAGTTCGGTTGCGACCGTGCGTTCAGGCTGGGCGAGTTTCTTACGCGCCGACGCGAGTTTTTTAATCGGTGTAGCCATGTTCAGGGAGAGGGGTGGGCAATCTTGCGCCCCCCAGCATCCCTCCTGCCCAAACCGAAAGTCGAGCCGATAGGCCACCGTCACATATTTGCCGTGACCGCCGCCCAGGTCGTCTGAGAATTGGACCCGGTCGGGTAAGTGAAAATTCCCACCCGTTTTCCCGTAGAGTGCCAGTCAGATTCGGCACATGTTTGAACCAGCCTGGCGGTGGATCGCAAGCGAGCCCGATCTGAGCGGCCATCGCTTTGCGCTCCGCCCAAGCCATGCCACTGATAAAGACGAGGCCAAGAAGGATTGAGGTGGTCCCCGTCCGTTGGACAGCGGATCGGGTAAAATAAGTTAATATGGGAGGGGGTGCAGGGGGAGGGGCGAAGCCC
>CAIYZC010000393.1 GCA_903930565.1 uncultured Pedosphaera sp.
GATGTCAACGAAAGCCAGTTGAACTTCGCCCCGGCCCGCACCGGCCGTGCCATCCGTTTCGGCCTGGCCGCCATCAAGGGCGTCGGCGAAATCGCCGTCCAAAGCATTCTGGACGCCCGCAAGGCGGGCGGCGAATTCAAAACCCTGGCCGAACTTTGCGAACGCGTCGACATCCGCACGGTGAACCGTAAAGTGCTGGAAGCCCTCATCAAATCCGGCGCCTGCGACACCTTCAAGGAAACCCGCGCCACCCTGTTCAGCCTCATCGACCGCACGCTCACGCGCGCGGCGGGCATCATCAGCGACCGCCAGCGCGGCCAAAGTTCCATGTTCGGCATGTTGGAGGAGCGGGCGGAGCGCCAACCCGAAACCATCGCCCGCCTGCCCGAGTGGCCGCAGCACGAGCTCCTCGCCGCCGAAAAGGAACTCCTCGGCTTCTATGTCACCGGGCATCCGTTGACACCGTTCGCCCCGCTGCTCAAGAAGTTCGCGCTCACCGACACCGCGGGATTGGCCGCACTGCCGAACAAAAGCCTGACCCGCATCGGCGGCCTGATCGCCGCCATCCAGCAGGGCGTCTCCAAAAAGAGCAACAAACCCTACGCCATGGTCACCCTGGAGGATTTGGAAGGCACCGTGCAAATCCTCTGCATGAACGAGAACTACGACAACAACCGGGAGTTGCTGAAGTTGAACCAGGCCATCCTGGTCGTCGCCGAAGTGAACCAGGGCGAGGACAAACCCAAGCTTTTCCCCCAGGAAATGATGCTCCTGGAGGACGCCCCCAAGAAATACACCAAGCAGGTCCATTTCCGCCTCCACACCGCGCACCTCACCTCGCTCGACATGCCCGCCGTCCGCGACCTGGCCGCCGCCCACGCCGGCCGTTGTCCATTGTTCCTGTGCTTCCTCCGCCCCACCGGCGAGGCGATCTTCATCGAGACCCACGAGAAATACTGCGTCCAGCCATCGCTCAAACTGGAAAAAGCCGCCGCCGAACGCTTCGGCGACGACACCTACTACGCCAAAGTGGACACCTCCCTCCCCGAGCGCGCCCCCCGCCGCTGGGAACGCCGCTCCTCGGACCCGGGCGATGAATGAGGTCGCGCTCTGGCTCGTGAGTTTCCGGTCTCGCATTTCCCGTTCATCGAGACCATTTGGTCCATTCAGTCCATGCGGTCGAGCTGTGGCGGTTCCACCACCTACGGCTCCCAACGCAGCGTGCTCAGTTCCTCCTGGCGCAAACGGGCCACGCTGCCGTCCTTGAAGCTCACACAGTAATGCGGAGTTTTGGTCTGTGTCCGCGCACGGGTGACCGGCGGCGTCGACCGGGCATGCGGGGTCATATTTTCGGCGCCTCCGGTGCCGTTCCAGCCGGCTTCGCTTTCGAACAGCAGCACCGTCCGGGGGTTGATTTTGCCCATCACCGCTCCCGCCAAACGCGCATTCATGGCGTAGGAACAAGGCGCTTCCGGGGGTTGAGTGGGGCAATGGAATACCGTCGGGGCAATTTGATTCGAGATGGCGCCGCACCAATTGGTGACCGCCGGCAATCGGTTGCCATGCGCGTCGGCATAACTGATGACGGCCAGGGAAAGTTCCTTGAGATTGTTGATGCAAACAACTTCATTGGCCCGTTGGCGGGCGGCGGCCAACGCCGGGAGCAGGAGTCCCGCCAGCACCGGCGCGCATAAAACGCCCAAGGCCATCGCGACAATCGAGAGCGTAATGCCCGCGTTGGCGCGGCCCATACGGTTGCGCGGAACCCCCGCCGCCCGCAGCCGCCGGCGTGCCGCCAGCCCGAGCCAAAGGCCGAACGGAGCCGTCACGCAAATCAGCAAGCCCAGCCCGCCGCAAACGATCGCCGCCAGGGCCTGTCCATCCCCCGGCCGCCGGCCGGCCGGCACGTTCAGGTCCGCGAAGTCCGGCCATTCCGCCAGCGGCTTCCATTCCGTCGCGCCTTCGCGCCGCGCGGGGCTGGCGACGTTGCACTGTTGGGCGGCCAGCCATCCGCGGATGGTCTGGACCGATTCCGGCCCGTACTCCCGGCCATCCTGGCCCATAATGTGATACATAAGCCAAGAATTAGACCGCCTTGGCGGGCTCGTCAAGCCGCCGAAAGGACCCGCCAGTGTTCTTTCACGGGTGGCGGCCGCAGGCCGGCAAAACCGCATTGTCTCGGTGGCGGCGATCGTCCGGCGGGCGGGCCGCCCGGATTTTGGCCTTTGCGGCGTCGGGTGCAAACGGCATGATGGCCGCCGCGCCGCGGGGCGCACACCAGACCCAAAATCATGACACCGACGCTAAAACTTTTGCGGGAATTGATCGCCTTGCCGAGCGTGAACCCCGGGCTGATGCCGGCGGGCGACCCGCGCGCGGGGGAGCAGCGGGTGGCGGAGTTTCTGGCGGCCACCGCGGGTGCGGCCGGGTTGGACGTGGATCTGCGGGAAGTGCTACCGGGCCGCTGCAACCTTTTTACGCGGTTGAGTCCCGCGGGCAAAGTGAAGCACCGCGTGGTGCTGGCGCCGCACCTCGACACGGTCCCGCCGGCCACGGACGAGCAATTCGATCCGCAGGTGCGCCAGGGCCGGGTTTA
>CAIYZC010000394.1 GCA_903930565.1 uncultured Pedosphaera sp.
AGCGGCCAAACCCACACCCAACCCAGCGCCCAATCGGTTCCCGGTCATGCGTCCCCGCGCCAGCGTTGTGGAGTGCGGAATGAAGTTCCGCTTGATCGGACGAGCCGTCATCCACCACCAAAAGACCCCGAGCGGATCACGGCTCCGGTCCCATCGCCCCCTTGCCCCCCTTCGCGCCTTCGCGGCTTCGCGCGAGACTCCAATCCCCGCCCCCACGCACCCACCGAAGGCCAAACTTATCCTCCAACTCTGGCCACCAAAAATCCTGTTCCCCGTCTCAATCATCTCCAAACCCCGTCTTCTCCGCGTCTCCGCGTCTCCGCGCCTCCGCATCTCCGTGCGAGCTTCCCGGTCCCATAGTCCCCCGCCGCCCCGCCGCCCCAATTCGAATACGCCCCCGACGCCAACAGTCCTATTGTGGTGCGCCCCGACCTCAGCTAAAATATCGTGACCAACAACCCGCTTAACATGCGAAGCCAGCCCACGAATCCATCCCCAGCCACCACCGCGCCCTTCCGCCGATTCAAGGCCTTGGCCACCGCACTCGCCCTGGCCACCGCCGTCTCCGCCGAAGCCGCCGAACCCGCCCCGGCCTCCGCTGCCGCCAATGCCAACGTCCTGCCCACCGCCGTCGCCGCCGCGGCCACGAACCATTGGGCCTTCCACGCCCCGCTCCGCCCCGCCCCCCCCGCCATTAAGAACGCAAAATGGGGCCGCAACGCCCTGGACGCCTTCATCCTCGCCCGCTTGGAGTCCGAAACCCCCGCCCTCACTCCCGCGCCCGAAGCGGACCGCGCCACGCTGCTCCGCCGGTTGAGCTTGGATCTCACCGGCTTGCCCCCGACCCTCCCCGAACTGGAAGCCTTTTTGGCCGATGCGGCGCCCGATGCCTATGAACGCCAGGTGGAACGGCTGCTGGCCTCCCCTCATTACGGTGAGCGCTGGGGCCGCCTTTGGTTGGACGCCGCCCGCTACGCCGACTCGGACGGCTTTGAAAAAGACAAACCGCGCTTCATTTGGAATTACCGCGACTGGGTGATCCGCGCCTGCAACCGCGACCTGCCTTACGACCAGTTCATCATCGAACAACTCGCCGGGGACCTGCTGCCCAACCCCACCCAGGACCAAATCGTCGCCACCGGCTTTCTCCGAAATGCCATGCTCAACGAGGAGGGCGGCGCCGATCCGGAACAATTTCGCATGGACGCCATGTTCGACCGCATGGATGCCGTCGGCAAAAGCGTCCTCGGGCTGACGATCCAGTGCGCCCAATGCCACGACCACAAATTCGATCCGCTCACGCAGCGGGATTATTACCGCCTGTTCGCCTTCCTCAACAATGACCATGAGGGTTCGGAGGTCGTTTACAGCGTCGCGGAGCAACAACAGCGCGCCGATTTGCTGCGCCAAATCCGCGACACCGAGGAAGGCCTCCGGCACACCACCCCGGATTGGGAGCAGCGCATGGCGGCCTGGGAGGAATCCGTCCGCCACGACCAACCCGATTGGGTGCCCGTGGAGTGCCGCAACGCTTCCGACAACAACGGCGAGCGCTTCTATCATTATTCCGACCATTCGATCCGCGCCGCCAGTTACGCCCCCACCCTTTGGACGGCCGTTTTCCGCGGCACGAACAGTCTCTCCAGTATCGGCGCCTTCCGCCTGGAACAACTCACCGATCCGGAGCTTCCCTGCAACGGTCCCGGCCGCTCGATTCGCGGCATGTCCGCCCTGAGTGAGTTCCGGGTGGAAGCCGCGGACGCCGCCAACCCGACCAACAAGGTCAACGTCAAGTTCGTCCGCGCCACGGCGGATTTCTCGAATGCGGAAAAGGAACTCGAACCCGAGTTCGACAACCGCTCCAGCAAAAAGCGCACCTACGGTCCGGTGCAATTCGCAATCGATGGCAACGAGGACACCGCCTGGGGGATCGACGCCGGCCCCGGCCGCCGCAACCAAGCCCGCCAGGCGGTCTTTGTGCCGGACCAACCCGTGGCGTTCACCAACGGCGCGGTCCTCACCTTCCGCCTCGTTCAAAACCACGGCGGCTGGAATTCGGACGACAACCAAAACCACAATCTCGGCCGCTTCCGCATCAGCGTCACCAGCGCGACCAACGCCGTGGCGGACCCGGTGCCCGCCCGCGTTCGGGAGATTTTTGCCATCCCCCGGGAACAGCGCACCCCGACCCAGGTGGCCGCGGTGTTCAGCCACTGGCGCACCACCGTGACGGAGTTCGCCGCCGCGAATGCCAAAATCGAAGCCTGGTGGCGGCAGTGGCCCGAAGGCGCGCCGTCCCTCCGTCTGGTCGCCCGCCGCAACGCCGGGCCGGGCGATGAACGGCGGCCCACGCGGATGCTGACGCGCGGCGATTGGCTCAAACCCGGGGCCGAAGTCACGCCCGGCGTCCCCGATTTCCTGCCCCCCCTGCCGACCGGCGCGCCCGCCGACCGCCTTACGCTCGCGCGTTGGTTGGTGGACCGCCGCGCGCCCACCACCGCCCGGGTCATGGTCAATCGCGTCTGGCAGGCGGTCTTCGGTGCCGGCTTGGTCGAAACCCCGGAGGATTTCGGCACCCGCGCCCCCGCGCCCTCGCATCCCGAATTGCTCGACTGGCTGGCGGTGGAATTCATGGACGGCGGATGGAGCGTCAAAGCTTTGCAACGGCTGCTCGTGGAATCGGCGACTTACCGTCAATCCTCCCGCGTCAGCCCCGCCCTCTACGAGCGCGACCAGTACAACCGCCTGCTGGCCCGCGGCCCGCGGTTCCGCGTGGAGGCGGAGATGGTGCGCGACATCGCCCTCGACGCCGCCGGTCTGCTGAACGAAAAGCTCGGCGGCCCGAGCGTCATGCCCCCCGCCCCGGCCTTCCTCTTTCAACCCCCCGCCAGTTACGGTCCCAAGGTCTGGCGCGAGGAAACCGGTCCCGACCGCTACCGTCGCGCCGTTTACACCTTCCGCTTCCGCTCGGTGCCCTATCCCGTGCTGCAAATCTTTGACGCGCCGAACGGGGACTTTTCCTGCGTGCGCCGCCAGCGCTCGAACACGCCCCTGCAGGCCTTGGCGGCGCTGAACGAACCGCTCTTTTTGGAATGTGCCCAGGCCCTCGCCGCCCAAACGCTCCGCCAACCCGGTGCCGACGCCGGTCGCCTGGCCTACGCCTTCCGCCGCTGCACCGCCCGGCCACCCACGCCCGGCGAAACGGATGAATTGCTCGCCCTCCTCGCCCGCGAAAAAGCGCACCTCGGCGAGGGTTGGGTGGATGTCCCCCTGCTTGCCACCGGCAAATCCGGCACGGTGGCCAACCTCCCGCCGGGCGCCACCCCCACCGAATTGGCGGCCTACACCGTCGTGGCCCGCGTGCTGCTCAACCTGGACGAAACCATCACCAAGGAATAATCCCCGCCTATGAACGCCCCCCAAGCCGGCCGGCCAGCCCTGGCCCAACATCTCAGTCGTCGGTGGTTTCTCAAGGAATGCGGCGTCGGCCTTGGCGCCATCGCCCTCCACTCCCTGCTCGGCAATGAGGCCCGCGCCGCGGCGGCCGCCAACCCGCTCGCCCCGCGCGCTTCCCACTTCCCCGCCCGGGCCAAAAATGTCATCTACCTCTTCATGGCCGGCGCGCCCAGCCATTTGGAGTTGTTCGATTACAAACCGCAATTGGCTAAATACGACGGCACCCTGCCCCCCGCCGAACTGCTCCAGGGCTACCGCGCCGCGTTCATCAACCCGAGCGCCACCCTGCTCGGCCCCAAATTCAAATTCGCCCGTCACGGACAATCCGGCACCGAGTTGTCCGAACTGCTCCCCCACCTCGCCACTGTGGCGGACGACATTGCGGTGGTGAAATCCATGGTCACCGACGCCTTCAACCACGCGCCGGCGCAGATCATGATGCACACCGGCTCCCAACAATTCGGCCGCCCAAGCCTGGGCGCCTGGACGCTCTACGGCCTCGGCAGCGAGACGCGCAATTTGCCGGGCTTTGTCGTGTTCAGCTCCGGCAGCAAGGGCCCCAGCGGCGGGGCCTCCAACTGGGGTTCCGGCTTCCTGCCCACCGTTTACAATGGCTGCATGTTCCGCAGCCAGGGCGACCCGATTCTCTACCTCTCCAACCCCGCCGGGGTGGACGACCGGATTCAACGGGACACCTTTGACAGCATCCGCCGGCTCAACGAGCAGCATCTCGGAGCCGTGGGCGACCCCGAAATCGCCACGCGCCTGAACTCCTACGAAATGGCCGCGCGCATGCAGACCAGCGCGCCCGAGCTCACGGACCTTTCCTCGGAACCCAAACACATCCTGGAGATGTACGGCGTCGAACCGGGCAAACCCTCCTTCGCGCTGAACTGCCTGCTCGCCCGCCGTTTGATCGAGCGCGGCGTGCGCTTCGTCGAGTTGTTCCACGAGGCCTGGGATCAACACGGCAATCTCAAGAACGACCTGAAAAAGAATTGCCGCGACTGCGACCGCGCCTCCGCGGCCTTGGTCAAGGACTTGAAACAACGCGGCCTCCTCGACGAGACCCTCGTAATCTGGGGCGGCGAATTCGGCCGTACCCCCATGGTCCAGGGCGGCAACGACGGCCGCGACCATCATCCCAATTGCTTCAGCCTGTGGATGGCCGGCGGCGGCGTCAAACCCGGCCTCACCCTGGGCGAATCCGACGACTTTGGCTTCAACGCCACGAAAGACCGCGTCCACGTCCACGACCTGAACGCCACCATCCTCCACCTGCTCGGCTTCGATCACACGCGCTTGTCCTACCGCTTCCAAGGCCGCGACTTCCGCCTCACGGATGTTCACGGCCAGGTGGTGGACAAACTGCTGGCCTAATCCCCGGGGCCGCCGGCTTCCTCTGTCCCCGATCACTTGGGCACGGGCGGAAGCCGGCCGCCGCCCCTCCGCGAGGGCCAAAAATCCTGTAACCCCGCCCCCGCGCCCCGCGTAATCTGGGTCAGATGCAACCAATCATTCGCCCCCTGCTACCGATCGGCGCTTGCGCCACTCTGATGCTTGCCCTGTCCGCCCCGTCCACCCCCGCCGCGTCGGTGGACCGCGCGGCCATCGGCGCCGACGCCGGCTGGGCGCTGCACCTGGATGTGGACGCCTTCCGGGGCACCGGTTTGGGCAAACAAGTGCTCGCCGTCCTCAAAACCGAAGAGCGCGAACCCGTGTTCCAATTCCTCAAAACCATCCTCAGTTTCGACCCCCGGGACGGCCTGCACGGCCTCACTTTGTACGGCCGGGTCCCGGCCCCGAATGAGGCCGTGGCCATGATTTACGCCGATTTGGACGCCGAAAAACTCACCGCCATGGCCGCCATGGCCGAAGATTACCGCACCATCCCGCACGGTACGCAGACGATCCACCACTGGGTGGACAATGACCGCCGGGAAAAGGAAGGCGGCGACCCGCGCACCTACGCGGCAATTTATCAGGGCCGCATTCTGATCTTCAGCCGGTCCGAAAAGGGGGTTGCCTCCGCCTTGGATGTCCTCAGCGGGACCCGCCCCGGCCTGCCGGCGGACGGTAAATTCAGCCACCTCGGCCACCCGGGCGCGGGCGTGTTCATCCAGGCGGCCGCCGCGAAATTGGAGACCCCGGACAAAAATTTCGTGGTTTCCGCCCTGCAAAAAGCCGAGCAAGCCTGGCTGGAAGTGCGGGACGAGGGTGGCAAAATTGGCGGTTCCTTGGTGGTGCGAGCCCGCCAACCCCAAGCCGCCGGCCAATTCGCCGACCTACTTGGCGGGGTCGGCGCGATGTTGCGGTTGCAGGCCGAAAATCCGATCGCCGTTGGCCTCGGCAGCCACCTCACCAGCCAGGCGACCGATCGGGAGGCCGCTTGGAAGCTGGCGCTGCCCGAAACGGATTTGTTCAAGTGGCTGGATCTGCCCCTGCCCGGCAATCCTTAACCCGTTCGACCATGAAACCTTGGTTCCCCGCACTGGTATTGTCCCTCGTGCTGCTCCTTCACCCGAGGGTCGTCACCGCCGGCACCTCGACGCCCCCGGCCGCATGGCGGGATGACCTGGCCCCGCTCCAGGCCGCGGATTGGAACGTGGACCGCGCCGCCCACCTGTTGGCCCGCGCGGGTTTCGGCGGACCGCCCGCGGAAGTCGCCCGGCTGGCCCAAATGGACCCCGCCGCCGCCGTGGACTTTTTGGTGGATTACGAAAAGATCCCGGACTCGGATCTGCCCGCTTTTGAACCCTCGGGCATCTACCCGCACGGGTGGAAGTTCGGCCAATTTGAGGGCGCGGGACGCGAACTGTTCCGCACGGGCAAAATCTTCGGCGTGCCCGCCGCCCGCGAGGGCGCGCTGCCCCTCCAGCCCGCCATCAATGAATTCTACACGCTGCTGGTGAGCGAACACGCCGAGATGCGCCGCGCCGGCGAATGGTGGGCGGACCGTATGTTGCGCACGCCGCGCCCCTTGCAGGAGCACCTGACGCTCTTCTGGCACAACCATTTCGCCACCAGCCAGGAAAAGGTGATGGACTACGAGCTGATGCTCCGCCAGAACCAAACCTTCCGCGAACTCGGCAACGGCAACTTTCGCACCCTCCTCCTCGCCGTCGCCCAAGACCCGGCGATGTTGATCTGGCTCGACAACCGCGAGAACCGCCGCGGGCATCCCAATGAGAACTTCGCCCGCGAAATCCTGGAACTCTTCTGCCTCGGCGAAGGCCAGGGCTACACCGAGTCTGACATTCGTGAGCTCGCCCGTGCTTTCACCGGCTGGGGCCTGGCGCCCCGGCCCCGCACGAACGATCCCATCCGCTTCGTCGCCGCCGCCGCGGAACACGACGACGGCGAAAAACGGGCGTTCGGCGTCACCGGGCGTCTCGACGGCACCAACGCCATCGATTTGATTCTCGCGCAACCCGGCACGCCCTTGTTCATCACGCGCAAGCTCTACCGCTGGTTCGTCCGCGAGGACCTCTCCCCCGCGCTCAACCGCCAATTGGCCGACCTCCTGGTCCAATCCCACTACGAGCTCAAACCCGTCCTGCGCGCCCTGTTCCTTTCCCGGGATTTTTACAGCGCCCCCAGCCTCGGCACGCAAATCACCGCGCCGGTCCCCTGGCTCGTCGGCACCTGCCGCAAGCTGGGGCTGCGGCAACTTCCCGGCACCCCCAATTTCACCGAAACCGCCGGCGCCCTCGGCCAGGTGCTCTTTTACCCGCCCAATGTCGCCGGCTGGCCCGGCCGACAAACTTGGATCAACCCCGCCACGCTCACCGCCCGCGCCCGGTTCGCCCACGAATTGCTCTACCCGGCCACGGTTCCGGATGTGGCCCGCGACAAAATCATCGCCGAAGGGTTCCGCCGCCTCCCCGATGTTTTCCCGCAGCACGGGCTCACCCCGCGGATCTGGGATGACCACACCGGCCGCATGGAGCCGGTGAGTTCCGAGCGCTACCACCAATTCCTGGCCGAATTGGAGTCCGACACCCCGACCACCACCGTCGCCACCATCAAAGTCGATCCCGCGGATCCCAAGATGAATATGGCCCTGAAGCCCTACGGCGCGGCCGGGATGTCCAAAGCCGCGCAAATGGCGGAAACGGAATTCTACAATTTGGGCGTCGGCGTCTACACCGGCTTCATCGAGGCCTACAATCGGGTGAAACCGATTCCCCGCACCCCCGCGCCGGTGGATGTGCCCACCGTGACGCAGGCGACCGTTTTGGGCACCCCGGAAGCCATCGTGGACGGACTGGGACGCAACTTCTTGCTCACCGAGCTCGCCCCGACCCGCCGCGCGGCCTTGGTCGCGTTTCTCCAAGGCGAACTCGCCGTCCAAGGCCCGAATCCCTCCGACCCGCGCTTGCCGGACGCCCTCCGCCGCACGCTGGAACTGGTCCTCAGCGCCCCGGAATACCAATTGCATTAACCACGTCCCAACCCGCGCACCGCCATGCCCCTCCCGCTCTTCCGTCATCCCGCCACGCGCCGCGACTTTCTCCGCGCCGGCCTCTACGCCCTCGGCGTCTCCGCCGGTCTGCCCCCGCTCTTTGCCCAAATCGGCCGAGCCGAAAGCGACCGCTCCCTCGCCGGCCAATCCTCTCCCGCCTCGGAACGCATCCTGGTCGTCGTGGAACTCACTGGCGGCAACGACGGGCTCAATCTCGTCGCCCCCTACGCGGACGACGCCTATCATCGCGCCCGTCCCAGCCTCGGACTGCGCGAGACCAAGGTCTTGAAACTGGACGATCATTTCGGCCTGCACCCCGCCTGCACGGGCCTGCGCGACTTGTTCCACGAAGGCCGTCTCGCCATCGTCCACGGCTGTGGCTATCCCGAACCCAACCTCTCCCATTTCACCGCCATGGAATGGTGGCACACCGCCAACCCCCACGGCAACGAACCCTACGGCTGGCTCGGCCGCTTCGCCGACGCCCGCTGGTCGCCCCCGCGCGAACACGCCTTGGTGAACCTCGGCGCCCGCCAATCCCGGGCCGTGACCGCCGAACACCATTCCCCGCTCGTCTTCACCGATCCCCGCAAACTCGGCCGCAACGGCACGCCGGCGCAGCAGGCCGTCCTGGCCACCTTTGGCGAACCCACGCCCACCGCCAACCCGGGGCTCGCCTTTGTCAATGATGTGGCGCGGTCCGCCCAACGCGGCGGCGAACTCGTCCGCCACGCCTGCGCCGAATACCATTCCACCGTCGATTACGGCAGCGGAAACAATCTTTCCCTGGATCTCAAAAAGGTCGCCGCCCTCATCCGCGCCGACCTCCCCACCCGCATCTACTACGTCAGCCTCGGCGGTTTCGACACCCACGCCGGCCAGGCGGACATCCAAAACCTGCTGCTCGTCTATCTCTCCGACGCCCTCCGCGGCTTCCTCACCGACCTCGATCAGATGGGCCGCGGCCAGGACGTTGCGGTCATGGTGTTCACCGAGTTCGGACGCCGGGTGCAGGAAAACGCCAGTCGCGGCACCGACCACGGCACCGCCACCCCCATGCTGGTCCTCGGCGGCGGCATCAAAGGCGGGTTCCACGGCCGCCCCCCCAGCCTCACCGATTTGGACAATGGGAACCTCCGCATGACCACCGATTTCCGCTCCGTCTACGCCACCCTCCTCCAAAAATGGATGGCCCATCCCGACACCCAAACCATCCTCCGTGGCAATTTCCCGACCCTTCCCTTGGTGGCCTGAGCTACTCGCTGCCCGGCCATGAAACACCTGCGCCGCCTTTCCATCTTCCTGCTCGCAGCCTGGTGGTTGGCCCCCGCCGCCCCGGCCGCCACCCCGCCAAACCTCCTCATCTTGCTCGTGGATGATATGGGTTGGAACGGCGTCGGCTTTCACCATCCCAGTTCACCAACCCCCAACCTGAACCGGTTGGCCGGCGAAAGCCTCGAACTCCAACGCTTCTACACTTACCCCGTGTGCAGCCCCGCGCGCGCGGCCTTGCTCACCGGCCAAATGCCCCGCCGGTTCGGTCTCGCCGACGTGATCGCCCCGGGCCAGGAAGGTATTCCGACCAACACCCTCACCCTGCCCCGGCTGTTCCATTCCGCCAGTTATTCCACCACGCTCATCGGCAAATGGCATCTCGGCGCCATCCACCCGCCGCGGCAATGCGGTTTTGACCACTTTTACGGCTTTCTCGGTGCGGAAATCGACTATTACCAACACACCGGCCTGCGCGGCGGCCCGGACTGGCAGCGGGACGGCACCAACCTTGTTGAAAACGGCTATTCCACCGATCTTTTGGCCGACGAGGCTGTGCGCCAGATCCAAGGGCGCGACCCACGGCGCCCGTTCTTCATCGAAGTCGCCTTCAACGCCCCCCACGTGCCGCTCAGCGCCCCGCCGGATTTGGTCGCCCAATACGCCACCAACGGCGGCCTCTACGACGCCGTGCTCGCCCGCCTCGACCAGGCCATCGGCCGCATCCTCGACGCCGTGGCGGACCCCGCCTTGCGCACCAACACGCTCGTGCTTTTCTACTCCGACAACGGCGCCCCGGTGCGTCAAAGTGACAACTCCCCTTTGCGCGCGGGCAAAGACACTGTCTATGAGGGCGGCATCCGCACGCCGTGCCTCCTCCGCTGGCCCGGTCACACCCCGTCCGGGGTCGCCACCCAACAACCTGTCGCCGCCCAAGACCTCCTGCCCACCCTCGCCGCCGCCGCCGGCCTCACCCTGCCCGCCGACGCGGCCGTCCACCTGGACGGCATCAACCAATGGACCGCCCTGCAAACCGGCCAACTCATTCTCCGGCCGCCCATCCTGATCGCCTCCCACGAAATCGCTCTGATCGACGGGGATTGGAAGCTCATCGCCGGCCCCGGCGACCGGCGCGAACTCTACCATCTCAGCGTTGACCCCGCGGAAGCCCGTGACGAATTCGCCCACCAACCTGAACTCGCCCGCCGCCTCCGCGCCCAACTGGACGCCCTTGCTCAAGACCTCCCCGCCCCGCGCCCTCGCCGCGGCCCCCCTGCCGGCCGCGGCGCTCCCGGCGGTCCTGGCAGCGGTCGCGGAATGCGCCGTGGCACCCCACCTCCGTCCCCGACCGGCGATCGCTCCTTGTGACCCGGAATGTTGCACCCACCGCCATTTCCCTTGCGCCCGAAACCCGGCCGGCATAGTGTATTGCAAAGGGTTTCCAAACCCCGCAAAACTTCGCCGTGGCCCGCCTCGGCGCCCAAATCGGAACGCCAGTTTAGCTCAGCGGTAGAGCAACGGTTTTGTAAACCGTCGGTCGCCGGTTCAATCCCGGCAACTGGCTCCATTCAAATCCCAATAACGACCAATAAATACAAGGGTTTTATCACCTTACCCCCGTCTCCCATCAATCGGCATCAATTATACAATGAGAAAGGTAATACGGCCTTTTCTGGCAACAAGTGGCAACATCTTGCCGGACATTTTTGAGGATAATCGGGGTTTGGTCGCTAAACTAATTTGATCGCACCGCGCCAATGGCGTGCGGTGGTCCCGACCGGTTGCCAGTATTCGCCTCGTGTCTGGCAACCGCCCCCCTTTCGCTCCACGTTCGCCGGTGGCGGGTCGCCATCGGTGGCGGGTCCAACCGCCGCGGGAGAGTTGGCCACGCGGCAGGGGGGCGGCGTGGCACCTTAACAAGACGTGCGGGGGGTTGTGCTCCCGCCTGAAGCGCCCCCGCGGGCGCCGGCCGGCTGCGCGCGAAACGACCCCCGCGGAACGCCTGACTTGCCGCCCGACCGGACGCTTGCGCGGCGAAGGGGGGTTGAACTCGCCCGGACGTTGTGCGCCGAATCGCGCCGCCCGCGCGAGGGCTATAAGCTCCGGCAGGTCCGCGCCTTGGGGGTCTATGGGGGAGCGGAACTGCACTCTAAAAGTTGCCCTTGCAGCGGCTTTATTCCCAATCGGCATTGGTGAACCCGAGGTGTTTCGAGTTCTCACTAATCGTCCGGCGGGTGTGATCTTTGGCCCCCGCCGGAAAATCGGCGTGAATTTCGACACTGATCTTCACTTCCGCACTCGGGTCCGCAACCAGGGCCGCAACTATTTCCTCGGCGATTTGCATTAGGCGCATTTTCGCGGTGGCGGCATTAACTTGAATCGTGCCATGGAATGATTGCGGCTTGGGGGAGCCGGTGCCTACCAACCCGGGAAGCTCGCCCGGTTTGCCGGCGACTGCCTTGCCGGGTGACGTGGCGGGCGGCAAATCCGGCGTGCTGCCGCTGGTGACTGGCTTGGGTGGGGGCGGTAGGATGCTGGCGGCATAGCTGGCAGCGGCTTGCGGCTCGATGAGCAACAGCGTGTCGTCGAGCTGCACGTTGGCGTCGCCGAATTTGAATCCGTCGAACTTGCCTTCGTGCTCGCCGTAGGCGGTCCCGAAAAAGTCGCGCGTTCCTGCACCATTGACGATGGCTTGCTCCAGCACGCCGCGATTTTTCAGGCGTGGCAAATATAGATAGCGCAACGAGTCTTCCCAAAATGCCAACGCGGTGGCGGCGGGCTTGTTTTCTTTCCAGTACAATTCCTTGAGCCGGTCGCGCAAATGAACTGGCGACCAGGTGCCGATGACCAATTCTTGGTCCAAGCTCACGCGTTCAATCTCCGCTCCGAGTGCCGCGCCGCTGGTATTCAGAGCAAAAAACTCCACGGTGGCTTGCGTGGCCGTGGGCGATATCTGCGACGGGCAAAGCAACCAGCGGTAACATTCACGGGCCGCTTTCGGCACAACTTCCTCAGCCGTTTTCAGTTCCTTTTCGGCCTGTTTCTTTTGAACTAGGTCAATGTTCAAACGGCTGGCCTCGACATCATCCACGATGGATTTCCACGCCAGCGCCGTCCGCACACAGTCGTTGACCCGCGTGAGCGCCCCATGATCCGGTGCGAGAAAGAGAAAACGGTTACCACGATAGCGCGGTTTGGCTCCGTTGCTGCGGGTGAATGTCTGCACTTCCTCGAACGCCATCCGTGTTTCCGCCCGGCTGAAAAAACTCTCTGGTGGCAGGCATACCAACCGCAAACCGGCGTCATCCGGAACATCCGAGTGGGGGGTGAAAATATGCACGCCTTCAAAGAATGCAGCCCCGGCCGTAAGCTTCCGCAACGCCTCCGCCAATTTGGGGCGGACATCATGCGCGTCGTTAAACCGGCGTTTGCGGTCTTCCATTTCGCGGCGAAGGTTGGCCCGCGTGTCGAACCAGAAGCGCGTCGTCTCCTGCGCCTTGTCCCCGGTGGTGTTCAAGTAGTGCAGCCGATCGGCGAGGCGGTTCAGAGCGTCGGAATAGGTGGATGAGACTTGCCCCGGCTGGAAACAGCCCAGCAGGATGCGGGCGCGTTCCTGGCCGCGGGTGCCGGCGGCTCTGGTGGCCACGGCGGACGGAGCAGTTCCAAAGAAAATGGTGCGGGCGACACGCCGGGCGGCTTGAATGGCCCCGAAGCGCGGTTCCTTGGATTCCAGTTCGGTCGTTTCGGCGCGCTCGCCGTAAACATCACCTTCAATGACGGCATCCCAGCCGTTTTGCAAATGGTAGGTGAGTTCGTTGCGCGTTTCACCGTCGTAAAGCGGCAAGCTGCCGGGCAGGATCATCAAATCCTGATTCTGGTCTTTCCACAGGCGATAGATGACCTTCGCCATGAGTTTAAGCACGCCGCGTGTGCGCTGGAAACCATCGAGCGTGGACCAATCTTCGTAGAGCCGGTCAAAAATTTCCGGGTGGATGGGATACGCCTGCACGAGCCGGTCAAAATACCGCGCCTCCTGCGTTTCGGACGGAAGTTTGGAGCCTTCGGAAACGTAGGCGTCGGAAAAAGCGCGGCAAATCGCGTCGCGGCTTTTCAAATCGTGAATGGGTTCAAACAACCGGCGGCGCACGATTTCAAACGCCTCCTCGGTGGCGACGGGTTTCCAAAGCGCCTGCACGCGGCCAAAAGTTTTTTCCAAGGCCCGCAAGGCCGCGACACCGCGCTGACCGCCGGCTTCCGTTTCCGACTCCGGCAGGGAACCGAGCAGCACCGCGTTAGGCACCAACTTCATGGCTTCGGTCAGGG
>CAIYZC010000395.1 GCA_903930565.1 uncultured Pedosphaera sp.
GCCGGTCCGCGGGAGTCGGGCCGTGGAGAGCACGGGGGGGCGCGGCGGGACCATGCGCGAGATAAACTACGCCCACGCGCTGGATTTGGCCCCGGATTGGCGCTGGCTCGACGCACGATACGGACTCCTCCGTGACCGGGAAGTGGAGTTCGTGGTCCATCCCGACGCGGGGCGTTGATTGGTGCGGCGCTTCCGGGTGAAGGGGCAATTTTTCCGGCCGGCGGCGATTTGGATTGCGTCGGGCCGGTGGTTTGGCCACAGTAAACCCATTCGATTTAATGTCCAACTGATGGGCGAACCCAGCGGCCGGCAACGGCTGTGATCCGCCCCCGTCAACAACGCTGAACATGAACCAGACTGAACTCGACCAGCTTTCGATCAACACGATCCGCACGTTGTGCATGGACGCGGTGCAACAGGCCAATTCCGGGCATCCCGGCACCCCGATGGGCATGGCCCCGTTGGTGTATGTCTTGTGGCAGGAGTTTCTGCGTTACGATCCCGCCCACCCCCATTGGGCCAATCGCGACCGTTTTGTTCTCTCCGCCGGCCATGCCTCCACCCTGCTGTATTCCATCCTCCACCTCACCGGGGTCAAGGAATTGAACCATCAGCAGGAGCCCACCGGTGGCTTGGCAGTGAAGCTGGAAGATTTGCAACGGTTCCGGCAGTTGGACAGCAAGTGCCCGGGGCATCCGGAGTTCCGCTGGACGACCGGCGTGGAAATCACCACCGGTCCCCTCGGTCAAGGCGTGGCCTCGAGCGTGGGCATGGCGATGGCGGCCGCCTGGCAGGCCCAACATTTCAACCGCCCCGGCACCGCCCTGTTTGACTTTGACGTTTACGCCCTGGCCGGCGACGGTTGCATGATGGAAGGCATCTCCGGCGAAGCGGCGTCCCTCGCGGGGCATCTGCGCTTGGGCAACCTCTGCTGGATTTACGACAGCAACCGCATCACCATTGAGGGCAGCACTTCCATCGCGTTTTCCGAGGATGTCGGCGCCCGGTTCGCCGCCTACGGCTGGCACGTGATCCGCGTCGCGGATGCCAATGATTTGCCGGCCCTGCGGGCGGCTTTGCAGCAGTTCCGGTCGTGGCATGACCGGCCGACCCTGATCATCATTGAAAGCCATATCGGTTTCGGCGCCCCCACCAAGCAGGACAAGGCCTCGGCGCACGGGGAACCTTTGGGCGAGAATGAAATCCGCGGGGCGAAGAAAAATTACGGCTGGCCGGAGGACGCAAAGTTTTTGGTGCCGGCGGAGGTGCCGGCGAATTTCCAAGCGGGCATCGGCGCCCGCGGCGCGCAACTGTACGCTGCTTGGTCGGCCTTGCTGGCTCAGTATACGACCGCGGAACCCGCCGCTGCCGAAACCATTGCCCGGATGCAACGCCAGGAGTTGCCCCTGGGTTGGGACAAGGATTTGCCGGTCTTCCCTGCCGATCCCAAGGGGATGGCCGGCCGCGAAGCTTCCGGCAAGGTGTTGAATGCGGTGGCCAAGAACTATCCTTGGCTCATCGGCGGTTCGGCCGACTTGGCCCCTTCCACCAAAACTTGGTTGACCTTCGAAGGCGCCGGCACCATGACCGCCGCGACCTTGGGCGGGCGCAATCTCCATTTCGGCGTGCGTGAACACGCCATGGGCGCGATCCTCAACGGCTTGGCGGTTTCCAATCTCCGTCCTTACGGCGCCGGTTTCCTGGTTTTCAGCGATTACGGGCGCACCCCCATTCGCCTCGCGGCGATGATGGAAATTCCCGTCATTTACGTCTTCACCCACGATTCCATCGGCGTCGGCGAGGATGGACCGACCCATCAACCCATCGAGCAGGTCATGTCCCTGCGTGCGGTGCCCGGTTTGATCGTGTTGCGCCCCGGCGACGCCAATGAAGTCACCGAGGCTTGGCGCGTCGTGTGCGGCCTGCGCCACGAGACGGCGCTGTTCATTCTCAGCCGCCAGGCCATGCCCACGCTGGACCGTACGAAATTCGCCTCCGCCGCCGGGGTCGCCCGTGGCGGCTACATCCTGTCGGAGCCGGCCAACGGTCAAGCCCAGGTCATTTTGATCGGCACCGGCACCGAACTCTCCCTCTGCGTCGACGCCCAAGCCGCCCTCGCCCAGCGCGGCATCGCGGCGCGCGTGGTCAGCCTCCCGTCGTGGGAATTGTTTGAGCGCCAGGACGCCGCCTACCGCGAAGCCGTCCTGCCCCGCCACATCTCCGCCCGTGTCGCAGTGGAGCAGGGGACCACGCTCGGTTGGGAACGCTACGTCGGCTTGGACGGCGTGACCGTCGGGATGAAGACCTTCGGGGCCTCGGCGCCGATGAAGGACCTCCAAAAACGCTTTGGCTTCACCGTCGACCACGTGGTGGCCGCCGCCGTGGCGCAGGTGGAAAAAGCGCGCCCTGCGTGATTGCGCTCGTGGATTACGGCTCCGGCAACCTCCGGAGCGCGCAACGGGCCCTCTTGAAGGTGGGCGCCGATGTTCGCGTCGTGCGCCGCCCGGAAGAGTTGGCGGATGCCCGGGCGGTGGTGCTGCCCGGCGTGGGGGCCTTTGATGATTGCCTCAACGCCCTCCAAGCCCAGGACCTGCTCCAAGCGGCCCGCGACTTCATCCGCACCGGCCGACCCTTTCTCGGTATCTGCGTCGGGTACCAGGCGCTCTTCGAGCGCAGCGAGGAGTTCAACTCCTGCGCCGCCGGCCTGGGGGTGTTCCCAGGCGCGGTGGTCCGCTTTCCCACCGCTCCGGGGCTGAAAATTCCCCAAATCGGCTGGAACCAGTTGGACATCGTGCGGCCGGATTGCCCCTTGTATAAAGGGATTCCCTCCGGCAGCTACGTTTATTTTGTCCACAGTTTCTTTCCCCAGCCCGCCGATCCCGGGATTGTCGCCACGCGCACGGATTACGGTCTGCC
>CAIYZC010000396.1 GCA_903930565.1 uncultured Pedosphaera sp.
CTAATGACAGCTTCTTGGTCACGCTCGGCAAGCGCAAGGATCTCGCCAGTCGGCCCGGCGATAAACGACGAACCGTAGAAGGTTACGGAACAGGACTGCCCCTGCTCCCGGCCGATTCGATTAGCGGCAACGACCGGTACCAAATTGGCGGCGGCGTGCCCTTGCATCACCCGCATCCAATGATCGCGGCTATCGAGGTTCGGTGCTTGTGGCTCGGAACCGATCGCTGTCGGATAGAGCAGTATTTCAGCACCCTTTAGAACCAGTATGCGCGCCATCTCTGGAAACCACTGGTCCCAGCATATCCCGCAGCCAATGCGGCCAACGCTCGTCGGGAACACCTGAAAACCAGAATCTCCTTGACTAAAATAAAATTTTTCTTGGTATCCATGTCCGGTTGGAATGTGAGCCTTGCGGTAGACGCCTATCACCGTGCCGTTACCCTCAATTACCACCAAAGAGTTGAAAAACGCCGTGTTAGCCCGCTCGAACACACTCACCACCAGCACGACTCGGAGTTCGGCGGCAAGACTTTGCATTCGCGTCACGGTAGGATGTCCGGCGAGGGGCACTGCCTGAGCAAACCAGTCTGCATTTTGGTCTTTACAAAAATATGAATACTCAAAAAGTTCCGGCAAGAGAATCAGGGTCGCGCTTGCCATTGCAGCCTGCCTGACCAAGATTTCTACCCGATCAAGATTGGCTGCTTGGGGTCGATCACATCTCATTTGAACGGCGGCTACGGTAAGTTTATTCATGGTTACCAGACCCTTGAACGAATGCTTGGGAAGCCATGGACCGCCCCCCTGTAATCATCCTTATTTGATGTCGCAGGGGAGTCCCCTTATCGCATGCTTGCGGCCCCGACCACCATTGAGCATATTCCGGCTGGGCTCATTCTTTAGGTGTAAGCCTAAAGCAATAGAAAAATCGGAAGAGCCTCCTCGGGGGCCTCCGGGAACGAGACACACGCTAAAGCGATATATTGCAAATCCTCTTAAGTCCGTCATATTCATACCAATGAAACTAAGTAGGTGCGTCGCACCAAAAGGTGCCCGTGATGGTATAGGGGCCGTCGTTTAATAGAAAAAGGACATGCTCTTGTTCGCCCTGCGTCGGGATCTATCAAGTATATGTCTGATCGGGGAGAACAGTGCCATGGGCCTCTGCGACGCAAACAGAATCACGAAGAGGTGCCAGCATGGACAGATGTCATCGCGAGTTATCGGACCTGGATACCTCAGAGAAGGGCTCGTTTAACTGGGTCGGCAAAGCCGGGGTTTGTGTTATGGATCAGATGGTTACTCAAACTGAGACCGTTCGGGCGCTTGCCGCTGAGGCTGAGAGTCCCTTCACCGATACAACAATAGGCTATCTTGTTCGTGACGTTCACCGATCACTCGCTCGTGCGTTGCAAGCAAAGATCGCGGCGCACGGCGTTAGCATGGGCCAATGGTTCTTCCTGCGGGCACTCTGGGATGAAGATGGCCTGACACAGCGGGAATTGAGCCAGCGCGTCGGTATGATGGAACCGACGACGGTAACGGCCCTTAACGGCATGGAGCGTCGCAATCTGGTCGAGCGAGTCCGCAATGTCCACGACCGGCGAAAGGTGAACATCTACTTGACCGCGAAGGGGCGGGGCTTGCGGGATGTTCTGCTGCCATGTTCGGTCGATGTCACTCAAGAGGCGACCGCCGGCGTCAACAAGACCGAGTTGGCCATTGCTATGGATGTTCTTCGTCGCATGGCCGGCAATCTGACGGGTAATAATTACCTTGATGACGATGATCGGGTCGGCGACGACGACGCTGCGTAGCGTCAGTTCGGAATATACGGACATAAATGAAGTCGGGAAACGCTATCATGCGTTGCCCGACTTTGTTGGTTCAAACCGGTTATACTGGAATACCCAGTATCCAGACACGTCTAGGCGGCTGGATCATGGCTATATCCAGCCGCCTAGACCCCGTTCACGAAGCCGGGTAGGCTAATCGATCACTCGAAATACACAGCGCGAGCCTGTCGCGATTCCCGGGCAGCCTGTTTGCGTCCGCTTTCCTTCAAGGCCCGGTCACGCTCTCGCTGCTGGCGCAACTGCATGTCCTGGATCGTATCGCGATTGGCCTGGCGGTGCTGGTTGACTGTCTCCTTGGACACCGCATCCTGAAAGGTTGCCCAAAGTAAACTATTGGCGACCGTCCAAGCGGATTCGCCACCCTGGCCGAGGGCCGCACGGCTGCTCTGGCTTGGCTGTTTGACCGCCGAGACCAAAAACTTATCCAATTTACGATCGGTGGTCCGGATATGATTGGTGAGCCACGTCTTCAGGTACTTAACAACATCAATTGTCAGGGGCCGCGCGCCAGAAACTAAATATGCGTGATACGTCTCGATGCTCCGTAACAACATCAAATGCTCGCTAC
>CAIYZC010000397.1 GCA_903930565.1 uncultured Pedosphaera sp.
CCCGAGCAACAAGACGAGCACGGTGAAGACAATTGAACGCTGGTCGGCGCCGGGGAGCGACCGGGCGGGGGCGGGGGAATCGGTGGGCGTGACGCTGACCGAGCAGGTGTTCGTGGAGCGCGGGGCGGTGGCGGCCTTGGAATCGGCGGCGCCGTATGAGTTGAACCGGTTTCACGCGCGGTTGTTCTGGCTGGGCCGGGGACCGTTTGCGATGGGGCGGGCGTACAAACTGAAATTGGCGACGCAGGAGGTGGGGGTGGAGTTGGAAGCGATCCACCGGGTGATCGACGCCTCGACGTTGGAGACGGTGGCGCGGGAGAACCCGACGTATGTGGGGCGGCACGAGGTGGCGGAAGTGACGCTGCGGACGCGGCGGCCGGTGGCCTTTGACGCGCACAGCGAGGTGGCGGCGACGGGGCGGTTCGTGATTGTGGACGGGTTTGAGGTGAGCGGCGGGGGGATCGTGGCGGCGGGGGATTATCCGCGGCGGACGGCGGACAGCCTGCAGAAGAGCCACAATATTTATTGGAGCCAGGGGAAGGTGACGGCGGGGCAGCGGGCGGCGCGGAACGGGCACCGGGGCTGCGTGGTTTGGCTGACGGGCTTGTCGGGGGCGGGGAAATCGACGATCGCCACCGATCTGGAGCGGGAATTGTTCAACGCAGGGCGGCAGGCGTATGTGTTGGACGGGGACAACATGCGGCACGGGCTGTGTTCGGACCTGGGGTTTGCGCCGGCGGACCGGAAGGAGAACATCCGGCGGGTGGGGGAAGTGGCGAAGCTGTTCGCGGGGGCGGGTTTGGTGTGCGTGACGGCGTTTATTTCGCCGTATCGTGCGGACCGGGAATTGGTGCGGAAGATGTGCGCGGGGAGCGAGAGTGATTTTGTGGAGGTGTATGTGAATGCGCCGTTGGCGGTGTGCGAGGAGCGGGACCCGAAGGGGTTGTATGCGAAGGCGCGGGCCAATGAGATTGCGGAGTTCACGGGGATCAGCGCGCCGTATGAGGCGCCGGTGGCGCCGGAGTTGGAGCTGCGGACGGACCAGTTGGACGTGGCGGCGGCGGTGGCCAAAATCATGGACTTCCTGCACGCACGCGACGAGGGGGCGAAATTGCCGCTGGCGTAGTACGGGGGCTTGGCGCCGGGGGGGGGTGGAGCGGGTGGCAGGAATTGAACCGTGCATGTCCAGCCTGGAAGGCCGGTGCTCTAACGTTGAGCTACACCCGCGTTAACGGGGGCAGAAACTATGCGGACCACCCGGCCAAGTCAAAAGCTTTTTTAAAAAATACCACTTTCTTCGACCCGGCCAAGGGCGCAAAGTCGGGCGGTTGGCGTGATGAAACAATTTGTAACCATAACGGTAATTGGCAAGGACAAGACCGGCGTGATCGCCCGGGTGACCGGCTATTTGTTCGCCGCCGGGGCGAACATCGAAGCGCTGGAGGAACAGGTCACCCGCGGCTGGTTCAGCATGGCAATCCAAGCCTCTTGGAAAGCCTCCGCCTGGCAACCCGAGCCGGTGCGGGCCGGGTTGGCCGCCTTGGGCGTGGAACTCGGGATGGAAATCAAACTGCGGTTCACCGAGCCCCGCCGCAGCCAGCGTTTTGCCATCTTGGTAACGCGCGAAACCCACGCCTTCGAGGCCTTGGTGGCCGCCGTGCGCGCTGGCCGGTTGACCGCCGAACCCGCCGTGGTCGTGGGCAGCCGCCGGGAGTTCGAACCCCAGGCCCGGGCCTGCGGACTCCCCTTTGTTTACGTCCCCTGGCTGGAACGCGATGCCGCCGAGGCGCGTTTGCTCGCGGAGTTGGAAGCCCACGCGGTGGATTTTGTGGTGCTCGCCCGCTTCATGAAGATTCTGTCGCCGAATTTTGTCTGGCGCTATAAGAACAAGATCATCAACATCCACCCCTCCCTTCTGCCCAGTTTCCCGGGCGCCCAAGCCTACCGGCAGGCGTACGAACGCGGGGTCAAGATCATCGGGGTCACCGCGCATTTTGTCACCATGCACTTGGACGAAGGCCCGATCATCGCCCAGGGCAGTTTTCCCGTGCGGCCCCGGATGACGTTGCGGGACATTGTGGCCGCCGGTCAGCGGTTGGAAGCCACGGTGCTGGTCCGCGCGGTTCGGTTGTATCTGCGCAAGCGCTTGGATGTTCATTGGGGGGTGGTCCGGGAGATTTGACCCCGTTCCCACCCCTGAGTAATTTGATCCGCCCTCCCGATCCCCTATAAACCATGGTTATCAGTCGCACCCCTTACCGGATTTCCTTTTTTGGCGGTGGCACGGACTACCCCGCCTGGTACCGCCGCCATGGCGGCTGCGTGCTGGCCGCGACGATCGATAAATACTGCTACCTGAGCTGCCGTTACCTGCCGCCCTTCTTTGAGCACCGTATCCGGGTGGTCTATTCCAAAAACGAAACCTGCCGCACGATCGACGAAATCGCGCATCCCGCGGTCCGGGAAACCCTCCGCTACCTGCGCTTGGATCGCGGTCTCGAAATCCATCACGACGGCGACCTGCCCGGCCGGAGCGGGATGGGGTCCAGTTCGGCTTTCACCGTCGGTTTGTACCACGGGCTGCGGGCATTGCAGGGCCTGATCACCTCCAAACAGCAGTTGGCCACCGAAAGCATCCACATCGAGCAGGAGATTCTCAAGGAGGCCGTCGGTTCCCAAGACCAGGTTTGCGCCGCCTATGGCGGCGTCAATCACATCGATTTTCATCCGAGCGGCGAAGTTTCAGTGCGGCCGGCCACCCTTTCCCGCGGTCGTTTGCGGGAGTTGAACTCCTACCTGATGCTCTTCTACACCGGCATCAAGCGGACGGCGTCGGACGTGGCGGGCACTTACGTCGGCAGTTTGGAGGCGCGGGAGGCGCAGTTGCGGCGGTTGACCGCCCTGGTGCACGAGGCGGGCGCGATCTTGAACGGCACCGGGGACTTGGCCCCGTTCGGCGGCCTGTTGCACGAAGCTTGGACCACCAAGCGCAGCATGAGCGACAAGATCTCCAACGCCGACGTGGATCGGCTGTACGATGCGGCGCGGGCCGCCGGGGCCTTGGGGGGCAAGCTGCTGGGCGCCGGCGGGGGCGGGTTCCTGGTGCTGTTTGTGCCCCCCGCCCGCCAGGACGACGTGCGCCAGGTGCTCAACCACCTGATCCATGTGCCCTTCGAATTCGAGTTCGCCGGCAGCCAGATCATCTTCTTCGACCCCGAGGCCGATTATTCGGCGCAGGAACAATCCCGGGCCGCGCAATCCATTCAGTCCTTCCGGGAAATGGAAGGCGGCCGGGAACCCTGAACCAACCAGGCGCTCATGAATCTACTCGTTACCGGTGGGGCGGGCTTTATCGGCTCCAATTTGATCACGCAATTGATCGGGCGCCCCGAGGTGGCGCGCTTGGTTAATTTGGACTGCCTCACCTATGCGGGGCATCTGGCCAACTTGGACGCGGTCGCCGCCCACCCCAAATACCGTTTCGAGCGGGTTGATCTGCGCAATCAGGGCGAGGTGCTGCGCGTGGTGCGCGACCACGCCATCACCCACGTGCTCCACCTCGCTGCCGAATCCCACGTGGACCGTTCCATCAGCGGCCCGGGGGCTTTCATCCAGACCAACATCGTTGGCACCTTCCATCTTCTGGAAGCCTGCCGGGCGGTCTGGCCGGCCGGCGGGGCGGGGTGCCGCTTCCACCACGTTTCCACGGATGAGGTCTACGGCAGTTTGGGCCCCACCGGCTATTTCACAGAAACTACCCCCTACGCCCCGAACTCACCGTACTCGGCCAGCAAAGCCGCCAGTGATCTCTTGGTGCGCTCCTACCACCACACCTACGGGTTGCCGGCCGTTATCACCAATTGTTCCAACAATTACGGCCCGTTCCAGTTTCCGGAAAAGTTGATTCCCGTGGTGCTCCAACGGGTGCTCGCCCGGGCGCCGATCCCGGTTTATGGGGACGGGATGAACGTGCGGGACTGGCTCTATGTGGCGGACCATGTGGACGCGCTGTGGACGGTGCTGCGGGGCGGGCGTGATGGCGAGACTTACAACATCGGCGGGCACAATGAATGGGCCAATCTCCGGATCGTGGAGTTGATCTGCGATTTGGTGGATCAATTGGCGCCGGAATACGGCGGTGATTCCCGTCGGCTCATCACCTTTGTGAAAGACCGCCCGGGGCACGACCGCCGGTACGCCATCGACGCGGGCAAAATGGAACGGGAATTGGGCTGGCGGCCGGCCCACACGTTTGAGGCCGGCATCCGGGCGACCGTGCTTTGGTATCTGGCCAATCAAGCTTGGGTGGCGGCGGTGCAAGCCGCCGGCGCGGTCCGTCCTTGAGGGGCGCCGCGCCCCCCGGCCCCAATCACCGCTCCCTCCCCACCGCTCCGCCGGCTGCCCCCCGGTCGGGCTCCTCTCTGCCCCCTCGTCGGATCCTCCCCTTCCTTTCCGCCCGCGATCGAGCCGCGGGTCGGTCGGGAATCGCCTTGCTTTCCCCCCGCCCCTGTGTCAGTTTTACCCAACAAAATGTTCACCGGCATTCAACTTTCGCGCGGTTGGCGGCGGCGGAACGCGGTTATCGTGGCGGGGCTGGCCTCCTTGACCGCCTCGGCTCAGGATATTTTGCCCTCGTTTAACGGCGGCGGCAGCACCCAACCGGCTTTCCTGCCCAACACCGGCGTCTATCAGGCGCCACCCTTGGAGGCTTCCGGCACCCCGCCGTTGATGCATTGGGGGGAACTGGCGTTGCGCCCCAAATTGGATTACCGCTTCCTCTACGGTGATGGGATTCCCGTCAGCACCAATCACAACTACACCACGGCCATCCAGTCCTTTGCGCCCGGCATGTTGTTGGAGTTCGGCTCCCAGTGGACCCTCTTGTGGACGCCCACCGAGCTGTTGTATTCCAACAATCATTTCACGGATGTTCTTAATCAAGAGGTGGTCTTGCGGGGCGGGGTCACCAACTCCTCGACGGCTTTTTCGGTGCAGCAATCCTACGCCCAAAGCACCTCGCCCAATGTGGAAACCGGGGGCCAGACCGAAGCCGAACTCTACTCCACCACCTTGTCGATGAACCGCGCCTTCAACAGCCGGTGGAGCTTGGAGGCGGGGATCGACCAACGATTTCGGTTTACCTCGCGCTATCAAGGTTTCCGGGATTGGTCCACCTTGGACTGGATGTCCTATCAACTGACCCCGCGCCTCAATTTGGCCCTGGGTTTGGGCGGGGGCTTCACGGAGGTGATCGGGAGTGTTAATTCCATTTACGAACAAGCGAATGGCCGGGTGAATTGGCGTTTGTCGGATCGCTTCAGCCTCGGGTTGAGCGCGGGGGCGGAGGAACGCGAACTCCAGCAAACCGGTGGCGGGCAACTCTTCAATCCCCTCTTCTCCGCCTCCGTGGGGTACCAAATGACCGAGCGCACCCGCTTCTCGCTGGCGGCCGCCCGCACCATTTCCGTTTCGTATATCCATGCGGAACTGACCGAGACCACCACGTTGCAAGGTTCGATTACGGAACAGTTGGCGGAACGGTGGCGTTTCATCGCCTCGGCCGCCTATTTTTCGTTGAACTACCTGGGCACGGAGCGCATCGGCACCGGGGTCGGAACGCTCCTGCGCCAGGATTCGGGCTACAGCATGTACGCCCGGCTCACCTACTCCCCATTCAATCGCGGCACGGTGGCGCTGCTGACCAATTACCGGGAATCCAAGTCCTCCGACAGCATCTATTCCTTGTCGGGGCTGCAGTTTGGCTTCGAGTTGCGCTACGACTATTGAGCCGGGTTGGCGGAATGGGTCCGCCTGAAAATGACTAAACCAGATCGCCAAAAATCCCCGGGCTCAACCGGCGCGTCCGGCGGCGGGCGACCGTCCCCTTCCGCCATCCCGGCGGGCGGGGCGCAGGGTTCCATCGGGGGACTGGGCGTTCCCGGATGGCGGCGGGCTTTTTGGCCCGTGCTGGTGGGCTTGCTGGTGGTGTTTTCCCTGCCGTTGTACCGCTGGGGGCGGTTCACCCTGCGGGATGAATTGTACGGCTACGCGCTGATGATTCCCGCCGTAAGCCTTTATCTCGGTTGGCAACGGCGCGACCGCTTGCAGCGCGAGTTTCAGCCCGCCTTCGGTTGGGCTGGGGGCTTTCTCGCGGCTGCTGCGGGCTTCCTCGGGCTTTACGCCTGGCGCCGCAGCCACGCCTTGATGGGCGTGGAAGAAACGGTGGCGCTGACCATGCTGCCGCTGCTCAGTTGCCTGGGGACGGTGTTTGCCCTGTTTCTCGGCCGGCGCTTCTTCACGGAGTTTGCCTTTCCCTTTTGGTTCCTGCTTTGCACGGTGCCGTTGCCCGGCCCCTTTCGCGAGACCGTGGAGACCTGGCTGCAGCACGGTTCGGCGGCGGTCGCCAGCCGCATGTTCGCCGGCGTCGGCACCCTCGCGGAGGTGCGGGACATGAACATCGATTTGGCGGTGATCACCCTTCATGTCGCGCCCGAGTGCAGCGGCATCCATTCCACCTTGGTTTTGTTCTGCACCAGCTTGCTGGCGGGCTGCCTGTTTCTGCGGACTCCGTGGCGGCGCTGGATCCTGACCGGGTTCGTCATCCCGCTGGCGATCCTGCGCAACGGCTTCCGCATCTTCACGATCGGGGAATTGTGCGTGCGCATCGGGCCGCACATGATCAAGCATTGGATCCATCGGCAGGGCGGGCCGGTCTTTTTTGCCCTGTCCTTGGTGCCGTTCTTGTTGTTATTGTGGCTGCTGCATTGGACCGAGCGCCGGGCCCAGGTGCCGGCCTGGCTGGCGCGGCGCCAATGGCGCCGCCGGTTCCGTTGGTTGTACGAATGGCCCCGCCGCCTGACCGGCCGGGGCCGCAGGATCTAACATGTTCCATTCTAAATCTTTGGGTTGGTTCCTTCTCGGTTTGGGCGTTCTGCTGCTGGCGGGGGCGGGCTGTTCGCCCACCAGCCAAAGCGACCAGCACCTGGCCCGCGCCGATCGTTATTTGAGTTTGGGCGATTACGAGAAGGCCGAGGCCGACTATTTGTTCGTGGCCCGCGAGGAACAGGAAAGCTTCCGGGCTTACAAAGGCCTCGGGTTGATTTATTTTGACCAAGGCCGCATGGACCGCGCCGGGGCGTTCCTCAGCCGGGCGCGGCAAATCTCGACCAATGACCTCACTTTGCGGGTGCGGTTGGCCACCGTCTACCTCTCGGGCGGGAGCGGCAAGGATGCCCGCGAGGAAGCCCTCTACGTTTTGGAACATCAACCGGCGGATGAGGACGCCGCCTTGGTCCTCGCCGAAAGTGTGGGGAGCGACAAGGACTTGGCCGAGGTCGTTGGTTGGTTGCACAAGTTTTCCCCCGCCAACGCCCCCCAGGCCGGCTGCGAAGCGGCTTTGGCCGCCCTGGCCTTGCAAGCGGACACGCCGGACTTGCCCGCCGCCATGGCCTCCATCCGCGCCGCCTTGGCGGTCAACCCCAAATCCGCCGCCGCCTACGCCAGCCTGGGGGTGTACTGCCAGGCCACCAACGGCTTGAACGAGGCGGATGCCATGTTCCTCAAGGCCGCCGAATTATCCCCCCCGCATTCGCCCCGTTGGCTCAAGTACGCCAAATTCAAACTCCTCTTCCGCGAGGATTTCGCCGGGGCCCGCAAGGTCCTGAACGAGATCGTCAAACGCACCCCCGATTACATCCTCGCTTGGTTGGAACTTGCCCGCCTGTCCGCGGCGGAACGCAAAACCGACGAAGCCCAGGAGTTGGTCACCGAGTTGCTTAACCGCGACCCCGATAATTTCGAGGGTCTCGTGCTCAATGCCGGGCTTAACCTGGCCCGCGGGGAGAACGCCACCGCGATCAATCAGATGGAGAAACTGACCCGGACTTACGCCAAATCCGCCCGTTTGCATTATGATCTGGCCCGGGCTTATCTGGCCACCGGGGACCAAGCCAAAGCGGGATCGCAACTGCACACCGTGCTCAACTTGGATCCCAAAAACCTGACCGCCGCCCTCATGCTGGCGCAGTTGGACATGGCGCGGGGGGATTTGAACTCCGGGATTTTCGCGCTCAAACAATTGGTGGCGCAAAAGGCCGATTGGGATGCCGCTTGGAAATTGTTGGCCCGGGGTTATTACGCCCAAGGCGATTATGAGGCCACCTTGGAGATTTACCGGCGTCTGGCCCAAGCCTATCCCACGGAACCGGGCTATCCCTTGACCATCGGCCGCGTGCTGATCGATCAGGCCAAGCTCGACGACGCGCGCAAGTCTTTCGAACACGCCTTCGAACTCAACACCAATTACCCCGCCACCCTGCCCGTTGTGCAGGAGTTGGTGCGGTTGGATTTGACGGAAAAGAAATTTCCCGACGCGGAGCGCCGGGTGGAAAAGCTCATTGCCGAGGTGCCTTCCGCGCCGGAGCCTTTGGTGCTCAAAGCGAACGTTTTATTGGCCCTCCAGACCTTGGCCGCCACCAACCAAGCCTTGGCGGTCCTGCGCAAGGCCACGGATTTGCGCGCCGATTATTGGACGGCGTATGTGGAACTGGCCAAGCTTTACAAGGCGACCGGGCAAAACCAAGCCGCCTTGTCCTACTTGCAGGGCGTGGTGGCGAAGAATCCCAAAGACATCGTGGCGCTCATGTTGCTGGCCGTGCTGCAGTCCGCGGAAAAAGATTATGCCTCCGCCCGCACCAGCTACGAAACGATCCTCAACGTCAATCCCCGGTTTGCCCCCGCGCTCAACAATGCCGCTTATTTGTACTGCGAACATTTGAGCAATCTGGACCGGGCGTTCAAATTGGCGGCGAAAGCCCGGGATTTGCAACCCTACAATCCCGTGGCCGCCGACACCTTCGGTTGGGTGCAGTACCGCCGGGGGGAATTTGCCTGGGCCGCGAATTTGTTGACGGAGAGCGCCAATAATTTGCCCGATTACGCCGAAGTGCATTACCACTTGGGCATGGCCCAATACATGATGGGCCGGGAGGAGGCCTCGTCGCGGGAATTGAAACGGGCGCTCGAACTCGATCCGCAATTGCCCCAACGCGCGGAAGTCGAGCAACGGTTGGCCATGCTGTCCACGGATCCCCGTGCCACCAACGCGCCGGCGCTCGCGGCCTTGGAAAAACGCTTGGCGGAGTTCCCCAACGATGTCGTTGCCTTGGCCCGCTTGGCGGTGGCCGCCCAGACCCGGCATGAATGGGACCGGGCGGAGGCCCATTGGCGCGCCGCCCTGAAGGCCAGCCCGGACGACGTCGCGGCTTTGAGCGGCTTGGCCGAGCTCTTCGCCGGGCCGTTGAAAGACGCGCACAAGGGATTGGAATTCGCCCAAAAAGCCCACAAGCTCGTCCCCGATCAAAAAGGTGTGGCCCGCTTGTACGCCCGTTTGGCCTTCCAAACCGGGGATTACAGCAAGGCCTACGAATTGCTCCATGATGTGGTCTTGGCGGAGCCGGAGGATGCTGTCGCGCAATTTGAGTTGGCGGAAGCGGCTTATTATCAAGGGGAGATTCCGGAAGCCCTCGCCGCGGCCCGGCTGTTTTTGGCCGGCGCCCCGGACCATCCCCGCCGGGCGGAAGCCCAGCGCTTCGTCGCCCTCGTGGATCCGGCGGGGCCGCCCCCGGGCGAGCCCTTGATCAACCAAGCCTTGGCGGGGCGCCCCGAGTACCTCCCCGCCCTCATGGCCCAGGCGGCGGCCTTGCGCGGAAAAGATTCCAAGGGCGCCATCGCCCTTTACGAGCGCATCCTCGCCCTCCGTCCCAAATTCATCCCCGCCACCCGGCCCTTGGCGCTGCTCTACGCCTCCCAACCGGCCACGGCGCGGCTCGCTTACAAAATGGGCATTCAAGCCCTGGCGTTCAACCCGAGCGATGCGGAGGTGATCAAGACCTTGGGGTTGCTCACTTATTCCTTCGGCGAATACGAACGGTGCGCCCAGTTCCTCCCGCAAATCGCCGGTGATCCCCAGGAAGATGCCCATTCTCTTTTCTGTTTGGGGATTTCTCAAATGCAACTGAAACGTAAGGCGGAAGCCCGGGATACGTTGCAAAAAGCGCTCAGCACCGGCTTGGCCGGCAAAGAGGCGGAAGAAGCCAACCAAGCGCTCAAGGACCTGCGTTGATTCTTCTGGCCGGGTGCCCCGGCGCGCCGCTGCGGTCGCGGTTGACGGTTTTTGCCGGTGGCCCTCCGTTTGGCGGTTCCCTTATTGGCGCGGGCTCTCGGGGCCGGGACTCCGGGGGGCCGGGTGCGGGTGGTGGCGGTGGTGGCTCCCGCGAGAATTTTTGGCGAATCGCGGTGTCGGAGAGCTTAACAACCTGCGTTCCGGGCCAGGGAGTTTGAATTTGTTGGGCTTTTGCCATCCTCCCCTCCCGCAAACTGTAAACCGTCGAAATAGCTGTCGGATTAACTTACACATTGGCGGATTTGGCGTCTCAAAGCAGAGTGGTCGAGAAATTCATAAAGTGCTGATGATGAGTCACTTGCAGGTTAAACATGTAGCTTTGGTTGGTTTGGCATGGAATTAGCTTAAATACGCTTGCTGACTGGGTTAAAACAGACCGGTAAACAGCGGACGACGACAAATTTTTAATATTATGAACAAGAACTTAATCATGGCCGGTTTGGCCGCAGTGGGATTGGTGGCCGCTCCCCGGGCGCACGCCTTCGAGTTGGATTTCGCCGCCGTTGGCAATGCCCAAGCGGTTTTCACCGGCGCGACGGTGGTTTCCCATCATACGAATGCCGCCACGATGACCTTCCAAGCCAGCACCTTGGGTGGGGCTCAACTGGCGAGCAAGGGTTTTGATTTCCAGATCAACAACACCATCGGTGGCGAAGCCAAGAATTCCCGCGGCAGCGCGATTGGTGATTACGCCCTGATCACCGGTGTGTACAGCATCAGCCATGTGTTTGACTCCACTGGCAATGTCAACGCCAACGGCGTGCATGTGCAGTCAGGCACCGTGACCACCAGCATGGGCGCCCAGATCGTGGTTGTTGACCATGGTTACAATGCCGCTTTGGGATTGAACGCTGTGGCTAACCGGGCCCACGAATTCAAAGCCAACATTTCCTTCGATACCATCACCTTGGTTTACAAGAAGGCCGGCAGCAAAATCACCTATTTGGCCGACGGTGTGTCCTCCATGCAGAATTTCAACATCACCGGGGCCACCTATACCGGCCGCGAAGAAGACTTGGTTGCCTTGGCCACCACCGGCGCCTCGGCGACGCTCGGCTGGTCTTGGAACACCAAGACGTTGCTGCAAATGACCGCTTTGAACGCGGGTGTCAACAAGGTGAGCTTCAGTGGTAACATTGACTCCCCCGCCAACGTTCCGGACGGCGGCGTCACCTTGGTTTTGCTCGGCTTTGCCCTTTCCGGCATGGTCTTGATCAAGCGCCAAACCGCCTAAACGCCGCTGCGTTTCGGCCGATCTGTTTTCGGGCGGGGAGCAATCCCCGCCCGTTTTTTTGTGCCCGCATCCGCTGTTTTTTGACTTTCCAACCCCGGCTCCTCCGGCCCATGCTCTGACCCATGCGTGACGCTTCGCTGGCTTTTCTTCGAACCTTGGTCAATACCCCCAGCCCGAGCGGGCATGAGGCGCGGGGCCAGCGGGTTTGGTTGGATTACGCGGCTCAATTCGCCGATACCACTTATTCCGACGCCCACGGCAATTGTGTGGCGGTGCTCAACCAAGGCGGCTCCCCCCGGCTCATGTTGGCCGCCCATGCCGATGAAATCGCCATGGCGGTCAATTATATCGACGCCGAGGGCTACCTTTACGTCCGCCGGGTGGGCGGGGTGGACGCGGCCATCACCAAGGCCCAACGGGTGACCATTCATACCCGGCAAGGCGGTGTTCCGGGCGTGGTGGGCAACGTCGCCCCGCATCTGACCAAGCAGGACAAGGAACGGCGCGTTCCGGAGATGCATGACCTCTTTATCGATATTGGCGTGTCCAGCCAGCGCGAGGCCGCCGCGTTGGTGCGGATCGGCGATCCCGTGACGCTGGTGGATGAATTTCAAATGCTCCGGGGTGATTTGGCCGTGGCCCGCGCCTTCGACAACCGCATCGGCACTTGGGCCGTCGCGGAAACGTTGCGCTTGCTCCAACCGCACCGCGGTGAGTTGCACGCGGAAGTGTGCGCGGTTTCCAACATTCAGGAGGAAGTTGGCTTGTTGGGCGCCCGGCAGATCGCTTATTCCCTGCACCCCAACGTCGCCTTGGTCGTGGACGTCACGCATGCGACCGATTACCCCACCGTCAGCAAAATCCAGCACGGCGACGTGAAACTGGGGGGCGGCCCGGCGATCACCCACGGCGGTTGCAACCATCACGAAGTGGTGGCCCGTTTGGAAGCCGTGGCGGCCGACCGGCAAATCCCGCTGCAGCACGAGGCCATGTCCGCCTCCAGTGGCACGGATACCGACGTGATTTTTTGGACGCGCGGGGGAATCCCCAGCGCCTTGGTCAGTCTGCCCAACCGTTACATGCATTCCCCCGTGGAGGTGGTGAATCTCAAGGATTTGGAGCGGATTCCCGAGTTGCTGGCCGGCTTTGCCTTGTCGCTGCGCAAGGGCGAGGAATTCCGCATTCGGATTTGACCCGCCCGGTGGGGGCGGCTCAGGGGCGGCCGAGGTATTCCACCAGCCCCACGCCGCCGTTTTGTTCCAGCAGCAGGACGCCGAGTTGGAACTGGAGGTCTTCCACGGAATCCAATCGGGTGAAAACCCGGTTGTGCAGGCGCGCGTTGACCTCCCGGACCACCTGTGGGGCGTTCAGCTTCACCGCCGTGACGCGCCCGAGGGAAAGGTTGAGGGTGTCGATCCCCCGGAAGCGAAGGCCGGCAATGTCCCGGGGCGGGCGGGGCGTGCCCGGGGGTGGGGAGTTGGCCGCCAGCGGGATGTTGAGGGCGCCGGCCCGGTTCACCACCAAGTTCAGTTCCGCAATCTCCAACCGCAACAAGCGGCACCGGAGCCGGCCGGCCAGCAACTCGCCGGGGTCGTATTCCAGCCGGCCGTCCGCAATTTCCACCAAGGGCGCACCGCCGAAGTCCGCCCGGTTGTACAACCGCAACTTCTCAAAAGTCAGGGTGGGGGAGAGCAGGCCCACATTGAGTCGGCCAAGGCGGGCTTCCAAGCCGGTGGCCGCCCGCAGTTTGCGCTCCGCCAGCTCCCGGGCCAGGTGGTCCAGGCTGAGGAGCAACCCCACCACCACTACCAAGCAGAGCACCAACACCCGAAAGGCCCAGCGGAAAAGTCGGCGCATGTGGGGTGGGGCGGCTCACTCCAACCCGAAATCTTCGGGCTGCACCGCCAGGCATTCGTCTTGGTCTTCCCAAACCACCGCGGGATGGGAGTCGAGCAACTGCGGCGCCAATTCCCGCCCGAGTTGTTCCAGCAGTTCTTCCGCCTCCTCCGCGGCTTCCTCGAACTCATCGTCGTAATCGTCGGCTTCCCGCCGTTGGTTGTCGTCCCAGTGCGCCACCGCGTGCACGGGTTCGTAGTCCGCCCCCCACGCCCCGAGTTCCTCCCGCACCGGTTGGGGAATGTCTTCAAAGGGCACCAGGGTTTCCCCGCAGTGGAGGCAGATCAGGCCCGCTTCGCGCACGTCGCGGGTGAGCAGGGGCAGCGCCGGCGCCCGGCAGCAGGGCGCCTCCGCGTACGCCGCCGGGGGCGTGGCCAGGCGCTTGAGCCACACCTGCCGCTGGTGGGCCAACTGCGCCGCCAAACGGTAGGCCCCCATCAAGGGATGCGACAGCCGCCAGCTCCGGCCCTCAATCTGGCCGAGGGTTTGGGCCATCCAGCGCGCCAGGGTCAGATCGTCAAAATCCCGGAATACCAGGCCGTATTCCTTCCACAGTTTGTCGAGCGCCGAATCCGGTTCGTTAGCCATTTCATCCAACATGGACCGGATTCGCCGGCTTGTCGAGCCGGGACCGGGGTTGACGTTGGGCCGCCCCCGGGCTAAGGTCGCGAAAACGCATGACGACCATCGCCACGCCCCCGAGCATCGCTTACCTGGCCAAGGGCCGGCTGCGCGTCAAACCTCCCGGCGCCGCCCCGCGCACCGTGGAAAGCGCCTACGCGAACACCCTGCGCGAACGTGCGGTGCGCGCCCAGCAAAAGCATTCCTGGAAGGGGTCGGGGGACGGCGGTTCCCCCTACGGGGGCGCCGTGCTCTGGGGCAAGGCCGCCGCCGCCGAATCCGGGGAGGTGCCCTTGGCCATCACCAGTCTGTGCGGAGGGCGCTCCCCCGGCGGATTGGTTTACTCCCTCGAAAGCGGCAGCCTCTGCGCGCTCTTGGAATCCGGGGGCTTGGGCGCCGAGGAACAACGCCTGTGGAACGACCATCGCACCCGCCTCCGGCACCTGGCCGTGGCCCCCGAGACCGGGGACTTGGCCTTCGCTGTGCTCCACGAAAACGGCACCGCCAATATTGGCATGAAGGCCGCCGGGGAGAGTGGGATTCGGGAATTGACCGAGGGCGATTCCTTCGATACCGCCCCCCGTTGGGTGCCGGGCGAATCCGGGCGCTTGGTCTTTCAATCCGCCGGCGTGGGCCGGAACCGCGAAGGCCATTTCCTGGCTTTGGGGCCCTTCGCCATCCAACAGTTGGACTGTACCGCCGGGGAACTGACCACCCGGCTCACCCATCCACGCTACGATTATTTGGCCCCGCTTGCCCGGCCCGATGGCGGTTTGCTCTACATTCGGCGCCCCTACGCCGCCGAGGAGCGTTTCGATTTGGTGCGGATGCTCCGTGACACGGTGTTTTTCCCCTTTCGCCTGCTCTTTGCGGGCTTTCAGTTGCTGAACTTCTTCACCACCCTGGCCACTGGGAAACCCTTGACCACCGCCGGCGGCGCCAAAGCGCGTGAGATGAACCAGCGGCAAATGATGATTTGGGGCAACCTGGTGCGCGCCCGCCAGCCGGCCCGCGACGAGCCTCCCGGCGTGGATTTGGTGCCGAAATCCTGGGAATTGCAGGAGCTCAGCGCCGCCGGTGCCACGCGCACCCTGGCTTCCGGCGTGTTGGCCTACGATGCCGCCCCCGATGGGACCATCGTGTACACCAATGGCAACGCCTTGTTCCTGTTGCCGCCCGGCGGTCGCCCCGAGCGGCTCCTGGAGGAAGGCATGATCGAGCAGGTGTTCTTCGTTCCCCCCGCCGCGGCGGCTTAGGCCCCCGCCCCTCCGGCCATGGTTTGCCTTTGCTTTTTGGCCCGGCATCCACTACTTAACTGCCATGCGATTCATCGGCAGTGTCATTGAAAAGCTGCAGCGCCATCCCAAGCGGATTGTGTTCCCGGAAGGGACCGAACCCCGCGTGCTGCAGGCGGCCCGCCAGTTCCATTCCCTCCGGCTTGGCGCGCCCATCCTGCTCGGTGATCGCACCAAGATCAAGGAAGCCGCCGCCAACCTCAACGTCTCCCTCACCGGCGTCCGCATCATCAATCCGGTGGAGAGCGAGGACTTGGACAATTTCGTGCACCGCTTCGAGTTGCTGCGCCGCCGCAAGGGCATGCAAACCCATGAGGCGCGGGAAGCCATGATCCTCCCGAATTATTACGGGGCCATGATGGTCGCCATGCACCAGGCGGATGGCGTCGTTTCCGGCACCAATCAAAGCACCGGGAGCGTGCTCCGGCCGTTTTTCCAAATCATCAAGGTCGCCCCCGCCACCAGCACCGCTTCCAGTTGCATGGTGATGGAGGTGCAGGACACCCGCTTCGGCGAGCACGGCATCCTGTTCATGGGGGATTGCGGCGTGATTCCCGAGCCCACGGTCGATCAATTGGCCGACATCGCGGTCTCCACCGCCCGCCTGGCCCGGCAGATCGTTGGCACCCGGCCGCGGGTCGCCCTGCTCTCCTTCTCGACCAAAGGCAGCGCCACGCATCCCTCCATCGGGCGCGTCAAGGCCGCCACCGCCCTGGCCGAACAAAAGGCCAAGGCCCAGGGTTTGGAGGCCGATTTTGACGGCGAGTTGCAGGTGGACGCCGCCTTGGTGCCGGAAATCGCGGCCCGCAAACTGCCGGACAGCCTCGTCGCCGGGCGGGCCACCGTGCTCATCTTTCCCGATTTGAACTCCGGCAACATCGCCAGCAAGCTTATTCAGCACGTCGCCCGCGCGAACGCCTACGGCCAGATTCTCCTGGGCCTCGACCGCCCCGCCGCCGATGTGTCCCGCGGGTCCACCGCGCATGATATTCTCGGGGTGGCCGCCATCGTCGGTTTGCAGGCCATTGAGTTCAACCAACTTCATCCCGGCGCCGGCGCCCGTTTGCCCGGTGAGTGAACCCCTCCCGCCGGGCGCCGCCGCCGACCCCGGCGCCTTGATGCCCGCCAAGTCCAAAATGAACACGACCACCCCGCGCGTCTTCATCGCCGCCACCCGTCAAAACGACGGCAAAACGACCACGTCCCTCGGCCTCATCGCCGCCCTCCAGCGACTTTATCCGCGCATCGGCTACATCAAGCCCGTCGGCCAGCGCTTCGTCGAAGTCGAGGAGCAGAAAATCGACGAGGACACCGTCCTCATGGACAGCGTCTTCCGCTTGAATTGTCCGCTGGTGGACATGAGCCCCATCGCCGTGGAGCCCGACTTCACGCGCAAATACCTCCAATCCTCGAACAACGAGGCGCTGGTCAAAAAAATCCAGAAAGCCTTCGACCGCGTGGCTTGGGAAAAGGATTTCGTCCTCTGCGAAGGCTCCGGCCACGCCGGGGTCGGCTCGGTGTTCGACCTCTCGAACGCCCAAGTGGCCAAAATCCTCGGCGCCAAGGTCATCATCGTCACCCAGGGCGGGATCGGCAAACCCATCGACGAAGTCGCCCTGAACCAGGCCTTGTTTGAGAAAGAGGGCGTCGAAATCATCGGCGTCATCTTGAACAAGGTGCATGGCGAAAAGATGGACTTCATCACCGATTTCGCGCGGCGCGGGCTCAAGCGCAAGGGCTTGGACCTCTTGGGCGTCATTCCCCACCAGAGCGTCCTGTCCAACCCCACCGTGGACTTGATCCGCGAGGCGTTGAACGCCGAGGTGCTGAACCACACCGCCGGGATGCACAATCTGGTGGAAGGTGTCACGCTCGGCGCCATGGGCGCGCCGAACGCCATTCCCTTCTTCAAACCTGGCGTCCTGCTCATCACCCCGGGGGACCGCGAGGACATCATCCGCGCCGCGGGCGACAGCCTGGTCGGCCGCAATGGCGACACCATGGCCGGCATTATCCTCACCGGCGATGTCCTGCCCGGCGAGGACTCCATGGCCCTCATCCGCGCCATGCCCGTCCCCGTGCTGCGTTCCCCGACGGATACCTACGAGCTGGCCTCGAAGGTGCACGATCTCACCGTCAAGACCCGGCCCGGCGACGCCCGGAAAATCACCCTCATTCGTGATCTGATCGCCAACAACGTGGACCTCAAGAAAATCCTCCATGCCCTCTGACCCGTCGTCCCCCCGCCCCCTCCCCAACGCCGCCCTCGCCAACGTGCCGGTGTACCAACCCGGCCGGCCCCTCGAAGAAGTGGCCCGCGAACTCGGCCGCCCCGTCGGCGACATCATCAAGCTCGCCTCGAACGAAAACCCGCTCGGCCCCTCGCCCGCGGCCCTCGCCGCCATGGCCCGCACCCTGGCGCAACTCCATTTGTACCCGGATGGCAACGCCTTTTACCTCAAGCAACGGCTGGCGGCGAAGTTGGACCTCGCCCCGAACCAATTGATTTTGGGCAACGGCTCGAACGAGATCATCGAGTTCGCCGGCCACGCCTTCATGCGCCCCGGCGGCGAAGTCGTGGTGTCGCAGTATTGTTTCGCGGTGTACCCGATTGTGACGCACCTCTTCGGCGCCACGCTCGTGACCGTGCCGGCCGTGCAATTCGGCCACGACCTGCCCGCGATGCTCCGTGCCGTTACGCCGCGCACCACCGTCCTGTTCGTCGCCAATCCCAACAACCCCACGGGCACCCTGGCCGCGCGGGCCGACGTGCTTCGGCTCATCGAGGAAACCCCGCCCCACGTCCTGCTCGTCATGGACGAGGCGTATCTCGAGTTTTTGGACGAGCCGTTGGACTTGCTCCCGTTGATCCGCTCCGGCGCCCGGCCCAACCTGCTGCTCATGCGGACGTTCTCGAAGATTTACGGCCTCGCCGGGCTGCGGCTCGGCTACGGCATCGGCACGCCCGACCTGATCGCCACCTTGGAGAAGGTGCGCCAACCCTTCAACATCAACTCGCTGGCCCAGGCCGCGGCCTTGGCGGCGCTGGACGATGTCGAACATCTGCGGCGCACCCGCGAAAACAATACCGCCGGCCTGGCCTTTTTCACCGCCGCCTGCCGGGAGGCCGGCTGGGAATACATTCCCTCCGCCGCCAATTTCCTCCTCATTCGCGTCGGCGATGGCCAAGGGAAATTTCAAGCGCTGCAGCAACGCGGCGTCATCGTGCGGCCCATGGGCGGCTACGGTTTGGGCGAGTGGTTGCGCATCTCCATCGGCACCCCCGCCGAGAACACCCGTTGCCTCGCCGGCTTGCGCGAAATTCTTTGAGCCCGGAACCGCTTGCGTCCCCGCCGCCTTTGGCGTAAGCATGGTTCGAAATTGAAGAGTAACCGAACGTGAAACCGACCGATCTGCGGGGCATCCTGCAATACATCCCCCGCTTCCGGGAGAAGACTTTCATCATCGCCGTCGATGGCGCCATCGTCACCGACGAAAATTTTGGCAACATCCTCCTCGATATCGCGGTGTTGCGCTCGCTGAGCATCCGCGTTGTCCTCGCCCATGGCGCGGCCGCCCAGGTCAAACTCCTCGGCACCGAGCAGCGCATCACCCCGTCGGATTTGGACGGCAGCGGCGTCACCGATGCCGAGACGCTCAAGCTGGCCCTCACCGCCGCCAACCGGCTATCTCACGAAATCCTCGAGGGCCTCTCCGCCAACGATTTGCGCGCCGCCGTGACCAACGCCATCATCGCGCATCCGCTCGGCATCATCCAGGGCCGCGACCATTTGTTCACCGGCAAGGTCGAGCGCGTCGATGTGGACCTGCTGCAGACGCTGTTGGCGCAGGGGATCATCCCCGTGCTCCCGCCGCTCGGCTTTGATGGCGACGGCAAGACCTACCGCGTCAATTCCGACAACCTCGCCGTGGCCGTCGCCGACGCGCTCAAGGCGAACAAGTTGATTTTCATCACCTCCGTGGACGGTCTGTTCCACCAGGGGCAGCTGATCCGCCAAATCTTGGTGGCCGATTTGAGCGCGCTGCTGGGCAAGCCCGGTTTTTCGCCGGAGATGATCTCCAAAGCCCGGCAGGCCGTCGCCGCCTGCCACGGCGGCGTGCAACGTGTCCACATCATCAACGGCCGCGTGGACGAGGGGCTGCTGGCGGAAGTGTTTTCGAACGAAGGCGTCGGCACGTTGGTGTACGCCAATGAATACCAACAGGTGCGCCCCGCCAAGAAGAAGGACATCCGCAGCATCCAGATGCTGACGAAGCATTCCGTCGAGACCGCCGAATTGATGAAGCGCACGCGCGCCATGATCGAAAAGCAATTGGGCGATTACTACCTCTTCGAGATCGACCGCAACCCCGTGGCCGTGGTCGCCTTGCACCAGTATCCCGAATACGGCAAAGGCGAGCTCGCCTGCCTCTACGTCAGCCCCTCGCACGAAAACCAGGGCATCGGCAAAAAGCTGATCCAGTTTGTGGAGAGCAAGGCCCGGGAGCTCGGCCTGCAGGAGTTGCTGACGCTCTCGACCCAGGCGTTTTCCTACTTTCAATCGAAAGGCGGCTTCAGCGAAGCCACCCCCGATGATCTGCCCCCCGCCCGCCGCGAAAAATACGAGCAGAGCGGGCGCAAATCCAAGGTGCTCGTCAAAAAGCTCGTCAAATAACCGATGCGCTCCGCCGTCGCCCTCGCCGGTCTCCTCGGGGCGGTTTGTTGTCTCCTCGCGCCCGTGCCCTCCCCGGCGGCGGTCTATCATGTGGACGCCGGCGGCGGCGACGACACCCATACCGGCTTGTCGCCCGCCG
>CAIYZC010000398.1 GCA_903930565.1 uncultured Pedosphaera sp.
CGGTTGTGTGAAGCGGGTTTTTCCTTCGAATATTCGGCCACGTTCAGCCAGGCGCTCAAAGCGGCCAACAAGCCGGAGTTGACGGAGGAATACGCCAAGTGCGTCCTCTTTGATTACTCGTACAAGTATTTTTACCGCGACGGCTTCGGCAAGGATTATCGCATTTTGAATTTGGCGGACGACCGGAATGAAGAAACCCGGCAACTTTACCTCACCGCCTGCCTGCTCGCATTTTACCAGCAAGTGCTGCTACGCGCCCGCCAGGAGCTCGATTTCCGGCCCTTCCTGATCGAGCGTCCGTTGTGGATTCTGGTGGGCAGCAAAGTGACGGCGGTCCGGACGGAAGGCCGCCAGGACGTTTCGGACGTGGTGGATGTTTTGCTCTTCCTGGCCGAGTTCATCCAGGGCGGGGCGCGTTCCGTCGCGCGCATTGAACGGCTGCTTTCGGGCAACACCGGACTGCTCACCACGACCGGGAGCGACATCTTTCGCAGCGCTTACCCGTATTTAATTGAGTGCGGGCTGACGGCCGCCGAGGTTTTCACGGACCTGCTGAAAACTGTTTTCAACGCCGCCGCGGTCGCCGCGCTCCACGTGGACCATTTGACCGGGAGTGACGGCGAGATCGCCCTCCGCCTCGGGGAGAACAATGAACCGTTTGGCGTGATCAACGTCGGCGACGCGCCCAAGCTCCGCGATCTTTGCGACAAACACCCGGCCCTGCTCAAAGTCTCCGACCGGCCCTTTTCCCAATCCCTTTTCGCGGCCATCAACCAGCCGGATTCCACCATCAACCTCCTGATTGGCTCCAAAAAGTTCACGGAGGGCTGGAGCAGTTGGCGGGTCAGCACCATGGGGTTGCTCAACGTGGGGCAGACGGAGGGGTCGCAGATCCTCCAATTGTTTGGCCGCGGCGTTCGCTTGAAAGGCTACGCTTTCGGCCTGAAGCGGAGCGCTTTCGTGGACGCGGCCCGGAAGCTGAAGCCGGACCACATCAACTTGTTGGAAACCTTGAACGTCTTCGGGGTGCGCGCCCAGTTCATGCACCAGTTCAAGGAGTATTTGGAGGAGGAGGGGCTGTCCACGAACGAGGACCGGCTGGAGTTCATTCTGCCCACATTCAGGAACCTGGGCGGCCAGCCGCTCAAAATCCTGCGCCTGCCCCCGGGGATGGATTTCAAGCGCCAAGGCCCCAAGCCGACGCTGGGTCCGCCCGATCAGGATTTACGGGATCGCCGCGTGCTCTTGGATTGGTATCCCAAGATTCAGACCCGGATTGCCCCGGGGCTGTCTGACGCGGTCGACATCGCCCCCCGGCATGAGGGCGTGCTCTCGGCGCACCATTTGGCGTTTTTCGATTGGGCGGCCATCGATCGCCAGCTGCAGGCTTTCAAAAACGAGCGCGCTTGGTTCAACCTGAATTTGGAACCCGGCGCCTGCCGGGCCTTGCTGCAAGACCCCGGTTGGTACACCCTTTACATCCCGCCGCAGGAGTTGGAAATCACCCGCTTTGAGCGGGTCTTTCGCTGGCAGGAAATCGCCGTGGCGCTCCTCAAAAAATACTGCGACCTGTTTTTCAAGACCAAGAAGGCCGCCTGGGAGGCCCCGCAGTTGCGCTATGAGTTGCTCGCGGAGGGGGACGAGAATTTCGTCAGCGAGTATCGTTTCCTGATCGCGGAATCCGAAAAGGAAATCCTCGCCAAGCTCACCGAGGTCAAGGAAGCGGTGGCCAGGAAGGAATTGAAGGCCGTGGAGTGGTCCACGTTCCGGACCATTTGCTTTGGCCAACACCTTTATCAGCCGCTCATTTATCTCAAAAGCACAGTGATCGATGTCCGGCCGGTGGCCTTGAACGAGGGCGAACGGGATTTCGTCGCCGACCTCCAGCGCTTTTACGAGCACGAGGGGGACTTTTTCGGGGACAAGGAGCTTTACCTGCTGCGCAATTTAAGCCGCGGCCGGGGCATCGGTTTTTTTGAGGCGGGCAACTTCTACCCCGATTTCATCCTGTGGTTGTTGGTGGGCGGGCGGCAATACGTCTCGTTTGTGGACCCCAAGGGCCTGCGCAATCTCGACGGAGCGGACGACCCCAAAATATCCTTTTTCCGCACCGTCAAGGCCTTGGAGCAACGCCTGGCGGATCCGGGCGTAATCCTGAATTCGTTCATCGTCTCCCCCACGCCGTATAAAAGTATCGATCATTGGTTGACGCCCGGCACCGGCCAACCCATGACCCCGGGCGACTTCGCCGCGCGCAACGTGCTTTTCCAGCGGGAAGACAAAGCCACCTACATCGGCCAAATGCTGCGCAAGGCCATGGCGCCGCCGCCCACAGTGTAGCCGGGCAAAGGTGGAATCGGCCCCCTCCCGAATACAATCCCCCTCGCCCGCTGTCGCCAGGCTTGGGTGCCCAGGCGGCTCGGTCGCCAACACCGATTCCGGCCGAAGCCCTTCGTGGACACTTGGTGGCGGAGGATAAAAGGAACAAAATCCGCCCGGCTATCCGAGGGTGATTTTCGCCTTCGCACCCGCCAGAGGCGTGGCGAATTCCCCAAACTCAGGACGAAACGTCAATTCGATGGTTTTCTCCTCCGATTTATCGAACCGGTAGGCGATGGCGATACCGGAAAACGCCTTGGCCGTGATTTTTGCCACCAAGGCCTGTGGACAATCGCAGCGCAGCACACTGCCCCCGTTTCGAAACTCAATAATCAACTTGCCGTTTCCCAGGGTCAACGTAACGAAGGCAGCGCCAAACGTGTCCCGATTGCGGTGAAACACGCGGGCCAATTCCAGGAAACTTGCCCGGTCAACGGCGATCGAAATATCATTATTCATAGTGGAATTGGTGGGCTTTGACTTTCAATGCGGCGACAGCAGTTCGAAATTCTGCGCCCCGGCGGCGGTGTGGTGGTGGTGGCTGCCAAACGCCACAGCCAACCAGACCCCGGAATCAAGCAGCCGGGTGGAGGCGTTCCTGATCTTAGAAATGGACCCCGGATTTCGGACCGGGTGTTAAGTTAGACTTTTCAGGCTCCGCCGGGCGTGCCAAATCGGTGGAGTATGAGCAAAGCAAAACGCAAGCGGTATACAGGTGCCTTCAA
>CAIYZC010000399.1 GCA_903930565.1 uncultured Pedosphaera sp.
CTTTGGGTGGTTATTTCGATGCGTTATCGATAATAGCCGATTCCAAGGCCAAAAGATAGGAGTTGGGCCCAAAACCGGTGATCTGGCCGCAGCAAACGGGGGCGATGAGCTAGCGGTGACGAAATTCCTCGCGGGCGTGGACGTTGGAGAGGTGGATTTCGATCGTGGGAATCCCGGCGGCGGCGATGGCATCCCGGAGGGCGACGCTGGTGTGGGTGTACGCGGCGGCGTTGAGCGCGATCCGATCGTAATGGCCGCGGGCCTCCTGAATCCAGGTGACCAGTTCGCCCTCGTGATTGGATTGGCGGAAGTCCACCTCCACGCCGGCGGTGGCGGCGCGGCGGCGGACGAGGGCTTCGATGTCGGCGAGGGTGAGGCGGCCATAGACCCCCGGTTCGCGGGTGCCGAGCAGATTGAGGTTGGGGCCGTTGAGAAAGAGAATCTTCATGCGCGCAACGGGAGCTTAGCGGGGGGCGGAGGGCTTGTCGAGCCGGTCGGGCGGCGCTTGGGCGATCAGCCAGCCGCAGAGGACAAACGCGGGCCAGGCCATGGCGGGAATGTAGAGGGGAAACTCGACCGTGGCCTGGAGCGCCCAAGCGAGGAGGCCGAGCCAAACGGACCGCCGGAGCCAATCGCCGCGGACCCCGGAGTGGCGCCACGTGAAGACCAAGCACGCCACCACGAACGCGGTGAAGAGCAGGAGGCCGGGCAGTCCCGAATCGCAGGCCTGCTGGAAATAATCGTTATGGGTGATCATGGCCATCTCCGCCCCGGGAGGTTTGATCAGCTTATATTCGGCGCCGAAGGTGCCGGGGCCGGTGCCCAGCAGCGGGTGGGCGGCGGTGATCCGTGCGGCGGCGGCCCAATATTCAAACCGGGCCACCACGCTGGTGGCGCCCTTGTGGAAAAACCCGGCGTATTTAACAAAGAAGCCGGTCAAACCCAGCACGAGGACGGCGCCCACCATGCCTTGCTTGGCCCGGCGGGAAAAGGGCAGCGCCAGAATCGCGCCGAACCCGGTCACCAGCATGAGCAGCCAGCCGCCCTTGGAGCCCGACCAAAACAGGCAGGCCAGGGCGGGGGCGGCGACCAAGGCCATGAGCAAACCGCGGGCCCCGGCGGTGAATTGCCGTTGCCAGGACCCGATCACCGCCAGGAGGATGGGAAGCCAGAGCAGGATCACGCCCGCCAGGGTGTTCGGGTAGAAGAGGGTCGCAAAGATGCGGGTGCTGGACATGCGCTTGATCAACTCCGGCGGCACGTCCGTCGCCAAGGGATAGATCTGCTCAAAGAAATACTTGCGGGTGGCCTCCAAGCCGCCGAAGTGCTGGAGAAATCCGGAACCCAGGACCAGCAGGAAGCCCGCGAGCACGGGGAGCCAGAACTCCCCGGGATGGGCTTGGCGACCCAGGCCGAACAACCCCAGATAAAAGCACAGCAAACAGAGGGCGAAATGCATTAAAATCGCCGAACTGGCCCCGGCGTCCGTGCTTTGGAGGGTGGCCAGGAGTTGCCAGAGCCACCAAACCGCGGGCAACCAAACCAAGATCCGGGGCAAGTCCGGGCGCCGGCGGACGACGACCAGGCCGCACACCGCCACCGCCAGGAGCACGCCGTAACCCCAGACCGCCGGCCAGGAATTCAGGAGGAATTCCACCGCATCGACGGGGCGGACCACGCGGGATTCCATGGTGATCGGATTGCCCAGCTTTAGCAGGGCGATCGCGAGCATGCCGCCCATGAGGCAGGAAAACAGGCGCGCCAATTTGGCTTCCGCGGTCACCGGCGCCGCGGAGGGAGGGGCGCTGCGGGTGGGCTTGGCGGGCTGGGCGGGGGGCGGGCGTTTCACAGGGGCAACCGGGGATCAGAGGTGCAGCTTGAGGAGGCCGACTTCAAGGGCCAGGGCTTCCTGCACGTTCGTGTAGAGCATGCGGTGGGTGCGCTCAATGATCTCCAAGTTCTCCATGGCTTGGAGCGGGGTAATGCGGCGCGCGACTTCGGCCGCGCCGGGCAATTCGGGAAAACTCAGCAGTTCCGCCCCCATGGACTGGGACAACAGCCAGACATCCCGCAGCCACCATTGGAGGGCGAGCAGGAGTTCCCCGCGCTGCAGGCGGTATTCGGCCACCACGGCGGCGGCCAGTTCCTCCTCCCATTTCTCTTTGAGGTTGGTTTCCACGTCATCGTAGCGCTCCAGAGGGGATTTGGCGGCAAGGCTGGTTTCGATGCCTTCCTTGAGTTCGGTCAGGCGCTGAAGGAGGGTGTCGAGGAGGCGGTAACGGCTGATCAGGCTCTTTTGGTCCACGGCCATGCGGCCGAATTCGCCCAGCCACTCCAATTGGCCGGTGCCCGCCCGGTGGCCGCCTTCCGCCGCGAAATGCAGCCGCAGGCACCGGGAAATGATCGTTTCGAGGATGCGCTGGGGCTCGGTGGTGAGGAGGATGAGGATCGATTTGGCGGGGGGTTCCTCCAAGGTCTTGAGGAAGGAATTGGCCGCCTGATTGTTCAGGCGGTCGGCACCTTCGATGATCGCCACTTTGTATTCGGCCTCGTTCGGGCGGAGATGCACCTCGTGCATGATCTCCCGCATCTGGTCGATGGTGATCTGGCGCATCTTGCTCTCCGGCCGGGCGCGGTGGATGTCGCCATGGGTGAAGGCGTCAATTTTGCGGCAGACGGGGCAGGTGTCGCAGCAATCAATCGCGGGCGGGAGGGCGCCGTCCCGCGCAAAGCTCGCCTCGGCGCGGACGGGGTGTTGGCAATTCAGGGTTTTGGCCAGGGTGCGGGCCAGCGCCTCCAACTGGGGCATGACCTGCCCGCTGAACAGATAGGCATGGCCCAAGCGGCCCCGCCGCAAACTGCGTTGCAGCAAGTCCACCGCCTGTTTTTGATCCGGAAAATCCGCAAAGGCCATCGCGGCATGTATAAGGCGCACGCGCCCGGTCGTCACGCCCGAACTCGGCCGGGTGGGTGATGGTGAGGCGGGGCCGCCGGATTATTTCGCCGGGGCGGCGGGGGCGGCTTGGGAGAGGCCGCCTTTGGGGGCGTCGCTCGTTTCCATGAAGCCAACGAACATTTCATTGAAGGACTGTTCGCCCCAAGTGATCCGTTTGCCGGGGTTGGGGTTATTGGGGTTCAGTGTGGAGTTATCGAAACCGCCGGTGACTTGAATCCAGGTGCCCGCGGGGAGGAATTTGGGCTTCGGCGGGGCGTAGAACGTCTGCCAGTTGAAATCGTAGTGCGGCACGCTGAGGAGAACCTCTCGTTTGCCGTCGGGATACAGGGCTTCGTAGCGCATCCATGAGCCGCGCAGGTGCATATGCGGGGACATGATGTAGAGCAAGGTGTCCTTGGGGAAGGGCAGGTTCGAGCTGGTTTCCGCTTCGCCATCCCCGGGGGCCACGGTGAACTCGAGATTGTAGGCGCCTTGGTTGCGAAGTTCATAACGGGGCTTTTCGGCGAGCTTGTAAAAGCCGATTTCCGTGTCGTCGGTTTGCGCGCTGCCCATGGTGGTGTAATGCAATTCGATGTCCAAGGTGGAACCTTTGCGGAGAAGGCGGCCGGTGTTGGCGGGGAAGCGTTCGGACTGGATGCCCGGCGCCCAGCCTTGGAGCCAGACGCCCAGGCCGGAGCCGTCATCACCGCCTTTGCGGGATTGCGTCCGGACGATGCAGTGGTGGAGGACTTTGCGGTTCCCGGGTTTGACGGCGACGGCGCTCACCCAGGTGTCGTCCGTAACGGGGGTCTTGAGTTTGATGTGCCGGTATTCTAGGACGCCGGTGGCGGGGACTTCCTCCGGGTGGGGGAGCTTGGCGATGAAATCGGGTTGCCCCAAGGGCCACTCCGCCGCGGGGGGCGGGTTGAGGGTGGCGAGGGGATCCTCACCTTCGCCGCGGGCGGCGCCTTGGGCGATCCAGCCGAGCAAGGTGCGGGTTTCGGCCAGGGTGAGGGAACGGTCATTGAGGTAGTGGCCGAATTCATTGTCCGCGGACCACGGGGGCATGCGGTGGCTCAGGAGGACCTCCTGAATCATGGCGGATTTGCCTTTGACCTTGTCGTAATTGCGCAGCACGAAGGGTCCGATATTCCCCGCGCTGTGGCAGTTGACACAATGTTTCGCGAGGATGGGCGCCACGTCGTGGGAGTAAGAAAGGTCGGTCGCGGTTAATTTGGCGTCATAACTGATCAGGCAGCCATGGGCGGCGACGGCGGGCTCGGCCACGGGTTGCCCGGCTTGGAAGGACCGCACCGCGTCCGCCAAGTAGTGCCGGGTGGCGGCGGGTTTGGCGGCGCCTTCCGCCAACTGGTCGTCGATGGGGCCGTGGTAAAAGATTTTGCCGGTCTTGGTGCTGATCGCCACCGCGGTGGCGGTGCGGGTCACGCCCAACATCCGGGCCA
>CAIYZC010000400.1 GCA_903930565.1 uncultured Pedosphaera sp.
ATCGGACCAGCCGCCATCCACCACCAAAAGCCCCCGAGCGGATAACCGCTCAGCTCCTGTCATCCGGTGCCCCCACCGCTCACCACCCTACGCACCCACCGAAGGCCAAGCACCACCACCAAGCCATCAAAAATCATGTTAATCATGTCAATCATGTCAAAAAAACCGGTCTTCTCCGCGTCTCCGCGTCTCCGCGCCAGCTTCCGGTCCCAAGTTTTACGCACTCACGGAAGGCCGCGCCCAAAACTTCGTCGGCGCGCCGCTCCCTCCGCCACCCTCGCCTCCATTCGGAATGGCGGCGAGGGTGGGGCGCCAAGCGGCCGGCTGGTTCAACCGGGCGGGCGTGTTTGGGGGTTTCGAGTGGTGGCACGAGTTCAAAAGCGGTGCCGCGCGTTGCTTCACCGCACTCCAAGACGCTGGCGCGCGGTTCGGGGGTTCCCCGCGCTGCCCGCGGTGGTGGGCCATGGCGGTGGCGGACCGGCTCACCACCCAAGTCTCACTTCAGCGCCCACTGCCCACCGCCCACAACCCTACGCACCCACCGAAGGCCAAGCACCACCCCCAAGCCATCAAAAATCATGTAGATCATGTTAATCATGTCAAAAAAACCGGTCTTCCCCGCGCCTCCGCGTCTCCGCGCGAGCTTCCGGTCCCAAGTCTTACGCACCCACCGAAGGCCAAAGCCTCCCCCGAGCCCCCCGCCGCGCGATTCGCCCGCTCGCTCGTACGCCAATCCGTCCGATTCGTCCGATCCCTCCAGCTAACCCAAAGCGTCCCCCGGCGCCTTTGCGGCTCCGATTTCCGGTTGACGCGTGCGCGGAACGGAAGGAAGGTGTTCTGGTCAGTGCTGAATTGAAAATGAAGACCAGTCCATGGTTGATGGCATGGGTTTTGGCGGCGGCGCTGCTGCCGGGGCTGGCGCGGGCGGATGCAACCAATAATCCGGCCTCCGCGATAACCAATTCAGCGGCGATCCAGGCTGGGGAACCGGCCATGCGCCGGCCCAAGTTCACGCGTGATATCCAGTTTAAATTCCAAGGGGACACGCATTGGGTGATTCAGCCGGACGGCTCCGTGGTGTCGGAGCAGGATTTCAATTTGCCACTCATTCGTTCCTTGGCCGATCATGCCATCCCTTACGATTACCATTTGAAATCCTTGCGCGGTGCGCGCACCTATGTTTTCGCGCCGTTGGATCGCAGCGTAATGGCCTGCGTCTGGTTTTGCTCCACCAAAGGCAACCCGACCGCCCTTTGCAGCCTTGATTACCATGGGCGGGTGGTTCGGATCACGTATGGCCGGGCGAAAAAAGTTCCCCCTCCGTTGCCCAACGTCTTTATTGCCACCCCCGAACCCGATCCGGATTTCGGCATTGATTTCGACTCGGGACCGGGGCTCAACACCGCGATGTCCGGGGACCAGTTTTACGAGCGGGTGTTTCAGAAAGTGGAGAACCAAAAGCTGGAAGTTAGGTGTAACACGGAGACGGAGCGTTACATTTCATTGTTGCGGGGCACCAACGGCGTGCTGCAATTTTTCACTTCGAGCGGTTTCGGCAGCCGAGGCGTGAGGGGCAAATTGAGCAGTTCCTTGGAACTTGTGGATCTCCACGTGGCCGTGAGCCTATGCGGTACGGGTCTTTTTTTGCCGGGGAATCCTTAATCCAACCGACCCCGGCGTGAACTGGCGCGCCAACTCGTCCAACTCGTCCCCCCTCAGCCGCCAAGCCCACCCCGTTTGCAGATTGACGTCCCGCCGACGCGGAGGGAATCTCCCCATGGTAATGCGGCACTCATTATGAAAAACGAGCAACGGATCGGGGCGACTTGGATTTTAGCGGCGGTGGCGGTGGCGGCGATGATCTGGGGAAGCCCTGGCGGACGGGCGGCGGAGACCAATACGCCAGCCCCCACGACGACGAATTCGGCGGCGACCCCCAAGCCCGCCGCCAAAAGCGACCAGTGGGATGTCGCCAAACCGCCCGGCGTGGCGGGGGCGACCAACGCGGTGATCGACGTGCGCGAGGGCACGTGGATGAACGTGGACGTGTCGCCCGACGGCTCGACCATCGCCTTCGATTTGCTGGGCGATTTGTACACGATGCCCATCGCCGGCGGGGAGGCGCGGGCGGTGACGCGCGGGTTGGCCTGGGACATGCAGCCGCGCTTCAGCCCGGACGGCCAATGGCTGGCCTTCACCAGCGACCGCGCGGGCGGCGACAATTTATGGGTGATCAGAGCGGACGCCACGGCCGACCAGGACGCCGCGACCTCCGGCCTGCGGCAAATCACCCAGGAATCCTTCCGCCTGCTGAACTCCCCGGCCTGGACGCCGGACGGCAATTATTTGATCGCGCGCAAACACTTCACTTCCCGCCGGTCGTGCGGGGCGGGGGAGTTGTGGCAGTATTCTTTGAGCGGGGTGGACGGCGGGGCGACCGAAGGATTGCAATTGACCGTGAAACCCAACGAGCAAAAAGACTTGGGCGAACCCGCCTGCTCGCCGGACGGCCGCTACGTCTATTATTCTTGGGACGCCACCCCGGGCGGCAGTTTTGATTACAACAAGGACAGCACCGGCCAGATTTACATCATTTCGCGGCTCGACCGGGTCAAGGGCGAGACAGTCAATTGGATCACGGGCGCGGGCGGGGCCGTCCGGCCGACGCCGTCCCCCGACGGGAAGCGCCTGGCCTTTGTCCGGCGGGACCGCTTCCGCACCTGCCTGTATGTGCAGGACATGGCCACCGGGGAGATTCGGCAGTTGAATGACCAGTTGGAGCGCGACATGCAGGAGACCTGGGCGATCCACGGGGTGTATCCCACCATGGCCTGGCTGAAGGATTCCCGGACCTTGGTTTATTACGCCAAAGGCGGGTTCCACCGGCTGGACACGGAGACCAAGGCGGTGGCGGATATTCCCTTCCATGTGCGGACGGAGCGGCAGATCATGCCCGCCGTCCGCGTGCCGGTGGCGGTGGCGCCGGACGAGTTTGATGTCAAGATGCTGCGCAGCGTGACGGTTTCCCCCCGGGGCGACGCGGTCGCGTATTCGGCGCTGGGGCATGTCTATGTGCGCTCCCTGCCGGAGGGCGCCCCGCACCGGTTGACCACCGATGCGCAACATTTTGAGTTCATGCCCGCATGGTCCCGCGATGGTTCGAACTTGGTCTATGTGGCCTGGGACGACGAGGAACTCGGGAGCCTGCGGGTGGCGCCCGCGGCCGGTGGCGCCGGGCGGGCGGTGACGACCCAGCCGGGACATTACGTGGACCCCGTCTTTTCGCCCGACGGCTCCAAGATCGTTTTTGGCAAAATCGGCGGCGGCTCTTTGTTGTCCGGACTCTACTCGCGGGAGCCGGGGATTTACTGGGTGCCCACGGCGGGCGGCGCGGGGACGCGCATCACAACCAAGGGGACCAGCCCCCAATTCGGCGCGGAGAACGACCGGGTGTTTTTGGTGACGAGCGAACCGGACAAAGAGAACGACCATTTGCAGTTGTTCAGCGTCAACCTGAACGGCACCGAGGAGCGCACGCATTTCACCAGTGCGAACGGCACGGAATACCAAGTCTCGCCCGACGGGGCGTGGCTGGCCTGGGCGGAGCGTTTCAATGTTTATCTCACGCCGCTGCTGCTCACCGGGCGGAAGATCGAAGTCGGACCCAAAGCCTCCAGCGTGCCGATGTACAAAGTGACAAGCGACGCGGGGGCGAATTTGTCCTGGTCCGGCAACGGCCAGAACCTGCATTGGTCGTTGGGGCCGGAACTGTTCACGCAAAGCGTGGCGGAAGTGCGTTCCCGCGCGGCGGAAAAAGCGGCCGAGAAACGCAAGGAGCAACTGGCCAAGGCGGCGGAGCCCGCCGCGAAGGCCGGGGCGGACGAGAAACCCGCCAAGGACACCGCGGCGGCCGCGCCCAAGAAAGAGGAGCCCAAACCCGTGGGCCGCAACATCTCCTTCCGGCAGGCGGCGGACCGCCCGGAAGGACTCATCGCGCTCGTGGGCGGACGGGTGATCACGATGCGCGGCGATACGGTGCATGAATCAGGCGTGGTGTTGATCCGCGGCAACCGGATCGAAGCGGTGGGCGACGCGTCCACGGTCACCGTGCCCAATGGGGCCCAAGTGCTCGATTGCTCGGGCAAGACAATCATTCCCGGTTTCATCGATGTCCACGCCCACGGCGCCCAAGGCCAGAACGGCATCACGCCCCAGCGGAACTGGGGTCGCTACGCCGACTTGGCGTTCGGCGTCACCACGGTGCACGACCCCTCGAACGACACGGAGAGCATTTTCACGGCTTCCGAAATGCAGAAGGCCGGCTTGCTGGTGCAGCCGCGGACATTTTCGACGGGGACGATTCTTTACGGCGCCGCGGGCTCGTTCAAGGCGCAGATCGACAGCCTAGAGGACGCGTTGTTCCACCTGCGTCGGATGCGGGCGGTGGGGGCTTTCAGTGTCAAATCCTACAATCAACCCCGGCGGGAGCAGCGGCAGCAGGTGATCGAAGCAGCGCGGCAATTGGGCATGATGGTGGTGCCCGAGGGCGGATCGCTGCTGGAGCACAATTTGACCATGGTGGCCGATGGCCACACCGGCGTGGAGCATTCTCTGCCGGTCGAGCGGATTTACCAGGATGTGACCCAATTCTGGGGCGCGAGCGCCACTGGCTACACCCCCACGTTGATCGTGGGTTACGGGGGGCTGGACGGGGAGCATTACTGGTACCAGCACATGGACGCTTGGCGGCATCCCAAGCTGCTCAACTTCACCCCGCGGCACACGATTGATCCGCGGTCGCGCCGGCGGCCCATGGCGGACGATGAGGATTACAACATCCTGCGCAGCGCCTCGATTTGCCGCGACCTAGTCAACGCCGGCGCCACGGTGCATTTGGGCGCGCACGGGCAATTGGCGGGCTTGGGATCGCAATGGGAACTCTGGCTCATCGCCCAAAGCGGTCTGCGGCCGATCGACGTGCTGAAGTGCGGCACGATCAACGGGGCGAAATACCTGGGCTTGGACCGGGACCTTGGTTCGTTGGAACCGGGCAAACTGGCCGATGTGCTGGTGCTCGACCGCAATCCCCTGGCGGACATCCATCATACCGACTCCGTGCACTACACCATCCTGAACGGGCGGGTCTATGAATCCCAATCCATGAACGAGGTGGCGCCCCGCCAACGCGCGCATCGACCCTTTTACTTCCAATTGGGGCTGTCCTCCCAGGGGGCCGCCGAGGATGCCACGGGCTGCGCCGGTTGCGGCCGGGCCGGGGAAGGGGATGGCGATGTGCCGCTCCCGCGCGCCTATCGGTAAGCCGGGGCGGGGTGGGGTGGGATGGTTGGCGCCGGGCTGGGCGGCGCCAACCTCGGGCCGACTTATGGCAATTTTTAGCCGGCGCAAACGGCGGATTGATGCAATATTGAATTTGGAAAAAACCCAACCCAACCACTCTATGAATGCCATTCCATCCAGCGAAACCGGCGGCGTCGCTTCGGCGGCTGCCAAAAGTCCCTTGCGGTTGCGGAAAATTCTGGTCCCCTTGGATTTTTCCGATTGTTCGCTCAAAGCCCTGAAGTACGCCTTGGCCTTGGCCCGCCAATTCGGGGGGGAGCTCACTTTGCTCCATGTGGTGGAGGCGGCCTTTTACGCCACCGACCCCAGCCTCGCGGCACCAATGTATCCCGAGGAGGAAATGCGATTGTTTGCCGAGAAAAAGCTGGCCATGCTGGCCCGCAGCGCCTTGGGCGACCAAGTACCCGCCGCCCTGCTGGTGCGTTTGGGGCAGCCGGTGGTGGAAATCTCCGCGCTGGCCCGGGAAGCCAACATCGACCTCATCGTGATCAGCACCCACGGCAACACCGGCCTCAAGCACTTCCTGCTGGGCAGCGTGGCGGAGAACGTGGTGCGCCATGCACCGTGCCCGGTATTGGTGGTGCGCGAGCACGAGCATGAGTTCTTGGCGGACGCGCCGGAAGCTATCGCCAAATAATCTTTCTCCCCCCTAATGCTATGCGAACCACTACCCGCCAAAAGGTCAAGCCGCCGGCCCCCGTGTTTGGCCAACGCCCGACCCGGCAGTCCGCCCCGCCACGGGTTAGCCCGGACTCCGCCCCGCCGGGGGCGTTGCCCTCGCCACCACCCATCGTCGCGTCGGAAAAGCGGGTTCATTTTCACTGCATTTTCCCCGGGGCGCGGCAGGTGTACCTGGCTGGCACCTTTAACGAATGGAACCCCGTGCGCTCGCCGTTCACGTCCGATGGCCGGGGCGGATGGGGAATCGATTTGATCCTTCCGCCCGGACGCTACGAGTATCGCTTTTTGGTGGATGAAAAGTGGATGGATGATCCGTTGGCCGAGCGGTACACCATGAATCCGTTTGGTGGCGTCAATGCGGTGATTGAAGTGAATTGAGCCCGGCCGCAGTGGTTGAAATCACCGACCCGGGAGCATGATTTATGAAAACCAAACCCCGATCGAGTGTCCCCAAGGCGCCCCGGATGGCCTCCCGCCGCTCGGCGCTCGGTAGTTCGCCGCGACGGAATGGGTCCGCCCCCGCCCGCCCGCGCTTGCTGTTGCCCGAGCATGCCTCCGGGCCCAAAGAAAAGACTGTCCTGTTCCGGGTCTTTTTCCCCACCGCCCGCCAGGTGCACTTGGCCGGCTCCTTCAATGAATGGAACCCGGAGCGTTCCCCGATGAAATCCGTTGGTCCGGGCGATTGGGAAGTGGCCTTGGTGCTGCCCCCGGGGCGCTACGAATACCGGTTCGTGGTGGATGCGGAATGGATGGACGATCCCTTGGCCGGGCGCTTTGTGGCGAACCCCTTCGGGGGCATCAATGCGGTCCTCGACGTCCGTTGAACCCGCGGGTGAGAGCATTTTGCTTTTGCCCGGCTGCCGTTTCTGGCATCCATTCCGGCAACGATGAACCGGAATGCTGAGACGCGGACACTGTGGCTGATCCGCCTGGGTTTGGTGCTGGGCACCCTGGGCGGGTACCTCCGCATTCTGGGTAATGATTTCGTCCGCTACGACGACGGCGGCTACGTGTACCAGAATGCCCGGGTGCTTGCGGGACTGTCGTTGGAGGGCTTTTTCTGGGCCATGACCAGCATGCAGTACGCCAACTGGCATCCGTTGGCCTGGCTGTCCCACATGCTGGATTGCGACCTGTTCGGCTTGGCCGCGGCGGGACATCACCTCAGCAGCCTCCTCATCCATACCGCGGGGACGTTGGCCTTGTTTGGCGCCTTGCGGCGGCTCACCGGCGCGGTTTGGCGCCCGGCCTTGGTGGCGGCTTTGTTTGGCTGGCACCCCGCGCATGTGGAATCCGTCGCTTGGGTGGCGGAACGCAAAGATGTGCTGTGCGCTTTGGGCGGGTTTTTGGCGCTCGGCGCTTATTGCCGTTACGTGCGGGCCGGGGACACCCCGGCGGCGGGGCGGCTCTACGGCTGGTGCTTGTTCTGGTTCGCCTTGGGCTTGATGGCGAAGCCGATGCTCGTGACCCTGCCGTTTGTGCTCTTGTTGCTGGATTACTGGCCGCTCAGGCGCATTTCCGATTGGGGTTTGGCCCTGCCCGCACCCTCCAATCCCGGGGCCGGCGCGGTCCCGAGCGCTCCGGTCGCGCCGCAGCCGTTGCTCCTCTTGGTACGGGAAAAGCTGCCCTTTTTCGCTCTCACCGTCCTCTCCAGTATTCTAACCTTTATCGCGCAGCATTCCGCGGGAGCGGTGGCCTCGATCACCCGCCTGCCGCTCGGGCAACGGGTGGGCAACGTCATCCTGTCCTATGCCCGGTATGTCGGGGAGCTGTTTTGGCCCGCGAAGCTCGCGGTGTTTTACCCGATGCTCCAACCGCTGCCGGTTTTCGCCTTGGTGCTTTCCTGCCTTTTGCTGGCGGGGCTGACGTTGGCGGTGCTCATGGCCCGCCGGGAGCGTCCTTACCTGCTGGTCGGCTGGTTCTGGTTTGTGGGCACCTTGGTGCCGGTCATCGGCTTGGTCCAGGTCGGCGGTCAATCCATGGCGGACCGTTACACTTACATCCCTTCAGTGGGGATTTTTCTGATGGTGGCGTGGGGG
>CAIYZC010000401.1 GCA_903930565.1 uncultured Pedosphaera sp.
CCCGCAAACCCCGTGCCCGCAAAGCCTGCGCGAGGAAGGCCACCACCTGTTGGTCCTCCATGTAGCGCGGCGCGGCGAGCAACGCCACTGTCGGTTCGGTGGCCGTAACTTTCATCAAGGCCGCGCCCAAGGTGACGCTCGTATCGCCCGCCGGGTGGAGCCCCTCATAATGTTCCGCCATCAGTTCCGTGAACCGGGAGGCTTCGCCATAGCCGCCGGGAACGTCGCTGTTCGCCTCGGAGATGCGCCAGCCCTCCGTGGTGGGGTGGAAATCGAACCGGATCACCCGCGCCGCCGCGGGCGTGAGGGGCGCTTGGTCGGCGAGGACCGCGCGCAGCGCGGCGGGCATCCCGAGTTGACGCAGACATTCCGGGCGGCCGGCGATCTCGACTTCCGCCAGCGCGGCCTCGGCGGCGAGTTGTTCGGCTTGGCGCGCCAGCCAAGCCCATTCACTTTCCGGAAGCACCAAAGGGAAATCCGCCAGCGTGGCCGCGTCACCCACTTGAGGATCCCATTTGCAGCCTTCCAGCAGCGTGCGGGCGCGCACCCGGGCGAAGCTTCCCGGAGCGAGTCGCCGGCCCGCGCGCAAACCGCTCGGACGCCCCGCCACCATCGTGGGCGCGGTCACCGGGGCATGCCCTCCCAGGCGCCCAAGTGCCAAAGCCAACCTGCGGCGGCCGCCAGGTAGCCGAGCGCGGGTGCCAGCCCGGCAGTGCGCCAGTTGGGGAAAGGTACCGCCCGGCTTGGGCGCAAGCCCCGTTCCACCGGCACCGCCACGAGTGTCAACAGCCCGGCGGGCCAGCCGTCGATCGCGAAGTCCCGCAGGGTCTCCCCCGCGGAGTGCCAATTGCCGGCCAAGGCCCGCCCGAGGATCAGGCTGGTCGCGAGGAGGCAGCCCGCCAGACGCAATCCCGTGGCCAGATCGCGCTCTTCGGCGACCGAACGCGCCACCTTGCCCCCCAGCTCCAAGACCAACCAGAGGCCGAACCAGGCGAGCGTACCCAAACCGGTGCAAAAGACATTCTGCCCGTAATCCTCCCCTTCGCCGAAAGCGCCGGCCGCATACAACCACGCCGCCCCGGTGAGCGCGCCGCACAGGGCCGTCAAAGCGGCGGCGTTCCGGCGATGGATGGCATCCTCCCAGCGACTGATTCCCAGGACGGAGAACAGGCCGCCCAAAAACCAAAGCCAGACGATGGCCACGCCCGTCAAGGGCGTGAGGACTTCGGCGTGCCCGCGAACCTCCACGGCGCCCCAGTGGTTCAGCAGCAGGGCGATGAGGGCTGCGTTCCCCCAAAAGCACCAGCTGTAGGCGGTGCGGGGGCAGGCCTTCATGGGCGCTCGGCCCTTCCCCGGTTGGCGGGACAATTCATGGCGCCATTAAGCGCCTGTGGCCCCGGGGTGCAATAAGATTTTTGGCCGCGGCCCAAATTTCTCATTCCCGCTGCCTGCCTTTGGACCGGCTTACTTCTCCCCGCCCGCAAGCAGGGTCTCGAAGTGCGGTGGTTGATCTTCCCGGGCCACGATGCTGAGCTCGATGTTTTTGAAGCCCGCCGCCTCCAGCCAATGCTGCAAATCGCTCTCGGCGAAACCGAGCCAGCGGTCACCGTAGAGTTGCCGCGCCTCGGTGAAAGTGTGTTGTCGCAAGTCCAGCAACCACAAGCGCCCACCGGGCCGGAGCAGTTGGTGCGCCGACCGGAGCGCCCGCGCCGGCTCGACCGCGTGGTGCAGTGCCTGGCTCAGAATGACCAGGTCCACCGACGCCGGCTCGATGGGCGGGGACTCCAGGTCACCGAGTCGGAATTCAAGGTTGGTCAATCCGTTCTGGTGCGCCTTTTTCGCGCCGAAGGCGACCATCTTTTCGGAATTGTCCACCGCGATCACGCGCCGGGCGCGGCGGGCGAGGAGCTCGCTCAACAGGCCTTCGCCGGAGCCCAGGTCGGCGACATCCAGGGGCGGGAGGATGCGCAACAGCAGTTGGCCGAAAGCCTGCCAGGAGCGGCCGGGGCCATAGCTGCGGTCGAACCGGCCCGCCACTTGGTTGAAATAGACCTGCGCCTGGTCGTTGCGCCGCGCGAGGACGCGCTTGAGGTTGATTTGGTCGGCGGGATAGTCGTTCAGTTCGTGCGCCCCGCGCAGCGCCAGTTGAATGAATTCGACCGCGGTGCCTTCCGTGGCCGTCGCCAGTTTGTAAAAGGTCCGCTTGCCCTCCCGGCGGGACTGTACCAACTCGGCTTCCTGCAGGAGGCCCAGATGCGTGGAGATCCGTGACTGGCCCATGCGCGTGATCTCTTGGAGTTCGGCGACCGACACCTCCGCATCCTCGAGCAGTGCGACGATGCGCAGCCGGGTGGGATCGGAGAGGGCGCGGAGCGATTTCAGGGTACTGGCCATGGGTTCAAGCGGCGGAGGTGGGGTGGGGGAGGCGCCCGGAGCCGGCGGGGCCCTTTGCAAAATCCCAAAATAATCGGTTGACGCGCATCGAAAAGTAATGTATCAACTTATCTTGATACGTCAATATGACATTTTAACCGCAGTCGAGCGCCAACAATAACATGAGCAAGAACTATATTTTTTCCTCCGAATCCGTGGGCGAAGGCCATCCGGACAAAGTTTGCGACACCATTTCCGACGCCGTCTTGGACGCCTGTTTGGCCCAAGACCCCCGCAGCCGCGTGGCTTGTGAGACCTACGCGAAGTCCAACTTGGTGGTGGTCGGCGGTGAGATCACGACCAAGGCCGAGCTGGATTACAACGCCATCGCCCGCGCGGCGATCCGCGAAATCGGCTACACGCATGATGACGACGTGTTCCACGCCGACAAGGTGTTGATCATGAACTGCATCACCTCCCAGAGCCCCGACATCGCCCAAGGCGTGGACGCCAAGGCCGCGGAAGGCAAGGAATCCGAGGAACAGGGCGCCGGCGACCAGGGCCTCATGTTTGGTTATGCCTGCAATGAGACGCCCGAGTTGATGCCCGCGCCGATCATGTACGCCCACACGCTGGGCCGCGAATTGACCCGCGTGCGCAAGAGCGGCAAGGTGAAGTGGCTGCGTCCCGATGCGAAGAGCCAGGTCTCGGTCCAATACGAGAACGACCAACCGGTTCGCATCACCAACGTGGTGGTTTCGACCCAGCACGCCGAAAGCGCGCAGCACAAGGACATCAAAGCCTTCATCATCAACGAGATCATCAAGAAGGTGTTGCCCGCGCACATGCTGGACAAGAACACCCAATTCCTGATCAACCCCACCGGCCGTTTCGTGGTCGGCGGGCCCCAGGGCGACACGGGTTTGACGGGCCGCAAGATCATCGTGGACAGCTACGGCGGCATGGGCCGGCACGGCGGCGGCGCCTTCTCCGGCAAGGACCCCTCCAAGGTGGACCGCAGCGCCGCTTACATGGGCCGCTACGTGGCCAAGAACATCGTGGCCTCGGGCTTGGCGACCAGCGCCGAAATCCAATTTGCCTACGCCATTGGCTATCCCGACCCCGTTTCCGTGTGCGTGAACACCTTCGGCACCGGCAAGGTGAGCGATGAAGCCTTGGAAAAGGCCGTGCAGGAAGTGTTCAGCTTCAAGCCCGCCGCCATCGTCAAGCAGCTCAACCTGCTTCGCCCCATTTACAGCAAGACCACCAATTACGGTCACTTCGGCAAGGTCGACGATCTCAAGAGCATCACTTGGGAGAAGACCGACAAGGCCGCCGCGCTCCGCAAGGCGGTCAAGTAAGTACTCCGCGACCCAATTTTCCCGCAACATAATCGATCTATTTATGGCCAAAGTTCAACTGCCCCCCGCCCGGGCCAAAGCGGCTCCCGCCGCCCCGGCCAAAACCGCCAAAACCGCCAAAGCCGCTCCCAAAGCCGCCAAGGCCAAAGCCCCCGCCACCCCTGATTTCAAGGTGCGCGACCTCTCGCTCGCCGATTGGGGCCGCAAGGAAATCGTTATCGCCGAGCAGGAAATGCCCGGCCTCATGGCCATCCGCGCCAAGTACGCCGTGGACAAACCGTTGGCCGGTGTGCGCATCACGGGTTCCCTGCACATGACCATTCAGACCGCTGTCCTCATCGAGACCTTGGTCGATTTGGGCGCGTCGGTCCGCTGGGCCAGTTGCAACATCTTCTCCACCCAGGACCACGCCGCGGCGGCCATCGCCAAAGCGGGCGTCCCGGTCTTCGCCTGGAAGGGTGAAACGCTCGAAGAATATTGGGATTGCACCCTCGAAGCCGTGGCGCACCCCGGCGGCAAAGGCCCCGAACTCGTCGTGGACGACGGCGGCGACGTCACCCTGCTCATTCACAAGGGCTTTGAGCTCGAAAAGGGCGACAAATGGGTCAACACCCCCTCCGAGAGCCATGAAGAAGCGGTGATCAAGAACCTGCTCAAGAAGGTTTATCAAGAGAATCCGAAGTACTGGCACAACATCGTCAAGGATTGGAAGGGTGTCAGCGAGGAAACTACGACCGGCGTGCACCGCCTCTACAAGATGATGGAAACCGGCAAGTTGCTGGTGCCCGCCATCAACGTGAACGACTCCGTCACCAAGTCCAAGTTCGACAACCTCTACGGTTGCCGCCACTCCCTCGTGGACGGTTTGAACCGCGCGCTCGACGTCATGATCTCCGGCAAGGTGGCCGTGGTCTGCGGCTACGGCGACGTGGGCAAGGGCTGCGCCCAATCCCTCCGCGGCCAGGGCGCCCGGGTCATCGTCACCGAGATCGACCCCATCAACGCCCTCCAAGCCGCGATGGAAGGTTACGAAGTCACCACGATCGAAGACGCGCTCACCCGCGGCGACATCTACGTGACCACCACCGGCAACGTGGACGTGATCACCATCGAACACATGGCCGCGATGAAGAACCAGGCCGTGGTCTGCAACATCGGGCACTTCGACAACGAAATCCAGGTGGACAAGTTGGTCAAGTTCCCGGGCATCGTCCACACCAACATCAAGCCCCAGGTGGACAAGTACGGCTTCCCGGACGGTCACGAAATCTTCCTGCTGGCCGAAGGCCGCCTCGTCAACTTGGGCTGCGCCACCGGCCATCCCTCGTTCGTCATGAGCAACAGCTTCGCCAACCAAACCCTGGCGCAGTTGGACTTGTGGAAGAACCGCGCGACCTACAAACCCGGCGTCACCGTCCTGCCCAAGAAGCTCGACGAAGAAGTGGCCCGCCTGCACTTGGAGAAGATCGGCGTCAAGCTGACCCGGCTCACCTCGCGCCAAGCCGCGTATCTCGACGTTTCCGTCGACGGGCCCTACAAGGCCAACCACTACCGCTACTGATTGCCTGCGCCCCCGCGGGTGCCGCCTCAGGAAAGAATTCAGGCCGGAATCGGGATTATCCCGGTTTCGGTCTTTTCGTTTTACGGGGAGGTGCTGACTACGCTCCGGGCGCTGGTCGCCGGTACAGCCCGCCGCGACCGGTTCATTACGCCGCGGAGATTCTTCCCGAGAGAACCGCGGTCAGGATGGCTGGCATTCGCTGGTGGCTGGCCGACATGGAATTCGTTCGCCCCGCCGCCCCAAGCGGGGAAACCGGCGGCGCAGTGGGCGTGGGGGCGGGAGTCCGGGGCGGGAGCAAGCTCGCCGCGCCGAAATCAAGCAGGTTCGATCGAGAGGTCATTTGAGGGTAAATCGGTCGGGCATTTATCGCGGCAGGCATTCGGGAAGCGTTCCCATCGATCAAGCCTGGTGGAGGCTGAGGTCCGCCGCCGGGGCGGCCTGCACCCGGGCCCGGCGCAAGGTGCTTTGGCGTTCGAAGAAGCGCCGCCGGCGCGCCTCGATAAACTCCGTTTCATAGATCTGCCGGGCCAGGCCGCGGAAACCCAGTTCCAGCTCCGTAACGCTCATTTTTTCCGGAACATAGTTCACATCGAACAGGGTGCAAGTCTCCCACGCCGCTGGTTCGAGCAGGCGGCCGGCCGCGGCCAGGCGGTCATACAGCGGTGCGTTCGGGAAGGCGGTCATCACCGTGATTTGGACTTCGTACAAACCCGATTGGCGCACAAAATCAAAGACGGCGTCAAAGCTGGTCGCGTCTTGGCCGTCCAAGCCGAGTACGAAGCAGCCGTTCACGGTGATCCCCGCATCTTGGATGGTCTCGATGGCCCGCGCGTAACCCTCGCGCTGTTTGAGTTTCCAGTTCGCCTTGTGCTCCAAGCCGTCCAGCCCGGAGGCGGTGGGACTTTCCAAGCCCACCAGAATCTGCGCGCAACCGGCATCCTTCATCATGGCCAGCAACTCCGGGTCGCGGGCGATGCTGATGTCCGTTTCCGTGAACCACCGCAAGCCTTCGGGGAGCAGCGCCCGCACCAGCTCGCGCCCATGCGCTTTGTCGGCGAAGGTGTTGTCGTCGGCGAATTCGATGAAGGGATGCGGCCACAGCTCCTTGATCCTTCGGATTTCCGCGATCACCCGCGGCACGGGTTTGGTTTTGAAGCGGGGGTTCAGGCGGATCGAGGCGCCGCAGAAATCGCAATTGAACGGGCAGCCCCGCTGCGTCTGCACAGTCAGGCGGTTGTATTGCGGAATATCCAGCAATTCAAATCGTGGCATGGGGGCATCCGCAAAATCAAAGTTCCGGGCCCGTGCGTCGTACCGGGGTTGCAGTCGATTGGCCTGGAGGTCGGCGAGCATTTGCGGCCAGAGGGATTCGCCTTCGCCGAGCAAGACACTGTCCGCATGTTGCAGGGCCTCCTCCGGCCGGGCCGTCACGTGCAGTCCACCCATCAGGACGGTGACGCCCGCGGCCCGGTAGCGGTCGGCGAGTTGGAAGGCTTCCTTGATTTGGGCCGTGAAGCTGGAAATGGCGACCGCATCAAAGTGCCCCGGCAATTCCGTCAAGGCGCCCGGCGCTGGGATTTCCAGGTAACTCACCTCGATCGCCTCCGGCGTCATCCCGGCCAGGGTCAGCAAGCCGAGGCTGGGCAGGGAGGCGATCACCTTGCTGCGTTCGACAAAGCCCGGCAGGGTCAGGCCCATGGCCAGGAGTTCCTCGTTCCGGCAACGCACGCCGCTGATCGCCAATAATGCAAGTTTCATAAATTCCAAAGTTCACTGATCACGCCGAGTAAAACGCCCCCCACCGGGATGAAGAACAAGTGCCGGAAGGGCTTCCGCCAGGCGCTCAAGAAGCACACCGTGGGCATCGTGGCCGCCCCGAGCAGAAAGCCCTCCGCCACGATCGTGCCCCACGTCCCCGGGAGGGGGCGGATGGATTCCGTGAAGGCGAAGCAAAAGTTCACCAGTGCCAGCCCGAAGAAAGAGATGTGGCCCAGGCGGGTCAACCGGCGGCGGTAGCTCGCATAGCCGCCCATCCAATCCTCCCGGTGGAAGCACAGCCCGATGACCGCGCCGGAGAGGATGCCGAGCAACATGCCGGTCCAACCGGCCCGGAGCACCAAATGGATAAGGGAGTCGGGTTTCATGGCGTGGTGGTCGTGGCAAAGACGTGGGCGACATTTTGTCCGCCGAAGCCGCAACTGTTGTTCAGGACCATGTGCGGTTGGATCAGGCGGGTTTCCCGGGGGAGCATCAGTTGCGCGCACTCGGCGTCCGGTTCCACGAGATGAGCTTGGCCGGGAATAAACCCCTCGTCCAAAGCCAGAACGCAAAAGGCGGCTTCCATGGCGCCGGCGAGCGAAAGGCCGTGGCCCGTGAGGGCCTTGGTGCTGCTCACCGGCACTGGATGACCGCCGAACACGTGGAGCAACGCCCGCGCCTCCGCCCGATCACCCTCCGGGGTCGAGGTGGCGTGGGCGTTCACATAGCCGATGGCGGCGGGGGAAGTTCCGGCATCCCGCAGGGCGAGTTGCATCGCATCCACCAGGCCACGGCCGCCCGGGTGCGGTTTGGCCATGTGGTAGCCATCGCATGCCTGCCCCCAGCCGATCAGCCGGGCCAAGCCGCGCGCGCCGCGCCAAGCCGCGCCGGCCGCGGACTCCAGCACGAGGGCTACCGCGCCGCCGGTGGGCACGAAGCCGTCGCGGCCTTGGTCAAACGGTCGGGAGGCGAGCCTCGGCTCGGTCGCGCGGCTCAAGGCGCCCATGCCGCCGAAGGGCAGCACGTTTTCGGCGGTCAACTCCTCTGCGGTGACCACCAACATGCGCTGCTGGCGGCCGAGTCGGATTTCGTCGCCGGCAAACCCCAGGGCATGGCTGCCCGAGGCACAGGCGGAGACGAAGCCGCAACTCGCCCCCCGGATGCCCAACTGGGCCCCCAGATGGAAATTGAGGGCGCCCGCCACCGAGGAAAGGACCCCATGCGGATGCGCGCGTTGCCAGCCCGAGGCTTCCAATTTGCCCAAGTGGTAATGCAGCATCCGCGGCGAACCCGCCGAGGCGCAGTACAACCCCGTGCCGCCATGGCCCAATTCGGCGGTCGTCAAACGCGCCTCCGCCAAAGCCTGTTGCACCGCGGCCAGGGCATACACGCCTTGCGGGGGCAGGGCGCGCACGGCGTTGGGATCGATCTGGAATTCGGACGGCCAGGACCAAGCCGCCGGATTGGTGGACCCCACATCGAAACCGCTCAGCCGCCCCGCGACTTTCGCCGCCCCGCCGGCGCCGTTACCGGCGCTGTCACCGGCGATGGCCTCCCACGGGGCCAAGCCGGTTTGCAGTTCCCGCAGCGAACGGCTTACGGCGGCGCGGGAGTGGCCAATACTCGTGACGAATCCCAGCCCGGTGATAACGACCTCGTGGTGGTTCATGCGGCGTCCAGCCGGTTTTTGAGGAACACTTGCACGTCCCCCACGGTTTGAATCCCCGCGACCTCTTTCAATTCGATGGCCACGCCGAACAAGTCATCCAGCTTGAAGGCCATTTCGCTCAGCGCCAGCGAATCGAGTCCCAGGTCCGCCTGCAAACGCAGCGAGTTCGTAATGCCGCCGGTCGGTCGTTTCGCACCCGCGGGCAAATGAAAAGCGATCATGGCCGGCACCAGTGCGGGGAGCAGGGCATCCGTTTCGCCGTCCGCCCGATACCGGAGCACCGCCGCGATGCAGGCGGGGGGGAAGCCGATCAATTCCTCCCGGATTTGGTCGGGGGATTTGGCCGCGAAGTTGCGTGGCGGAAGGTGGGAGGTGGTCATGCCAACCTCCTCCGGCGCTGATGGTGGTGCCGGGCCAAGGTCGGAGGCTGCGCGATCTTCATAATCCAAAGCTATCCCCGAAGCGGTTGCGGTGCTTAATCGAAAAAATTGATGGGAGGATTGTTCTGGTCGATGCACGGGGCGACCGGAACCCCGCATGGAGTCAACCGGGCACTGAGCAAGGGCTTCCAGAGAGATCCGGGGCGGGCAACCATCCGGAAATTCCGAAGAGGTCGATTTGGATTTGCGGGAGAGTGGATGATGGATGTAATTGTCCCTGGCAGACCCGCCGGGCTTCGTGCTGGCTGCGGACGGCTGACGCCCAATTCGGCGGTTGTTTCAGGTCGCGGGGTCTTTGATTTGCCAATTGCCGCCAGGCCGGGCCGCAAATCCAGTTTCCGGGGGCCCCAGCCAGATTCTCATGAGACTCCATTCGGCCCCAATCAAGGCGGTGGGTCAGAAAGAATGGAGGTGCGGACCGGGCCGGGTTCGCGACCCTACAGGTCGCTGGCAATTGACGTTACTACAACCAAGGACTTCAGCTTGGGCTTCGGAATCGCGCACCGTTGGCGCGCCGGGAAGGCGGGCTTGGGAAGATTCGAGAATGGAAAGGCTTACTGGGAGCCAGAGACTCCCGGATACGGCAGGTCGGAGACCGGCCCCCAATTGGGCATAGGTGCATCGGGTTACTGCAGGCGGGCGCGGTAATAGCGGTGGGGGGTGGTGACGGGGGCGGGGTCTTGGAAGGGGAAGGCGCCGCGGGTGGTGAAGTTGGTGGCGAGGGGGAGCCATTGGCGCAAATCGGGGGAGGTTTCAATGACGATGGTTTGGCCGGGGGCGGCCGTGATCTGCAAGGTGAAACGGGCGGCAGGGCCCGTCGGGGTTGGCAGCAGGCCGGCGCCGAGCTGGGGCGGGGTGCGGGGGATGGTGACGGTTAATTGGGCGGGCGGGCCGGGGGTGGCGCCGAAGGGGTTGGACACGATGACTTGGTAGGTGCCGGCGGTGTTCGTGTTCACGTTGGGCAGGAGGAGAGTCGGAAGGGGGCCGTCCTGGATCACATTGCCCCCGGGGTCAAGCCACTGGTAGTTAAAGGGACCGGAGCCGGCGGCGGTGACGGTGAGCTCCGCGGTGCCGCCGTAGGCCACGCTCTGGTTCGCGGGCGGGACGGTGAGCAGGGGCGCCACAGGTACGGTGAGGATGGCCACGGTGCTGGTGACGCTGCCGCGGGGGTTGCTGACAACGACGTCGTAGGGGCCCGCGTCGAGAACGGTCACGGGGGCCACAATGAGGACGGGCGAGCCGCCCTGGGGCACGCCCCGGATGCGGTTGTTGTCGGCGTCCGCGATGAACCAATTGCCGCCGGCGTCGCAGGCGACCCCGGCGGGGCTCACGGCGGCCCGGGCCGCCGGTCCGCCATCCCCGGCGGCGGCGAGGGCGCCGTTGCCCGCAAAGGTGGTGATGATGCCGTCCGGCCCGATCCGGCGGACGCGGTGCAAACCGTATTCCGCGATGTAGAGGTTGCCGAAGGGGTCGCAGGCCACGCCGCGGGGATGGTAGAGGAAGGCGTTGGCGCCGAGCCCGCCATCCGTGCCGGAGCCGCCGCCCGCCACCGAAGTGATGATGCCCTGCGCATCGACGCGCCGGACGTGGTTGTTGCTGGTGTCGGCGATGAAGAGGTCGCCCCGGGCGTTGAGGCTGACGCCCAGGGGGGCGTAGAGCACGGCGTTGGTGGCCGGGCCGCCGTCCCCCTGGCCGCCGCCGCCCGCGCCGCCGTTGCCAGCCACGGTGGTGATGAGGCCGCCGGGGGCCACGCAGCGGATGCGGTTGTTGCCGCTGTCCGCGATGAACAGATTGCCCGCGGGGTCCACGGCCACGCCGGCCGGGTAGTGCAGGTGCGCGACGGTGGCGGGGCCGCCGTCCCCGGCATAGCCGCCCACGCCGTTGCCGGCATGGGTGTGGATGATGCCCTGCGGGTCCACCCGGCGGATTCGGTGGTTGAAGTAATCGGCCACGAAGACGTTGCCGAGCGCGTCCACGGCGACGCCGGTGGGGTTGTTCAGGAGGGCGGCGAAGGCCGGACCGCTGTCACCCCCAAAGCCCGGGCTGCCGCGCCCGCCGCCCGCGACGGTGGTAATGACTTGGTTGGTGTCCACGCGGCGGATGCGGTGGTTGAGGCTGTCCGCGATGAAGAGGTTGCCCGTGGCATCCACGGCTACGCCGGTGGGGAAATCCAAGGCGGCGGCAACGGCGGGGCCGCCGTCGCCGTAGGGGTTCGCTGTGCCATCTCCGGCGAGCGTGCTGATCAGGTTGTTGTCCGGCAGGTTGGTGCCGTGGAACTGCCACTGGTAGGTGAGCGGACCGCTGTCCGCGACGGTGACGGTGAAGGTGGCCAGGTACGGGGGGAACCGGATTTGATCCTGCGGGGCGACGGTGATCACCGGCAGCGTCAGGATGAGCTTCGCGGGGGCGCTGGTCACCGCGCCATAGGCATTGGCGGCCGCCACGGTGTAGAGCCCGACCTCCGCGGGTTGCACATTGGAGATTACCAGGGTGGTGGCGGTGGCGCCGGGCAAATCCTGGCCGTTGAACTGCCATTGGTAGGCGAGGGGCGGAGCACCGCCCACGGCGGCCACAAAGGCACCGGTGCCGCCGGTCGGGAGGATGAGGTCGGCGGGTGGCGCGGTGACCACCGGGGGGCCGCTAAGCGCCAGGATCAGGGCGCCGCACCGGGGGGTGCCGAGGCCGGTGCAAAGGTCGTAGCCGGGGCCGGCGGCGTAGCGGTCCGGACTGATCGGCGAGGCGTTGTTGCCGTGGGTGATGTCTTGAAAACAGGCCGCGTAAGCGTCGCTCCCAGCGAGGGCGTAGAGAGCGGGGTTGAGAAAGCCGACGGGCGGGCGGCCATAAGCGGCCGCCTGCTGGTTCACGAGCGCGGCAAACCCGGCCCACAGGGGCGCTGCGCAACTGGTGCCCTGAAAGCTCGCCGCCAAACCGCCGCCGTAGCAGACCCAAATGTCGGCGGCCGTGAGCGCCACATCCGGCGAGTTCCGCGCGTGGTTCGAGCCTTGGTTGGCAGCCGTGGCCACGCCGACCTGCCACGCGGGCAGCGCATAGTTGTCGCTGACGCCCCCACCGCTGCCGGTGGCACCGACATTCCACACCACTTCCCCGGCATAGGCCGCGTCCGGGCCGGTCGTGGTCAGGACCGTGCCCCCGACACTGGTGCCAAAGGGACTCTCCATCCAGACGGTTTGGGGCGACACATAGGCGTCGCTGTCGCCGGAGGCGTAGAGGAAGGTCTGCCCTTGGGCGGCGAGTTTCAGCTGGACGGCGTCGATCGACTGGCTGGAGCCCAATCCCCAGGAACAACTGAATTGGTTGATTTGGTTGCTGGCGGAGAGGGTGTCCAGCAGGGGGAGGGTGGTGTAACCCGATGCCGGGGCCTCGAACACGACGATGGCTGCGAGCCCGGGCGCCATCGACAGGGCCATTTCAATATCCAAGGACACTTCGGCACTGGCGGCGTCGGGGGCGTCGAAGCCCGCGACGGGCACGTTGATGAGGGGCACGGGCGGCAGCCCGGCCAGGCGGGTGTAGGCGGCGATGTCCGAAGCTTGGTAGCCGTCAAACTCCACCAAGCCGACCATCTGACCCGTGCCGTCGAGCGTAACGCCGGGGGCGTAAGCGCGGCGGAAGTCGCGGCCCAGGTAATTGCCACCCGGGGCGCTGCCGCCCGCCGGGCCGGGCCGGGGGCGTTGCCGGTGCGCCGCCGGGCGCTGGCGGGCGTAGTCGCTGAGGCCGTGCACCTCGCCCGGGAGCGGCAGGACCACGGCGGGCGGGCCGGCGGGGGCGAAGAATTCGCGGGCTTCCGTGGGATGCCGGTAACGGTGGAGGGTGACCTGGAAGGCGGATTCCACGGCGGCGACGGGGCCACGCACTTCCAGCACGAGGCGGCTGGCATGGGTGGCGGCCACGCGCAGGCCGCGGCTTTCGGCCCAAGCGGTGAGGCGGGCGTAATCGGCCGCGGCGGGACCGAAGCGGGCGGTGAAAGCGGCCGGGGTGAGAAACTGGTGGTATTGCGGGTGGGCGGGGTCGTAGAGATCGCGGGCGAACCGGGCGCAGCCCGCCGGATCGGGGAGCGGCAGACCGAGGCTGAGGCGCAGTTCGTTGGTCGCGGCCAGCGGCCCCAAGGGCTGGGTGCGGGCGGCCGCGGGAGGCAGGGCGGGGGCTGTCCACTGGAACGTCGTGGGAGCAGCGTGGAGCAACGGGTGGGTTCCGAGGAGAGCTGCGACGAGGAGCAGCAAACGGGCAAACCAAACGCCACGGCCCGGACATTGAACCAGCCTGTGCGCGGTGGCGAGCTTCGCGCGTCCAACGGGGTGCCGCGCCGCGAAAGTCGGAGCGCGGGCAGGGATGGGGGGCGCCGGGAGCATGGGCTGATGCTACCTTTGGTGGGGACGGTTGGCAACCGGCGGGGGGGATTTTGAATTATGATTGGGGAAGGGGTGAGAGAGGGGATTAACATTGCGCAGGATTATTGGCTGGGCTCACGGCAAGCCTGAAAGGGCCTCCTCTCCCCGGCCCTCTCCTGCATTGGGAATGGCGGAGAGGGTGGGGCGGCCAGCGGCCGGGAGGTTCGATGGGGCGGGGGTGATGCTGGGTTTGGGGCGGGGGACGGGGCACGGCGGGCGGGGGCGGCGGAGCGGGGGAATGTGTAACTGGTCTTGCCATGGGGGCGGGGGCGGGGTTTGGTAAGGGGGTGTTGATTGCTTTGCACAAGCCCTATGGGGTGCTTTCCCAGTTCACGCCGGACGGTTCGCCGAACCGGACGTTGGCGGAGTTTGGGCTGCCCAAGGGGGTCTATCCCATCGGGCGGCTGGATGCGGATTCGGAGGGATTGCTGTTGTTGAGCGATGAAGCGGCGTTGAATCAGCGGCTGTTGCATCCCCGGCAGGCGCACGAGCGGTGCTATTGGGCGCAGGTGGAGAAGGTTCCGTCGGCGGAGAGTTTGGTGGTGCTGGGGCGGGGGGTGGAAATCCAGGGGCGGCGGACGCTGCCGGGGCGGGCGTGGTTGCTGGATCCGCAGCCGGAAGTGGCGCCACGGGTGCCGCCAATCCGCGAGCGGCGGGCGATTCCCACGGCGTGGATCGGGCTGGAGTTGATCGAAGGCAAGAACCGGCAGGTGCGGCGGATGACGGCGGCGATCGGGCATCCGACCCTGCGGCTGCTGCGGGTGCGGATCGGGGGCTGGGAGCTGGGGGAGCAGGCGG
>CAIYZC010000402.1 GCA_903930565.1 uncultured Pedosphaera sp.
CCCCACCCCGATGGCCACGCCGACGCCCACGCCGACGCCGATCCTGCGCGCCCGGGACCTGCACAAACGCTACGAACTCGGCCCGCGCTCCCTGGAAGTGCTCCGGGGCGTGAGCCTGGAGGTCGCCCGCGGCGATTTCCTCGCGCTGCGGGGCGCCTCCGGCGCGGGCAAGAGCACGCTGTTGCATCTGCTGGGAGGGTTGGACTCGCCCAATGCCGGGGAGATTTGGTTCGAGCAGGACAACCTGGCCAAACTCTCGGCGGGGGCGCTGGCGGCGTGGCGCAACCGGAAGGTGGGGCTGATTTTTCAAGCCTACCATTTGTTGCCGGAATTGGACGCCTTGGAAAACGTGTGCCTGCCCGCGCGGATTTGCCGCACGCCGGCCGCGGTCGCGGAGAAGAAGGGGCGGGAATTGCTCGCCCGGGTGGGGCTGCGGGACCGGATGGACCACCGCCCCACGGAGCTTTCGGGCGGGGAACAACAACGGGTGGCGATCGCCCGCGCGCTGATCAACTCGCCGGTGCTGATCCTGGCCGACGAACCGACGGGGAACCTGGATTCGCATACGGGCGAGGAAATCATCGAGCTGCTGTGCGCCCTGCGGGATGAACATCAGGTCACGCTGGTGATCGCGACCCACGACGCGCAGGTGGCCGCGCGCGCTCCGCGGGTGATCCACCTGGCGGACGGGCGGATTGCGAAGACGGAGGGGTGAGGGAGCCGGGGGACAACAATATTGGGGCAATTCGCCCAAAAAGATTTCGCTGCGATTCGCTTGCCAAGGCGGCCGAGAGCAGGTAGTTTTTTGGCAACGAATCGCTACCGATTCGTTTTTCCGCGACAGGTCGCCAGAGTAGCTCAGCGGTAGAGCAGAGGACTCATAAGCCTTTGGTCCCCGGTTCAATCCCGGGCTCTGGCACCATTACTTTCCCCCCGTTCCCCCACCCCCGGACAGATTGGCTGTGCGGGCCTAGGGTTGGGTCATTTCGAGCACCAGGACCGCATCGGGGCCGGCTTCGGCGGGCGTGACGGGGAGGCGCAGGTCAACTCCCTCTGGATTGACCGTGAACTCCAATTGTTGCCGCGCCGGGTAGGCGAGGGCGAAAGCGCGGCGGATGGTTCCGGGGAGGGGCGGGAGGCGGAGTTGGCCGTCGGCGGGCCATTGGAAGATGTGGACGTAAAGGCGGCTGCCGCGGGCGGTGAAGCGGCCCCACTTGGGCACGGGCAGGTTGGCGGCGCCGCAACCACGGATGCTGTCGGCGTTTTCGGCCATCCAACGGCCCACTTCGCGCAGGCGACCGGCGCTGCCGGCGGGGATGACGCCTTCGCCATCCGGGCCGACGTTGAGGAGGAAGTTGCCGTTCTTGCTGGTGGTTTCGACCAGGGTGTGAATGAGCTCGGCGGCGGATTTCCAATGCTCGTCGAACTTGCTGTAGCCCCAGGTGTTGTTCAGGGTCATGCAGGTCTCCCATTCGCGCGCGGCCCCGGTGCCGGGAACGCCGCCCTCATGGACGCCGTAATCGCCGAATTCGGTGCCGTCGGGGCCGATACGGTCGCTGATGATGACATTGGGATTCAGGCGGCGCATGGTGGCGATCATTTCCTTGACCCGGCCGAGTGCGGGGTCGCGGATGTCCTGCGCGTCGAACCACATCAGGCTCACGGGACCGCAGCGGGTGAGCAGCTCGGTGAGTTGGCCGCGCATGTAATCCAAATAGCGGTTCATGTCCGCGGCGGCGACCGGGCGGGGGTCAAAATCATCAGGGAACGGCTTGCTTTTGCGGCAGGATGGGCAACCGCACTGGCTGACCCAATTGGAGGTCCAAGGCGAAGCGGCGTAACCGTAGCCCTTGTGCGGCGGGTTCAGGTGCTCGTAGCGCAACGGCCAGTCGGGATGATGCCAGTCGCGCACGGAATAATAGACGCCGAATTTCAACCCCTGCCGCTCGCATTCGCGCGCCAACTCGGCAATGGCGTCGCGGTGGAAGGGCGTCCCTTGGACCAAGTTGTAGCCGGTCAACCGCGTATCCCACAGGCAGAAGCCGTCGTGGTGTTTGGCGGTGATGGCGATGTATTTCATCCCGGCCTCGCGGGCCAGACTGACCCACTCACGCGCGTCGAACTTCACGGGGTTGAACGCGTGCGCCATGGTTTCGTATTCCGCCAAGGGGATGCGGGCGGTGTGCTGAATCCACTCGGCGATCCAGCCGACGGGTTGGCCACGGTATTCGCCGCCGAGGGCGGAATAGGGTCCCCAATGGATGAACATGCCGAACCGCGCGTCGCGAAACCAAGCCATCCGGGCCTCGCGACCCAAGGGGGCGGACTCCGCGTTCGGCGGCGGAGGCGCGGGGGCGGCCGTCAGCGATAGCGGACGGTACAGCAATGCCAGGAGCAAGGCGGATAACAGCAGTCGGCGCATATTCATCGCGGATTGCAGTGAAAACCCCGGGCGGTCAAAAAGACGCCAACGAAGAGGAGCAACGCGCCGACGGGCACGAGCAAGATGCCCAGGCCCGGATCGCCGCCGTAAACAAACACCCCGCCCAAAAAGAAGCCGCCGGGGATGAGCCAACCGGCACCGGTAAGGCAACGGGCCGCCAGGGCGCGCCGACGGGCGTCCCAGCGCGGCAGGCTGCGAACGGTGAGGCCGAACACAATTTGGAGGATGGCGATCAGGGTGCCGTGGGCGTGGGCCAGGGTCCACATGAGCCGCCGGGTTTCGTTGGAGACATTCAAATAGTAGCCCACCTTGAAGCCGTGCAGGCTCTCCAAGACCACACCCAGCGTCAGGAAGCCCAGCAGCGACCACCAACCGAGTTGCATCTGCCGGTGCGCCACGGCTTGGAGGGTGGGGTCGGGCACGGCGCCGGCGACGGGAGGGGACGAAGGGGCGCCGGGTGGAGGTGGGTTGCTGGCGGAAGGTTTGGCTTTCACTCGTGGAGATCCATGGGGTGGTTGTCGCGGCGGCGGAGTAACTGCGCGAAGGCGGCCTGGTCGAGCGCGCCGTCGGGGCGCAGCAGGATGGGCGACCGGTCGGCCGTCCCCTTGGCCGGGGCGGCGGGGCGCCAACGCGCCAAAACAGTTTGGTGGGCGGCGGCGAATTGCCCGGGGGTGCCCATGAAATCGTAATCCAAGTCTTTGAAGCCGTTGAGCCGGCGCAACGAACGGGCGGCGATATAGCGCACGGCAGGATAAGGGTCCTCCAACAACTCGCCCAGATACGGCGCGAGCCAATCCTCTCCCGAGGCCTGCCGGGCGGGCGCCCAGCCCAGGCTCCACGCGTAAAGGGCGCGCTGCCCGGCATCGCCGCGCAGGAGCATAGTCGCGGCGGCGGATTGGGTGCGCTCCTCCTCCGTGAGCACGGGGGCGGGCTGGCGGTACCACTCGGTGAGCTTCGCGGCGGTCCAGCCCAGGCTGCGGTCCAAGTGGCACAAGTTGCAGGCGTTCGGCCGGCCGGTCTCCTGAGTTTTGCGTACGCCAGGGCTGTCGATTTGATGACTGCGAATGCCTTTCAACAAACCGTAGGTGGTGTGGGGCATGTGGCAATTGTAGCACTCGCTGCCGGGGGAATTGGCCGCGTGATGGGTGTGGGCGGCGAGGTTGGCGCGCAGGGGGGCGTGGCATTGCAGGCAGGCCTCGTTGCCATTGCGGGCCGCGGCCATCTGGCCGGCGGGTTCGGATTGGTGCTGGGAATGGCAGGAGAGGCAGCCCAAGTCGCCATTTTTGTAGCAGGGGGATTCCATCATCCCGTTGAACTCCCGGCCGGAGACGCGGACCATGCCGTCCGACCAATAACGGTCATGGATATAGTTCGGATCCTGCGCGAGGAGGTCTTTGATGAAGGGCTGGGCCGCGGGATTGGCGGCGCGGATGACCGGGGTGGTTTGGTCGAGGTCATCGCCCGGACGGTAGCGGAAGCCGTTGGCCTTCCAATCGCGGCTGTTGGGAATCCACTTGATGCCATGGCACTGGCCGCAGACCTGGGAGGAAGCCTTGGAGTTGAGGTGGGCGGGGTTGACGATGGTGGGGTCCGGTTTGCCGCCGAGGTGCAGGGCGTAGCGGCGCGCGGGGTTTTGGTTGGCGCGGACGTGCTCCACCGCGGAGCCATGGCAGGCCTCGCAGGCGATGCCCAACTCCCCCACCCGCGTGGCAAACGATTCGTCATTGCCCACGGGGCGCGGCTGCCCCCCGGTGGCGTGGCACTCGATGCACATGTGGTTCCACACCGGCTCCATGGGCGGGAGGCCGGGGTCGCGCAGAAAAATGGCGGTGTTCGGGACCCAGCGTTGGTCGTCCAAGAGGAAGGCGTAGGGCAGGGCCATTTGGGTGTTCCCCTGCCGGGTGGAGACCCAATAGACCTGCTGCCGGTGGGAGCCGGTTAAC
>CAIYZC010000403.1 GCA_903930565.1 uncultured Pedosphaera sp.
CCTGGAGCGGATCGCCAAGAAAATCCCCGGGGTTAGCGGGATTGACACCAAGGTCACGGACGACAAACGGGTGCTCTTGCGGTTTAATGATGGTGCGTTCCAAGACCCCTTCTTTGCCCAGCAAATGTCGGATGGCACTCTGAAAGTGTTCGCCTATCTGCTAATGATGGAGGATCCTGATCCGCCACCGTTCATTTGCATTGAAGAACCGGAAAACGGCCTCTACCACAAATTGTTGGAGTCGCTCGCCCGGGAGTTTCGTTCCCATGCGACCGGCAGGAAGGGCGCCCCGCAGATTTTTGTCACCACCCACCAGCCGTATTTTGTGGACGCGCTCGAACCGGAGGAAGTCTGGATTTTGGAAAAAGGAGCGGATGGCTACGCGACTTTGCGGCGTGCCTCGGACATGGTGTTGGTCCGTAATTTGGTGCAGGAGGGGCTACCCCTCGGCGGGCTATGGTACAGCGATTACCTGGACGCGCGATAACCATGCATATCGAGTTCTTGGTGGAAGACAGTTCGGGAGGAAAATTGCTGGAAAGCCTTTTGCCCAAGATATTGGGACCAAAGGGCGAGTTGCACGACTGGCGGTTGCACACCTATAAAGGAATCGGCAAGATTCCCAACGGAATGGGCCAGTCCGCGGATCCCGCGAAGCGGATATTGTTGGCTAATCTGCGCCGAATTCTGAGTGGGTACGGCCGGACTCCGGGAATTGATGCGGTCGTGGTAGTGCTGGATGCCGATCGGCGGGACTGCCGGGAGTTTCTGGCGGAATTGCAGGCGGTGCTGGCGCGATGCGATCCCGCGCCGAAAACCCTCTTCCGGCTGGCAATTGAAGAAATGGAAGCTTGGTATTTTGGCGACAGGACCGCGCTCCTGACAGCTTACCCGCGCGCCAAAAGTGAAATGCTCAGTCGATACCAACAAGACTCGGTGTGTTCCACTTGGGAAGTGCTCGCGGACACAGTTTATCCCGGTGGTTCACAGGCGATCAAAAAGGCCGGCTGGCCCTCGCCGGGAGAGGTGAAACACGAATGGGCGGAAAAGATTGGACCCCTCTTGGAGCTCGAGCGCAATGTTTCGCCCAGTTTTGGCAAGTTCCGGGATGGCTTGCGCCGCCTGATCACTTAATTGCCAGCCCCCAACCTGCATGGACTTCCGCATCGCCGATACCTTCACGGACAGCCTAGCGCGCTTGACGAGCGAGGAGCAAAAGGCCGCCAAAACGGCGGCGTTCGATTTGCAGTTGAATGCCGCATCACCGGGTTTTAATTATCACAAACTGGACAAAGCGAAGGACAAGAACTTTTGGTCGGTGCGGGTTGGGCGGGACATCCGGATCATCGTTCATAGAAGTGATTCAAACTTGCTGCTCTGCTACGTGGGCCACCACGACCAGGCTTATCAATGGGCGGAGCGCCGAAAACTCGAAGCGCATCCCAAGACCGGCGCGGCCCAATTGGTGGAAATTCGGGAGACGGTGCGGGAGGTGCTCATTCTATCGCGGGAGGGAGCCCCAGCGCCAAAGCCGACCCTGGCGAAAAAGCCCCTCTTCGCCAGCCTCAAGGACGACGAATTGCTCGGCTATGGCATTCCGCAGGAATGGCTGGCCGATGTCCGCGAAGCCAACGAGGACAGCCTGCTGGTGCTGGCAGACCGACTGCCCGCCGAAGCTGCGGAGGCGCTGCTGGAGTTGGCCACAGGGGGAAAGCCCCGCGGCCCCGTCCCCGTTGCAGCCACCAGCAACCCCTTCGAGCACCCGGACGCGCAACGGAGATTCCGGGTCATCGGCAACTTGGAGGAGTTGCAGCGGGCGCTGGAGTTCCCCTGGGACAAGTGGTCCATCTTCCTGCATCCGGACCAACGCCAGTTGGTCGAACGTGCGTATGCCGGCCCGGCGCGCATCTCCGGCACCGCCGGCACCGGTAAAACCATTGTGGCGCTGCATCGGGCGGTCTTCATCGCCCGGGCCAATCCCGACGCACGCGTGCTGCTGACGACTTTTTCCCATATTTTGGCCAACTCCCTACGGATCAAATTGAGAC
>CAIYZC010000404.1 GCA_903930565.1 uncultured Pedosphaera sp.
ACGCCGGCGCTGCTGCTGCCGACGCCGGAGCAGGAACGGGCGTTGACCACCACCGCGGCCGAACTGGCCGCGGCGCGCGCGGCCGCCGCACGGGCGCGGCAGGGGGCGGAACCGGGGTTCCAAGCCTGGTTGCGCCAACCGCCCGTGTGTCCGGTCGAGCCGGCCGGTCCTGCGGCGTGGTTTAACTTTGACCAATCCTTGTCCGAAAACCGGTTTCCCGGGCTGGTGGGCACCAACCGCTTCAGCGGGGCGTTGCGGCGCAATACCGTCGCAGCGGGGCGGACGGGCGGGGCGGTGGAGTTCGACGGGGACGACGAATTGAGTTTCCCCGTGCCCGGCTTCGGGGCGCAGCCGTGGGAAGCGTTCACCGTGGTCCATTGGTTGTGGCTGCCGGCGGGCCTGACCAACGCGGTGGTCTGGCACCGCAGCGACGGCACGGATACGGGCTTTTGGGGGTTGGAGCTGACGTTGGAAGAGGGTCGGCCGACCTTCGCCATCAAGCGGTTTTGGCCGGGGAACGCCCTGGCGGTGCGGGCGGCCGGCACGGTGCCCGCCAGCCGGTGGGTGCAGCTGGGGGTGAGTTACGACGGTTCGGGCCGTGCGGACGGGGTCCGATTGTATATGGACGGCCGGGCGCTGCCGGTGGAAACCCTGCGCGACCGCTTGGAAAAAGGACCGCAGAACGGCGGCGGCAGCGTGGTGTTCGGCGCGCGGATGCGGTGCAACGGGCTGAAGGGCGCCCGGCTGGATGATTTGCGCGTGTATCTGCGCCCGCTCACGGAGGTTGAAGTGCGGCAGCTTTTCGACGGCGGCGCGTTGGACCAAGCCCTGGCCGCGCGGAACGAAGCCGGGCTGCGGGACTATTACCTCGCCGCGTTGGCGCCGGAAACCGCGGCCGCCCGCACGAATTTGGCCGGCGCTTTGCAACGCTTTTTGGAGGCGCGCAACCCGGTGCAGGAAGTCAGCGTGATGGAGGAATTGCCCGCGCCGCGGCCCGAGTACCTGCTGGCCCGGGGCCGCTACGACGCGCCGCAAACCGAGGCCACCCGGGTGGCCCGCGGGGTGCCGGCAGTTTTGTCCCCGCCGGGCGCGGGCGCGCCGCGCGACCGTTTGGAATTGGCGCGGTGGTTGACCGACCCACGGCATCCCCTCACGGCGCGGGTGGCGGTGAATCGTTTCTGGCAGATGTTGTTCGGCCGCGGTTTGGTGGCCACCACGGAAAACTTTGGCGTGCAGGGCGCCCCGCCATCGCACCCCGAACTGCTCGACTGGCTGGCGCGTGATTTCATTCGTTCGGGTTGGGATGTGAAGGCGACGTTGCGCCGGATGGTGTTGAGCGCGACCTACCGGCAGGATTCCAAACTGCGGCCGGAATTGCGGGCGCTGGACCCGGAAAACGTGCTGCTGGCGCGGGGGCCCGCGCAGCGGCTGCCGGCGGAGATGCTCCGGGACACCGCGCTGGCGGCGGCCGGTTTGCTGCGGGAGCAGTTGGGCGGCCCGCCCGTGAGTCCGTACCTGCCCGGAGACCTTTGGCGGGAGAGCAATACCATGAGCCCCGCCTACCAGCAGGGGCATGGCGACGCGCTGTACCGGCGCAGTCTGTACACCGTGGTGAAGCGCACGGCGCCCATGCCCGACATGAGCGCGTTTGACACCCCGTCCCGCGAGGTGTGCGTGGTGCGCCGCAGCGCCACGGGCTCCCCGCAACAGGCGTTCGTGCTGTTGAATGACCCGCAGTATGTGGAAGCGGCGCGCGTGCTGGCCACGAACGCCCGGCGGGTGGCGGGCGGATCGCCCGAGGCCCAGATCGCGTATGTTTTTCCCCGGCTCACCGGCCGGGCGCCGGACGCGGGGGAAAGCCGCGAACTCGCGGCCTTGTTTGCGACCGAGGCGGAGGTGTTCGCCCGCGAACCCGACCGCGCCAAGCAGCTCCTCGCCGTCGGCGAGACCCCGCTCCCGGCCGATCTCGCGCCGGCCGCCCTGGCCGCCGGGACGGTTATGACCCAGGCGATTCTCAACCTCGACGCCACCGTCACCAAACGCTGAACCCGCCATGCACGCCCCCCGCCATTTTCCCCCCGCTCATCCGCTGGCGCTGACCCGCCGGCACTTCTTCGGCCGCGCCGCGCGCGGGTTGGGCGCCGCCGCGCTGGCGGGTCTGTTGCCGCGGCCGGTGCGGGCGGCGCTCGCCCCGGGACCGGATTTGCCGGCGGGCTTGGCCGACTTCGCCCCGCGGGCCAAGCGGGTCATATACCTCTTCCAGAGCGGCGGGCCGTCGCATTTGGACTTGCTGGACCACAAGCCCTTGCTCAACACGCTCAACGGCGAGGAATTGCCCGGCATCGTGCGCGGGGAGCAACGGTTGACCGCCATGAGCGCGCAACAGGCTTCCCTGCCGCTGGCCGGTTCGGCGTTCGCCTTCCGTCAGCACGGGCCCGCCGGCGCCTGGTTCAGCGAATTGCTGCCCCACACCGCGGCCATCGCCGGTGAGCTCTGTGTGGTGCGCTCGATGTACACCGAAGCCATCAATCACGACCCTGCCATCACGTTTTTCCAGACCGGTTCGCAAATCGCAGGCCGCCCCTCCCTCGGCTCCTGGATTCATTACGGCCTCGGCTCGACCAACGAAAATCTGCCCGCGTTCGTGGTCCTGATCACGCCCAACAAGGGCGATCAACCCTTGTATTCGCGGTTGTGGGGCAGTGGGTTTCTGGATTCCCGCTTTCAAGGGGTTCAGTTCCGGGCGGGTCGCGAGCCGCTGCTTTATCTGGCCAATCCCGACGGCCCCTGCGGCACCGGGCGGCGCGCCATGCTGGACACCCTGCGCCGGCTCAACGGGGAGCAACGGGACCGGGAACTGGACCCGGAAATCGAGGCGCGGGTGGCGCAATACGAGATGGCGTACCGCATGCAGACCAGTGTGCCGGAGGTAACCGATCTAAGCGGCGAACCGGCGCAGGTGTTTGACCTCTACGGCCCGGACAGCCGCCGCCCCGGCTCCTTTGCGGCGAACTGCCTGATGGCCCGGCGACTGGCGGAGCGGGGAGTGCGGTTCATCCAGCTGTACCACCAAGGCTGGGACCAGCATGGCGACCTGCCCAATGCCATCCGCACGCAGGCCCGGGAGACGGACCAGCCCAGCGCGGCCTTGATTACGGACCTCAAGCAGCGGGGGTTGTTGGACGACACCCTGGTGATCTGGGGCGGGGAATTCGGTCGCACCTGCTATTCCCAAGGGCAACTCACCAAGACCAATTACGGCCGCGATCATCATCCCCGCTGCTTTTCGATCTGGCTGGCCGGGGGCGGGGTCAAGGCGGGGTACGTGCATGGCCACACGGACGCCTATGGCTACAACCTGACCGACGCCGACGGCAACCCCTTGGAGGCGAGCAAGGACGTTTACACCCCCGGCGCGGTGCATGTGCACGACCTGCAGGCCACGATCCTCCACCTGCTGGGGCTGGACCATGAGCACCTCACCTTCCCCTACCAGGGCCGCCGCTTCCGGTTGACCGATGTGGCCGGGCACGTGGCGAAGGAGTTGTTGGCTTGAATGGTGGAATCAGCAAAAACCTGGGGAAGGAGTTCAAGCGAACACGGCGGAATGGGGTTTTTCGGCCGGCCGGAAGCCGTAAACGCGGGGAGGGTTTGCGCCTTCCCGAGTGTCCGATGGCCCATTAAAAGGGCTTTTGCTTTGGTGGGATGCCGGGGCGATGCAAGCAAGCCGCCTTCGTCGTCCGGAAAATCGCAGGGTGGGGGGGGAACCCGATGGCGGAACCGGGAGTTCTAGGGCATGTTTGCCTTGGCCCGCGGGCAAACCCGGGCGCCATCGATTTATGAAAACCATTCAAGTCTATGACCCGCCGATGTGCTGCGCGACCGGACTCTGCGGCACCCAAATTGATCCCGCGCTCGTCAGTTTCGCCGCGCTGCTCACGGAGTTGGGCCGCAAGGGCGTAAAGGTGGAGCGCTACAACCTGGGGCAACAGCCGGTGGCCTTCGTGCAAAATCCAACCGTCAAAGCCTTGCTGGACCGGGAAAGCACAGCGGCACTGCCCCTGATCCTGCTCGACGGCGAAGTTTACCGGAAAGGCCGCTACCTCACCCGCGAGGAGCGCGTGACTTTTTCCCGGGCCGCACTGGGGGAAAGTGAAGCGGTGGCATCATGAAATTGCCGCCCTACCAAATCGACCCCGCGCACAGCACGCGCTACCAGTTTTTCACCGGCAAAGGCGGCGTCGGCAAAACGTCGCTCTCCTGCGCCACCGCGCTGCGGCTCGCCGAATCCGGCCGGCGCGTCCTGTTGGTGAGCACGGACCCGGCTTCCAATTTGGATGAAGTGCTGGGGATCCAACTCAGCAACCAGCCCACCGCCATTCCGGGCGTGGCGCACCTCGCCGCGATGAACATCAATCCCGCCGCCGCCGCGGCCGCCTATCGCGAGCGTTTGATCGGTCCGATGCGCGGCCTGCTGCCCGCCGGGGCGCTGCGCAGCATGGAGGAGCAACTTTCCGGATCTTGCACCGTCGAAATCGCGGCCTTCGATGAGTTCTCCGGGCTGATCGGCAATCCGGAAGCGACCCGGGATTACGACCACATCATCTTCGACACCGCGCCGACGGGCCACACCCTCCGGTTGATGAGCCTGGCCAAGGCGTGGGATCAATTCCTCGACCAGAACACCAGTGGCACCTCGTGTCTGGGGCCACTGGCCGGGCTGGAAAAGCAGCGGGCCGTCTACGAAGGAACGGTCAAAGCTTTAGAGCGTGTTTTAAAAATGCCTTTACACTGCCTTCGCCAGTCGGCGAACCATGATCCGAATCATGCACAGCCGGGCCATGGCTTCGCTGTGGTCGGTGCGGACTTCGTA
>CAIYZC010000405.1 GCA_903930565.1 uncultured Pedosphaera sp.
ATGTCAACCAGGACGGCTTCGCCGATCTCGTCCTCCTGATCCCCTACGAGAAAATCAAGGTGCTGCTGCAAGTCCCCGATCATGATTTCGACGAGCAGGACATCGCGCCGCCCGGCGGCAGTGTCGAGGATCCCTGGCTCAGTTCCGCCGACGTGGACGGCGACGGCAAACCCGAGCTGCTGCTGGCGCAGAAGAACTTCCTTCGCGCCGTGGTCCTCAAGCAGGAGGCCGCCGCCAAGAACTCGACCAACCACGCCGGCTGGGTGTTCAGCGTGAAGGAACAAATCAACGGTGCGGGCAACAACTCCCGCCTGGTCGCCGCCGCCGCGCTGCCCAACGGCACGAACTCCGTCAACTCGCTCTTTCTCCTCGACGCCGAGCGCAAGCAACTCACCCTGGTGGAGCGCGACGGCGCGGGCCTGTGGCAGGTCATCAAGAGCCTCCCGCTGCCCTACACCGCCTTCCACAGCCTCCAAGCCGTCAATCTCGGCGGCAATGTCCCCAACGCCATCGCCTTCCTCGGCCGGGAAGCCGCCGCGTGGATGCCGTTGCAGGGTAATGTTTGGGATTTCAAGCAATTCGACACTTACGAAACCCCCATCAAGGACGGGCATCTCACGGATATGATCGCCGGCGATCTGGACCAGGACGGCCGCAAGGATCTGGTCTTCTTGGAAACCGCCAAGAATTACCTCGATCTCGTGGTGTTTGACACCCATCACAAGCTGGTGCCCGCGAACCGCTGGCCGGTCTTCGAGGAGCGCACCTTCCGCAGCCGCCGCAGCGAGGCGCCCGAGCCCCGCGAAGCCGTGATTGCGGACGTGACCGGCGACCATAAAAACGACCTCATCATCCTCGTCCACGACCGCATTTTGGTCTATCCGCAGGATTAAACCGCCCCGCTCATGCGTTGTCCCCGCGCTTGCCGGGCGCTGCCGGCTTTGGCTTGGTTCGCCTTGGCGCTCGCCGCCGCCGAGCCGCCGCCGGCCGCCGTCACCCACACGAATTACGCTGTTCCCGCCGGCCCGTGGTCGGTGCAGGTGGTGCGCCTGGACCGGGCCGCGGCGGGCTGGGAACTCCGCTCCGCCCACGCCGGTGGCCAGGCGGTCGGGCTGGCGCCCCTGAGCGTCCTCGCCGCCGCCCTGCCGCCCGCGGCGGGCGCGCCCGTGGCCGCCTTGAACGGTGACTTCTACCAAATGGAACGCGCCTTCGCCGGCCACCCGCGCGGGTTGCAGATCATCGACGGGGAACTCCTCAGCGCCCCTTCGGGGGGGGTCGCCTTCTGGCTCGACGCCTTCGGCCGACCCCACGCCACCAATGTCGTGTCGGGCTTTCTAGTCGCCTGGCCGGACGGTTCCGTTTCGCCCTGCGGCCTCAATGAGGAACGTTTGCCCGCCGGCGTGGTGCTTTACACCGCCGCCCTCGGCGCCACCCCCCGTCCCCCGCACGGCCGCGAGCTGCTGCTCGAGCCCGCCGGCCCGGGTGCCTGGTTGCCCCTGCGCGCCGGCCGCACCTATTCCGCCCGGGTCCGGGAAAGTCGGAGCGGCGGCGAGGGCCCCATCCCCGCCGGCACCGTGGTGTTGTCCCTCGGTCCCGCGCTCAAGCCCGCCCCGAACGTGGCCACCGGCGCCGTGGTGCGCCTCGTCCTGGCAACCACGCCGTCCCTGCTTGGCGCCAAAACCGCGCTCGGCGGCGGCCCCGTGATTCTACGGGACGGGGAGGTGCTCAAGGCCCGGCCGGACAGCGCGGGCGCCTATGAGTCCACCACCATGTTCGAGCGGCATCCGCGCTCCGCCGTGGGCTGGAATGCGCGGGACTTCTTCCTCGTGGAAGTGGACGGGCGGCAAAAACAGTTTTCGGTCGGCATGACCTTGGAGGAATTGGGCGCGGAAATGGCCCGGCTCGGTTGCACCGACGGCGTCAGCTTCGATGGCGGCGGTTCCGCGGCGTTGTGGTACGACGGCGCGATCCGGAGCCGCCCGAGCGAAGGCCACGAGCGCCCGGTTGCGAACGCCTTGGTGATTGTGCGCCGGCCGCCGGCCCCGCCGCGCTGAGGGGCGGGGTTCAAAGTCCCCCGGCCGCCCGCCAGAGCCGCCAGGCCTGTTCGCGTTCGAAGGCCGTTTTGGTCGGGTAAACGTACGTCAGATCCCCCTCCTCCAACATCCGCCGCGCGCCCTCGTTCAGTTCCGCCGCCGGCGCCCGGGCCGCCAGTTCCCGCAAAAGGAGCAGCAGATTGGCCGCGGGATTCCGCGTTTTGTTTTCCCCCAGGCATTGGAACAACAACGCCGTCTCGGGGCGGTCCGCCACCGCCGGGTACCGCCGCGAGGCGTCGCGCGGCATGAACTCCAGCACCCAATGCTCCACCGGCGCTTCGCGCGTGACCGTCTCCACCACCACTTTGGGCACGGAGTAATGCCGGCCCATCCGCTTGTTAACGATTCTTTCCGTCACCTCGCGGGAAAACTCCGTGCCCCGCACCCGCCCGGCCGCGAGCCAGCCCAAGGCCGCCCCCGGCCATTCCGTCCGCCGCCCCAGGGCGTCCAGCAAGACAATGGCCCCGTCCGCCAAAAACAGCTGGTGCAAACCGTGCGGCGGCGGCAGCGCCGGGAGCAGACCGTCCGGCCGCACCACCGCGGGCACGCCCCGGGCCGCCAACGCCGCCTGCAAGTCCGCGGCCGGTGCCGCTTCCCAGCCCCGCACCAAGACGCCCGCCGCCTCCGCCAAAGTGGGCGCCAGGTCGGGTTCCGGGAAGCCCGGCACACTGCGCAACGCCGCCGCCAACTTCGCGGCGTCCACGAGCGGCGGCCGGGTTTGCAACACACAAAAGCTCATGGCCCATGCCGGGAGAGGCGGGCGCGGACCGCCCGCCGAATCACGCGCCGCAACATTTTTTATGCTTCTTCCCGCTGCCGCACGGGCAGGGTTCATTGCGGCCGATTTTGACACTGCGCACCGGTTCGGGCGGCGGGGGCGGCGGCACGTTTGCCTGCGGGACAGACGGCGGGGCGGGCGCCCCGGCCGCATCCGCGGCCGGCTGGTCGTCCGCGTCCGTCTCGGCTTCGGCCTCGCCCACCGGATCATCGAACTCCGGGCCGAGCGTCGGGAACCAACGTTCCCCCTCGGCGACCGCGTCGGTCACAAAGCACCAACTGCGTGCCGCGACGGTGCCATCCCGGATTTCCGCGAGCAAGACCTCCGGTTCGCAAAACTCGTTGGAAATCCAACCCTTTTTATAAGCCGCGGCCACGTCCGGCAGCAACTCGACGGCATGCAACTCCGCCACCACAACCGCCAGTTGGTACCACAAGAAATCGGCATCCCGCCCCAAGCCCCCGCGCAACCAGTCGCGCACCTGCTCCAGAAACTCCGCGCGGGGAGCGGCGCCCTCCCCGACCAGGGTCACCCAGGCGTCCACCGCCGTCGTGCGGTGAAATTCATCCAACTCGTCATCCTCGATCAACTCCTTCAGCGGCGTGATCGGTCCCGACCACACCGAGGCCAGCACGCGGGCCAGGCCCTCGGGCAGGAACTCCGCCAGTAATTCGTCCACCGCCTCCCCCGGGCCCCGCAGCAGGCGGAGCAGCGGCCCCATGGCCCGCGTTTCCCGCAGTTGCCCCAGCAGCAGCAGCAGGGGCACGATCCGCGCTTCCGCCGGGCGGTCCAGGGCGTCCTCGGGGTCGTCCGCCACCGTTTCCAATTCCGCCAGCAACTCCGGCGCCAGCTCCGGTCCGCGCGCCGCCGCCGCCGCCATTGCTTCCCGGGGATACTCCCGCCCGCTCCGGCCCAGCGCCGCCATGATTTCCGCATTCGTCATCATCATTGTTCACCCAATCGTTCGCGTGCGGGAGGTCCCTGCCGCGGGTTGGGCCCCAGTATTCCCCCGGCCGCACCCAGTCGCCAAGGATGGATTGCGGGCTCAATCCGGACCCCTTTGCGGCAAACCCGCGCGCAGGACCGAAGATCGCGCGCTTACTGGAAAGTTTGGCGAATTCCGGTGCGGACCCGGTTGTAATCGTATTGTTCGCCGGGTTGGAGGGGTTGCGGGAGAAAGCCCCGGTAGACCTTGGGCACCGCCCACTGCCAGCGCTCGGCGTGGGCGTCGGCAAAACTGAAACAGGCGCCCTGCGCGTGGCGGTTCGCCGGAATGTCCCACCACCCGCCGTAAATCCCGCCCCCGTAGGCGTCGGTGGGCATGCCGAACTGCGTGTCCAGCACCACATCCTCCTGCTCATCCACAAAAACAAAACATTGGCCGGGACCGGGATTGCGGATTTCGCCAAACTTTTTGAAGCAAGGCAGATAATCGAGCAGGAATTCGTTGTACTCCGGATAGCCGTTGATGGACTGGCTCATATTGTAGCTCCGGTACCGGAGCTGCGTCGTCACCGTGCCGTCCGCGGCCACCACGGTGGAGCGGTCGGCGGGGCAGTGGTAGATGCCCGTGTTTTGATCGTAGGGAAAGAGCATCCCGGCTTGGAGGTAGCGCGGCGTCGCGTCGGTTTTGGAATCCCCCACGCACCAGGACACGCCGGAGGCGATGGGCGCATCCGTGTCGGTGCCGTTGGTCGTGACCGTGAAGCCTTCGACCGAATTGTTGGGCACCAGGAGATCGTTGTTGTCCACGGAGTAGAGGTGGAAGCAAATCCCCAACTGGCGTTGGTTGCTCAGGCAATTGGCGGTCCATGCGCGGGCCTTCGCCTGCGCAAGCACGGGCAACAGCAGCGCGGCCAGAATCGCGATAATCGCGATCACCACCAGCAACTCAATCAGGGTGAACGCCCGGCCCGCGGGCCGGGGGCAACCCAAGTTGAGGGATGGCGGGCGTTTCATAACGGTTAACAACCTAGCACACGCCGCCCATTGCGTCATCCACTTTTGGCCTCCGCGTCGCCGCGCGCGCCCGGCGCGCGGCCGGGGCAGCGTTGACATGGGGGATGGATGGGGGGTATCAGTACCCACCGAAGCTGACATGCGCCCATTTCAAATCATTTTTAATCCGACCAGCGCCGCCGAATTGGCGCGCATGCCCAAGGAATTGCAATTGCAGATTCTGGGCGATTTCCGCGGGCTGACCCAACAGGTCCTCCAACCGGAGGCCGACCAGTTCGGGAAATTGGAGCGCGCGGGGCGCGTGCTGCACCGGTTCCGCTTGGGCGATTACCGCGTGTATTTTGAGCGGCACGACCTCGGCGTGGTGGTCCACCGCATTCTCAACCGCCACACGCTCAAGGATTTCTATTTCCGCTCGGGCCTGAAGGTCGGGGAGGACGAAGCGCTGCAGGCCAATCCCAAGTTCTGGGAATTGATCGAAAGCGCGCGCTCCGCGGCCTGACCGCGCCGGCGGCTGGCGGAGGCACGCAGTGGGGGCAAGGGAGTTCGGCTCCGCGCCGGGGCGCGCGGCTACCCGCCGATGTCCTCGCCCAGCTCCACGTTCCAATAGGCAAGGTCCACGAAGTGCTTCCAGCTATCGTGCAGCGGCAGGCCCAAGTTGATCTGGATGAACGGCCGCCACTTGGGCCGCTTCGGCTTGCGGATGAGGTGCAGACCGGCCTCGGCGGGCGTGTGGTTGGCCTTGCGTGTGTTGCAGGGAATGCAGGAGCAAACGATGTTTTCCCACGTGGTCGGTCCGCCGCGGTCGCGGGGGATCACGTGGTCCAGATTCAAATCCTTGCGCTCGAACACCTTGCCGCAGTACTGGCAGGTGTTGTGGTCCCGCTCAAAAATGTTGTGCCGGGTGAACTTGACCTCCTTTTTCGGGAGGCGGTCGAACACGACGAGCAGGATGACGCGGGGCACGCGAATCCGCAGGGAAATGGTGTGGATGCTCTCCGGGTGGGGCTGCTGCGCGGAAAAGTCCTGCCATTGGCGGAAGCTGAAGGTTTGGAAGGAGCCGTCGTCGGCCCCGTAAACCACCTGCGCCTGCCCTTCGAAAAGCAGGGTCAAGGCGCGGCGGGCCGTGCAAACGTTGACCGCTTGCCACAGCCGGTTGAGCACCAGCACAGGTTGGTTTAAAAAGCCCTGCATAAACCCTGCGTCGTCGCGGCGGAAGGTATCACACCTGTCACGGGGCTGTCAACGCCGGACCGCGTGACGATTTCGTGAAGTTCGGTTTGGTGCCCGGCGGCCAGGGATGGACTTGGTGGGCCCGGGCCTTAGTTGGCGGCGCGCAAGGCCAGGCGTTGCTCCAGTTGGTGGAACAGGGCGGCGCGGTCGGCGCAGTGCGGGCAGGCGCCGTCCGGTTGCGCGACGCCGAAGCCTTCGCCGTAGGCGCGGCCGTTGACCACGCACAAGTCGGTTCCGCACTCGGCGAACTGGCGGGCCGCCAGCCGGGCCAATTCCGCGCGCCCGCCTTCGACCTCGTACTTCCAGCCCACGAGGAGCGCCCGGGGATACCAGCCGCGCAGTTCGGTGATGATTTTCGGCGTGGGCAAAAGCTCGGCCAGCAGCGTCCCTTCGCGGGTCGAGAGTTTGCCCGCCCGCACCTCGCTCAACGCGCCCGCCGCGCTGCGCACCCACACTTTGCCGAACGTGAAATCACTCACGGCCGCCGCGTGAAAGACGGCGGCCACGCCGCCGCCCCCGCCCAGCGCTTGCAGGTGGGCGCGCAGATCGCTGGTGGTGGTGAACGGGGTGACGCTGCCCGCCAGGCCCGCGGTGTCCCGGTACGTGGCCTGTTCCCCGAGCAACAAGGTGACGGTGTGGCCGCGGCCCGCGAGGTGGCGGGCCAGTTCCACGCCCAAGCGGCCGGTGGAAAAATTGGTGAGCCGCCGAACCTCGTCCAGCGCTTCAAAAGTGGGCCCCGCCGTCACGACGCAATGCATGGCGGCCAAGATACTTGGCGGCGGCGAAAAGGGAAACCCCGAGCCCGGAAATAAATTCTTCCGGTGTGCGGTGAAACAACCATTGGCGCGCGCGGTCGCCGGCGCTCTTAATTCATCCCGCGCCAAACGGGGCGCAATTTGACCGGTCGTTCAAATCAAGTTTGCCCCGCGGCGGGTTTGGTTTTATAATGCGTTAAATATGGCTGCGAAACGCTCTTTTGTTTCCGGTGTCCGGTGCGGGTCGCCCGGGCGGTGGTTGGTGGGTTTGCTAACCGCTGTGGCGGTGTGTCTGCACCAGGCGGTACGGGCCCGCGCGGAGGATGTGGCGGCGTACCGTTACGAAAATTACCACGAGGATGACGCGCGGATGTTTGTGGAAACACAAACTTTCCTCTTCGACACCCACCTTTCCCCGTGGCTCACCCTCAAGGGCACCTTTGTCCACGACGCCATTTCCGGCGCCTCGCCCGCCGGCGGTCCGCCGCCGTCGCAGGTGCTGAACCCGATCCCGCCGGCTTTCGGCGGTCCCACGGGCCCGTTCAGCTCCGCGGTGCAGACCAGCGAGGTGCACGACATCCGCTGGGCGGCGTCGCTGTCCCCGACCTTCACCTGGGACAACCAGCGCTTCACGCCCGAACTCTCCTACAGCCGGGAGCACGATTACCTCTCGGTGGGCACGGCGTTCAATTACGCGCTCGACCTCAACGAAAAGAACACCACCCTGAACGCGGGTTGGTCCCACGATTTTGACACCGTCCTGCCGAAGGGCATTTTCCTCAGCGACAAAGCCCATAAGGATGCGGACGAGATCTTGCTGGGCCTGACCCAGTTGCTGAGTCCAAAGACCGTGCTGACGCTCAATTTCACGTATGGGAATTCTCACGGCTATTTGGATGACCAGTACAAGGGCGTGCTATTTAATTATATCGGCGGCATGCCCAACTATCAGGATCCCACCCAGCCCTTGGGGCTCTTCCCAGAAAACCTGCCCCACCATCGCAACCGCTACATCACCTACCTGGCCTTGACGCAGGCGGTGACGCCGTTGCACGCCAGCGCGGAAGGCTCCTACCGGCTGTTCGTCGATTCCTTCGGGATCACGGCGCACACTGTCGAACTGGCCTGGTACCAGAAGCTGGGCAAGCGCTTGGTCATCGCGCCGATGGTGCGGTACTACGAGCAGAGCGCGGCGGGCTTTTACGCGACGCAATTCAATGACGCCGCGACGCCCCCTGAGTTTTACACTTCCGACTACCGGCTTTCCAATCTCCAAACCATCACCGGGGGCGTGAACGTTACTTGGCGCGCGCGGGATTGGCTGACGATCGACGCCGGGTTCCGCCGTTATGTCATGCAGGGTTTGGATGGGGTGACCGACCAAAGCGCCTACCCGGCGGCGACGGTTTACACCATCGGGGCGCGTTTATGGTTCTGACGGCGCCCCATCCGGCGGACGGCGCGGCGGTGGTGCGCGAGCGGGTGACCCGTTCGGCGCGGCAAACCGCTACGGCCGGGTTTTACCAACTCACGTTCCAGGCCATGAGCACGGCCTGCCGGGTGAGTTTCCGGACCGGGCAGCCCGCGGTCGCCCGTGCCTTTCAAGCCGACCTCCTGCGCTGGGTGGCGGATTTTGAGGCGAAATATTCCCGGTTCCTCCCGGACAGCCTGGTCAGCCGCATCAACGCGGCCGCCGGTCGGGACTGGGTGGCGGTGGATCCGGAAACGGACCAGTTGTTCAACCTCTGCCAGGAGATGTTCTTTGTCACGCGCGGGGTGTTCGACCCGACGGCGCTGCCGCTGTTGCAACTGTGGAATTGGAAGGCGCAACCGCCCGTGGTGCCCGCCGACGCGGCGGTCCAAGCCGCGCGCGAGTTGGTGGGCTGGCGCCGCGTGCAGCGGCGGCCCGGCGCGATCCACCTGCCGCGGGCGGGCATGGGCCTCGACCTCGGCGGCTTGGGCAAGGAATACGCCGTGGACCGCGTGGTGGGTTTGGCGTTGGAGCGGGAGATCAACGATGTGTTGGTGGATTTCGGCCAGGATGTGCGCGTCCACGGCCAACCGCCCGAGCGCGGCGCCTGGCACATCGGCCTGCAGGATCCCCGGCAGCCGGCCCGCTGCTGGACCGGCGTGGCCGTGACCAACCACGCGGTGGCCACCTCCGGGAATTACCTCCGCCATTTCACGCACCAAGGGCGGCGCTACGGCCACCTGCTGGATCCGCGGACCGGTTACCCGGCGGACAACGGCACCCTGGCGGTGTCCGTGATCGCCCCGAACTGCACTTTTGCGGGAATTTTGTCCACGGCCGCCTTTGTTCTGGGTGCGCCGGAGGGCCTCAATCTGATGCGGCTCTGCCCCGGCGCGGAGGGCTGTCTCAGCACGGAAACGCAGCGCCACGCCACCCCCGGATTCCATGCCTACATCACCAGTTAAATCCCGCTTCGTCGCCGCGTTGTGCGGCGCGCTCCTGTGCGCGCTGACCGCCGCCGCCGCCCTCAAAACCGGCGACCCCGCCCCGGACCTCGCCGCCTTCAATTTGGAAGGCAAATTGCCCGAGGGCCTCAAGGACAAGGTCGTGCTGCTTGATTTTTGGGCCTCCTGGTGCGATCCCTGCCGCGATTCCTTCCCGGTTATGGACGCGCTGCAAAAGCAATACGGTCCGCGCGGCTTCGTCATCATCGCGGTGAACGTGGATGAGAAGAAAGCGGACATGGAGGAATTCCTCAAAAAGAACCCCGTGACCTTCAACGTGGTGCGCGACGCCAAGCAAAAGCTGGTGGAAAAGGCGGGGATCGCGACCATGCCCACTTCCATCCTGATCGACCGCACCGGCAAAGTGCGCTTTGTCCACAGCGGTTTCCGCGGGGTGGAAACCCGGCGCAAATACGAAAGCGAGATCGAGTCCCTGTTGGGCAAACCCTGATTTATTCCCTTATGAAGCGCAACCTTATCCCTCTCGCCGCGCTGGCCGTGCTGGCCGCGCTGGGCGGCGGCTGCCAACAGGTCAAGCCGTGGCAACGCGGTACCCTGGCCGACCCCATCATGCGGGCCGATCGTGATCCCATCATGGTCATGCAGGATGACCACATTTACTTCTCCCGCGAAGCGGCCGCCGGCGGCCGCGGTGTGGGGGGCGGCGGCTGCGGCTGCAACTAAACGGCCGCCGATGCATTTTTCGCGACGGATCCGGCGGTGGGTGTGGGCCGGGTTGCTCGGGTGGTGCCTGGTCGGCGCCGTCCGCGCCGACCGGCCGCCCAGCCCGTTTGGCGTGACGGGGACGCTCGAACCCACCAACGGGCAAACCTTGGTGCGCTTCCAATTCAAGGTGCCCCCCGAGCATGTCCTCTATTCCTCGAAACTGCATTTTGAGACCGACACCGGCACCGAACTCGCGCCCTGCTGGATCACCCCGCCGTTGGTGCTGTCGGATCCGGTCACCGGTCATGAAAAGTCCGCGTACAACCACGGGTTTGGCGCCGCCTTGCTTTTGACCAATCCTTTGCCCGCGGGCTTGGTCGTCCGCTGGCAGGGGTGCAGCAACTCCGCCTGCTATTTTCCCGAACACCATGATTTTTCCCTGAAGGAAGGTCGGCTGACCGCCGTGGTCGAACCGGCGGAGGAGCCGGCGACGGCGACCGGGGCGGGCCGCGCGGACACCGGCGGCGTGACCCAGGTGTGGCAAACCGACGCGGCGACGTTCCGGGTCGTGGGGCGGGAGACGGGGTATTTGCCGGTGAATGACTTTTTGGGCTTTTTGGCCGCCGCCCAGGCGGGGCGCGGAGTGGCGGAGAGCCCGCTGGCGCGGTTGCAGCATTTCGGCTTGGCCGCCACTTTGCTCTTCATCGTCTTGGGCGGGCTGGGCCTGAACTTGACGCCCTGCGTCCTGCCGTTGATTCCCATCAACCTGGCCATCATCGGCGCCGGCGCGCGGGCGCGCAGCCGGGCGCAGGGGTTCGCCTTGGGCGGGGTTTACGGGGCGGGCATGGCGCTGGCCTACGGCGGCCTGGGTCTGGTGGTGGTCCTCACCGGCTCCAAGTTCGGCGCGTTGAACGCCTCCGTCGGCTTCAATGTCGTCATGGCCTTGATTTTTGTGGTGATGGGGCTGGCGATGTTTGATTTGGTGAATGTGGATTTCAGCCGCTTCCAAGGCGGCGGGGTCGGGGCGGGCAAGGCCGGTCGCAGCCCCTACCTCATGGCGTTTTCACTGGGGATCGTGGCCTCCCTGCTGGCGGGCGCCTGTGTGGCGCCGGTCGTCATTTCAGTGCTCCTGCTCGCCACGCAACTGTACACGCAAGGGACGTTGGCGGGCCTGTTGCTGCCCTTCCTGCTGGGCGCGGGCATGGCCCTGCCGTGGCCCTTTGCGGGCGCGGGTTTGAGCTGGCTGCCCAAGCCGGGCGGCTGGATGCGCCACGTCAAACACGTCTTCGGCGGCCTGATTTTCCTGTTCGCCGCTTACTACGCCCATTTGGGCTGGCAGCTCTTTCAAGCCCGGCGGGACCTGGCCGGCATGGCCGGGGCGTTCGTGGGCAACCAAGCCCAGGCCGGGGCCGCCAACGCCGCCCTCGCCGACGCCCTCCGCCAGGGCCGCGAGCAAGGCAAGCCCGTGTTCATCGATTTCGGTGCCAGTTGGTGCAAGAACTGCCTGGCCATGGACGAAACCGTTTTCAACACCGCCGCGGTCAAGCAGCGGCTGGGCGATTTCATCGTGGTCCGCTACCTCGCCGAGCAGCCGAACCAGGCGCCGGCGCGGCCCGCCCTGGATTATTTTGGCGTGGTGGGCCTGCCCACCTACGTGGTCCTGCAACCCCAAAAGTAGAGGTCCCTTTATGAAACTCCGTCGTTCCCTTGCGGTTTTCCTGGCCGCGGTCCTGCAATTGCTCCCCCTCTGGCGGGTGTTCCCCGCGGCGCCCGCCGCAGCCGCCGCGCCCGCCTGGGCGGTGGTGCTGCGGCTCGCCGCGGGCGCCGTCGCCTTCCTTGGCAGCCACCATGCCGTCTCCGGCGCCACCTCCATCAACACCCCGTACACCCTCACCCCCAGCACCGGCACGGCGTACACCCACATCCTCAGCACCGCCGTGCGCACCGCGCAAAGTTGGAGCGCCCCCACGGCCGCTTCGGGCAGCGCCATCTTCCCTTTGACCCCGGGTTTGTGGCTGACGAACAACGGCCGGATCGGGGGCATTCCCACCTGGTCGGGCACCTCCAACATCACAATTTTTGCTTGGGAATTTTCCGGCAACAGCGGTCCGTCCGTTTCGGCCGTCTTCACGTTCTCGGTCGGCGCGGCCGGACCGCCGGGCATCCGCACCCAGCCCGTCGGCCTGAGCCTTGGCGCGGGTTCCAACGCCACCTTTTCCGTGGCCGCCTACGGCGCCACCAACCTCGCCTACCAATGGTTGCTGACCGGCGCCCCGATCACGGGCGCGAGCAGCAGCGCCTACACGCGCACCAACGTGGGCGCGGCCGACGCCGGCGGCTACTCCGTGGTCATCACCAACTCCCTCGGCACGCTCACCAGCGCCGTGGCCACGCTCACCGTCCGCACCCCGCCCGTGATCACGAACCAGCCCGCGAATGTCACGGTGGTGGCGGGGAATCCCGCGACGTTCAGCGTGGGCGCGGGGGGCACGGCGCCGCTCGGTTACCAATGGCGCTTCAACGGCACAAATCTTGCCGGCGCGACCCTGTCCAGCTACACGCTGCCCGTCGCGCAAACCTTCAACGCGGGGGCCTATTCCGTGCAGGTGACCAATTCCCTGGGCACCAATGTCAGCGCCGGGGCGACGCTCACCGTCACCGTCCCCGCCGTGGTGCTTAAAGCCTCCCCGGGGGCCGCGGGTTGGGCGGCCGCCTTCAATGCGCTGCCGGGAACCAATTACGTGGTGCAGTATTCCCCCGACCTCCGGGTGTGGACCACCCTCACCAATGTGCTCGCCCCGGGGACGAATGTCTCTTTCACGGACGCCTTGACCAACCGGGCCCGTTATTACCGCGTCAACCGCCCGACCAATTAGTTGATCATTCGGGCGGGCGCTGCGTCACCCGTTCCAGCCAGGTGCGCAGGCTCGCTGTGCCCGCCGCGGCGGGGGTGAGCCGCACCACCAGGAGTGCGCCTTCGACCTGCGCCAAAATCTCCCGCGTGAGGTCGCCCAGCACATAGGTGCGCAGCGTGCCGTGGCTGCGGGAGGAACCCGTGACCACCAAGTCGTGGCCGCCATTTTGGATTTCCGCCAGAATTTCCGGCGCCACCAAGCCGTCCCGAATGCGGATTTCCACCGCGGCTCCGTGCCGCACCGCCAAGTCGCGTTGCCGCCGGAGTTCGCGGCCCAGGGCCGTGTCCGCGTGGGGCACGGCCGCCACTTCCGCCTCACGCCGGTCCGTCGGCACATAAAGTGCGGGCGGCTTCGGCACCACGTGGAGCAGCGTCAACCGCGCCCCGAGCCCCCGGGCCAGCCGCGCGGACAATTCGATGGCGTGGTCCAACTGTCCGGTTCCCGTGGTGCACAACAGGATGCGCTCCACCTTGGCCACCGGGCCGGTGACCACCAGCACGGGCGGTCGCAACTCTTGGATCAGCTCGTACCGCGCCTGGGCCAGGACCAATTCCCCGTTTTCGTCCCGTCGGGCCCCGCCCAAGACCACCAAATCATAGGCGGCCGATTCCGTGGCTTGGATCACCGCCTGTTCAAAAGGGATCGCCGGCCGGTGCGTCGCATGCGGCACCCGGAGTGCCTCCAGCCCCGTGCGCGCGCGGTCCAGCGCCGCTTCCAGCCCGGCGGTCCCGGCGGCCTCCGCGCCGCCCGGGGCCAGCAGGGTCACCCGGGCATGGCAGGCGGCGGCCAGCAGCGACCCCAATTGGGCCGCCCGTTCGGCGGTTTCGGTTCCGTCTTGGCAGAGCAGTAATTTCATCGCAGCGTCCCGGGAATCAATGATGGGCCAGGCCCGTGGCCAGCTTGTAGATCATGATGCCCGCGCCCAGCACCGGCAATGGGATAAACGCCAGGCGGATGCGCGGCCCGCCGAAATACTGCGTCAA
>CAIYZC010000406.1 GCA_903930565.1 uncultured Pedosphaera sp.
CCGAGCGCATCCGCCACCGCGCCGCCGAGGGCGCCCGTGGCGCCGATGACCACCGCCACTTCACCGGAGAGATCAAATAAGTTCATGAAGGGACCATGGGTAACGCAAAGCCGGCCGGGCGTCAAATCCCGGTTTGAGGACGGTGGGGGGCGTCGGCGCCGACTGCGGGATGCCCGGCCCGCCACGGACCACCCGCCGGCGTCTGCGCGTGACCTGCGCCAAGGCCAACGGAAAGCGGAGGACGCTGAGGGTTGGGGAGTGCGGCGGTGGGGAACGCGAAGAGGCTGCGCTCGGAGGCTCCGCTTCCGCTCGACGTGTCTGGGTTAGGGGACGCCGTTCGCCCGATCGACAGCGGAACTTCATTCCGCACTCCACAACGCTGGCGCGCGGGCCATGCCCGGGAACCGATTAAGCGGAGTGGAGTGGAGTGGTTTACCCTGGCCGCTTGCGGGGCCAAAAATTTGCGCCGATGGAGGTTGCCGGTGGGGGCGTGAGCCTATGTTTACTGCCCGCCGCCAGTGCCACGCGCCGGCACTGAGTCCGCGCGAAATGGATCGGGCGGACGGCTCAGGGCTTGTTTTTGGGGGCGGGGACGGGGAGGGTGGCGCCGGTGCCGGGCTTGTTGGGCTTGTACACGCTGGGCGGGAGGTTGACCACGGGTTCGGCGCGATGGAAGTGGCGCCAAAGCAGGACCCCGGCAAAACCCAGTACCGCCACGCCCAAAATAACCAAACCCACGCGGGCGACCTTCCAATTGAGCTTGGAGAGTTGGAGGGTGAGGAAATCCAGGATGCCGCGGCGGCGGCCGGTGAGGGAGGGCGGTTCGCGGAATTTTTTGGTCTGCGCCAGTTCCGCCTCCAAGGTGCGCATGACTTCCCCCACATCCAGTCGGAGCAGGGTGGCGTAAGTGCGGACGAAGCCTTTGATGTAAACGGGAGCCGAAAACACGTCGAAATTGCCCGCTTCCAGCGCGCGGATGTGGTCCGTCCGAATCTTGGTGGATTCGGCAACCTGATAGATCGTGAGGTTTTTGCCCTCCCGAGCTTGGAGCAGTTGTTGCGCGACGGTTGCCATATGCCCATTTATTAGCCGATCCCCCCGCACGCCGGCAATGCCCGATTCGGCACGCCCCACGGGCGGAGCGGCTTGGCCGGGTGCCCCGGCGGCCGGGAACTTGCGGGGGATGGTGGCGGAGCGGGGCGGGGGAAAGGTTTCGGCGATGGAATTGAATAAGTTGGCCGAAAGGTGGTCTGATGTTTGGGTGGTTGCGCGTACGCGCCCGCCTTTATGGAAAAACCAGCAACGAATTCAAAGCGGACCGCCACGCCCCCCGGTCCCGCCTTGGAAAAAGGGCAGATGTGGCAGACGGACAAGGGCAACGTGGAGATCATGGAGGTGGGGAAGACGCTGGCCCATTACCGGCTGTTTCAAAGCCAGAAACGCGCCCCGACCACGCTCGGACGCATTCAAATGGTGCAGGATTACCTGCGGATGCACGCGGGCAAACTGATTCCCAACGAACGCCCCGGCAAGGCGAAGGCCTGAGGCGGTTTTTCCCGTCACGTTAAGGCAGGGCAAAGGCCACGTAAGCGTCCCCGCTTTTGGTGCCCATCTTGCCGCCCCCGCAGGCGATCACCACGTATTGTCGCCCGTTGACCCGGTAGGTGGCCGGCGTGGCGTAACCCCCGGCGGGAAGTTTGGCTTCCCACAGCAGTTTGCCGGTGGCTTGGTCGAAGGCGTGGAGTCGTTCGTCCTTGGCCGCGGCAATGAAGAGCAAGCCCCCGGCCGTGACGACCGGTCCGCCGTAATTTTCCGTCCCCGTCCGGGGAATGCCCCGCGCGGTGAGCTCGGGGTATTCGCCCAAGGGCGTGCGCCAGAGCAGTTCACCCGAGTTCAAGTCGATGGCATTCAAGGTGCCCCAAGGTGGTTTGACGGCCGGATAACCCTGCGGATCCAACCAGCGGTTGTAGCCCGTGTGGGTGTACGGTTCCCCCAGCGGCGCTTCGGCGGCCGGTGCGGGCTCCGCCCGGGTGGCGGCCGGGTCGGCGACGGCGGCGGGCGTCTCCCCCAGCAGCAGCGCGGCGAGAGATTCCATCTGCACCGGCGAAAGGAAAGCGAACGCGGGCATGACCCCTTTGCCTTGGCGCAGGAGATTCAGCAGGTCCGGCCGCTTATATTTGGCGCTGACATTTTGCAGTGAAGGGAAGGCGCGGGCGGGATCCCCCGTCCGGTTCAAACCGTGGCACGCCGCGCAAAGCTGGCGATAAACGCCCTCCCCGCCGGCCGCCGCCGCCCCGCCGCCGCCGCGGGTTTCGACCATGGTGAGAATCCAAGGCATCTCGTTCGCGTTCACATACAGGACGCCCGACCGCGGATCCACGGCCGCGCCGCCCCATTCCGCGCCGCCGTCAAAGCCGGGAAAAATAATGGTCCCCTCCCGGCTC